>JBCCZL010000001.1:0-62496 GCA_039187775.1 Myxococcota bacterium
GCCGTCGCTGGTCACTTCGAAGCCGCGTTCGTCGACGGTGCGGAGGACTCGCTCCATGTCGGTGCCCGGATGGACGCAGACCCACCGATGCTGGGCAATGTCGTAAAAGAAGAGGTCGTCGTTGTAGAACTCTCGACCCATGCGCTCGGTGGTCGCGCCATGCACGCCTTCGCCGTAGATGAAGGCGCCGTGAAGCTCCGGCGCCGCGACCATCTCGTTGGAGTAGGCCCGCCCGGGGGCGACGCCCCACTCCGGATCGGGCTCGGGGCGACCCAGGTTGAGAAACTCGCCCGGGGGAAGATCGCGAATCATCTGCACGGTGGGGCCGTCGGCGGCGGGCAGTCCACGGAGGGGGCCGTCGACGATCGCCTCGGGGGGCGCGGCGTCAGGGACCGAAGCATCTGAGATCGCCGCGTCCGAGCTTGGTGTTTCACGATCGGCAAGCGGCGCGTCCGGGGTAGGCCGTGCGTCGGCGGCTTCGGTGCCATCCGCGGTCCCGGTGCAGCTCCAAAGCCCCCCCACGCTTGCGCACAGCGCCGCGCAGATCATCCGATGCCTCGTTTCCATCGCTCCTCCAAACGCTCGCGGCGACGGCCGCGGCGGTCTCATCAAGCCACGTCCGGCGTTACAAGATTCGCGCGCAGTAGTGGCACGCCGAATCGGTAATTCGGTTTCGCATACGGTCAACGCATGCAACGCAAGCGCGCCCCCGAACTGCTCACCGGTTGTTTCCTGTGGGCGGCTCTTTTGTTGTTCGGCTGTGTCGGAACGTCGAAGGAGCCGGGCTCCCCGCCCTCGAATGAGCCGCCCCCGAACGGCCTCGACCCGGACACGCCACCGCAGGATCTGACGGCCTGCGAGGAGGAATCGTGGCCGGTCTTTGTCGCAATGAGCCGCGACTGTGGAGGGTGCCACGGGGAGAACACGGCGGTGCCGTTTGCGGTGGATGTCGCGTCCTTCGAGGCGCTCATCGCGAACGATTCTCGTTTCTTCGTGCCCGGCGAGCCCGACGCGAGCGGTCTCATCGCATTGCTCGAGGGAACCGCGGAGGGGGTGTACCGGCAGATGCCGCCGGGCCAACTCAACTATCAAGAGCTCGAGGGGATGGGACAAACCACGACGTCGATGGCGACGATCCGTTCGTGGATCACGAGCCACACGCCGTGCGAAGGAACGGGTTCGGCGGCTCCTCCACACGCCCGACGGGTCGCGACGCACGCGCTCATCGCCAGCATTGCGGTCCACCTTGGGTTCGAAGCGGAAGCGATCGCGGACGATCGGGATTGGGGAGTGCACGAACCGCTCGATTCCCCGGGTCGCGGCGACGCGGTGGCCCGGTGGCGTGCGCTCGGTGGCGCGCACCACCTCGAGGGAATCGGCGAGTCGATCGAACCCGGGTCGGAGTTCATGCAGAACTATGTCCCGCTATCCCAAGCGTGGTGCCGCCGTGCAGTCTCCGCGCGATCGTCCGCGCTCTTCGGGGGACGCGATCCGCGCGAGCTCGGCTCGGCCGACGACCCGGCGGTTCGCGACTTGATTCGCGATTGGTATCTGCACTTCCTCGGGGTTCAGGCCACCGAGGCGGACGTCGACCGGACGATCGCCGGCGTCTTTTCCCCCTACGAGGCCCGGGAGGATCGCGAGATCGCGTGGACCGCGGTCTGTTCGGCCTTTCTTCGCCACCCCCTTTATCTCACCTACTGACGGAGCGACGTGATGAACCGCAAATGTACGAGACGCCAAGTCTTGCGCGCCGGCCTCGGTGCCAGCCAGGTCGCGCTTCTGGGTGCGGCCGGCGGCCTGCAGATGATGCGCCCCTCGCGGGCACGGGCCGCGCTCGGCGCCGGACCGAAACGCTTGCTCACGATCCACGTCCGCGGCGGATGGAGCAGCGAGATGTTCTTCTGTCCGCTGAGCCGAGACGATGTGAGGACTCGGTTTCCCGAGCCCGATACGTTCGATACCGAGCCCTCATTCTTCGAACCCGAGGTGTTGCAGAACCTCGACGGCACGGGCGATGCCGAGGATCCGATGGACCCCACGCTGTCGCGGATACGCGTGCCGTGGATGTGGGATGAGGCAGCCCACGCTGCGGGCGACCCGGGCGGGTCGGGATTCACTCCGCACGGATACGCGTGGCGGCATCACGCGCTCTACGAGAACGCGAGCGTGCTGCACGGGATCGACATGGGGACGGCGGCGCACAAGAGCGGTCGGATCTGTGCCTATTCCGGCAAGGCCGGACCGATCTTTACCGATCCGGCGATTCACGCGTTCGTGGCGGACGCTCTCCTCGACGCGTTTCCCCATCGCCCGCTCGGAGTGGTGAAGGTGGGCGCAGGGATGACGCCAAACCCGTTGGGGATCGCGACGGGTCGCCCGGTCGCGATGACGTCGCTTGGCTCGGTTCAGAACACGCTTTCCGAACGCGACAACGACGCGTGGGCGGGCCTTCGGGATCGCGCGCCTCGCCCGCACTCGGCGTTCGACGGCACGGCCGCGGGGGAGCTCCATGCCAACGACCTCGAGGCGTTTCTTCTTTCAGAGACGCAACGGCTGAACGGCCGCAGCAACCCCTCCACCACTCAGTTTTTCGAATCGCTCTACGGCACCACCGCGGGGATCTCCCGCACGCTTGCCCTCGATGTGGTCTCCCAGCTGGAGCAGACGACCGGCTTTCGTCCCGACGCTCCGATACCGCACTGGATTCCGAGCGCGACGGGGCCACTCGGGACACGCGTGGCGAGGACGCGGGAGATCGATAACGCGGGACTGCAGTGGCAGGACGAGTTCGACCTGGCTCTCCGGCTGATGAAGCGCGATGTCTGCAGCGCGATCAGTCTCGAGGTCCTTGGAGTCAATCGCTTCGTCTTCGACACCCACACCTCGGGGCCGCGACGACAGTTCCTTCACGTTCGGCTGTTGCTCGACGTGCTGGGTCGGTTTCTCCACGAGATGAAGGTCAGCCCGGGGCCCGAGGGTGGTTCGCTCCTCGATGAAACCCTCGTCTTGATCTTCAGCGAGTTCGGACGGACCTGGCCGCCCGCAAGCGATCACTGGCCGTTTCAGACGCTCGTGATGGCCGGGGGAAACGTGGTGCCGAACCGCATGATCGGAAACTACGAGTTTCCCACCATGGGTCGACGTCGGAGCGGGCTCGGCGCCCCGGTCCCAATGACCTTGGAAGACGGCTCCCGCGAGGCGCGGACGCCTCGGATGCGCGATGTGCACTACACCGCGCTTCACGCGATGGGTCTCGGCGAGACCTTTCTTCCGGGCGGGCCCGGGGTGATCGATGGAGTGTTGCCATGACCCACCGTTTTTTGTGCCAGGCTTCGTGTGTTCTCCTGCTCGCCGCGGTGAGCGCGTCCCCGGAGCTCTGCACTCCGTCGGCCGCCATCGCGCAATCCGACACGCCATCCCAAACCCCGTCGGAAACCCCATCCGAAACCCTTAGCGCGACCCGGCTTCTCCGACGGCTACAGCTGACGCTGACCGGACGGGCCCCGACGCGGGCGGAGTACGAGTCGATCGTCGGACTGCCGGAGCAAGCGCAGTACGACGCGGTGTGGCAGCAAGCCGACGAGTGGATGGCGTCCTCGGAGTTTGAAGGCGAGGTGCATCGCTGGGCCCGGGAGTATCTCAACCTCGGGTCGTATCCGCGCGGCAACGGATGCTGCGGCGTCTACTACATTGGGCACGCGTCGACGATTCGCCGGTGCGCCGACGGAACCCGACATGCGGGCGCGCTGACGCTGAGCGGTGAAACGAGTCTGTGCGACGATGGCGGCGCAAGCGCGAGCAATGTGGAGCCGTGGTGGGAGCCGGGGGGACGGGAACGCGTGCTCGGCACCGCGGGCAACCAAGCGCGCACGAACGCGGCGGGCGAGGACTGCGGCATCCTGCGCGAAGAAAACGGCCAGAACAACGAGCCCACCCACGCAGGATGCGGCTGTGGACCGAATCTCATTTACTGCGCGCGAGGCGGCCACGGCCAAAACCCGAGCAATCAGTTCAATGGGATTGCGGAGGTGAGCCAGTACGACCCTCGGGCGATCCGCCGGTCCGCGTTCGAAGAACCGGCGCGGCTTCTGGCGCACATCGTGCTCAACGATCGCCCATTCAGCGATTTGGTCGCGGGCAACTACACGGTCGTGAACCGAGGGCTCCACTTCCAGTACGTGCGACACGCGCGTCAGGACTCGGGCACGCGAAGTCTCGACGACACCGACTGGTGGCGTCGCTTCGATGACCCGACGTCGTGGCTGGAGACGCCGTTTTCGGAGCTCAACCCTCGCCTCCTCGACGCCCGAGACACACGGTTCGACCCCGCCACCGACGCGGGGGAGCCCGCGGGCATCCCGTCGGCCGGGGTGTTCTCGACCCTCGTGGGCAATTCCTATTACGACCGCGAGCGGGTGCGCGCCGCGCGGTGGCTCGAGACGTTCGCATGCCGTGACTTCTTCCCGCCGCCCGAAGGAATCGAGTTCAACGAATATGAACGGGACCCGGCTACCGAAGGGGAATGCCAACACTGCCATCAAGTGATCGATCCCGCGGCGATCTACTTCAAGCGCACCTTTCATTGGGGAGGCTTGGTCGCGGGAATCGGTTCGCACCGCATCGAAACGCTTCGAGAGAATCGATTTGAACGACTCTTTATTCGACGCGTCGAGCTCACGTTTGAACCCGACACGCTGCTCACGCCGGTCAGCGCAGAGGTCATCGCCCGCGACGAGAACGCTCGATTCGTGGATTTCCTCCCGGAGGGAACTCGGTTTCTCGGTGTCGCATCCGACGGCACGATCGGTCCGCTCGGCTTTGCCAAACACCTCGTGCAGGGAGGAGAGTTCGACCGATGTGCGGTGCGTCGCATCCACGAACGGTTCGGCGGCTGGAACCCCACGCCCGGGGCCGAGGAGGGCTACATCCGGGAGCTCGTCGAGCACTTCACGAGTCACGACCGGAGCGTCCGGTCGCTCATCGCGCACATCCTTCGCACCGACGGAGCGGGCCGTGGTCTCTGAACATCGAAGTTCGGTATGGACCCTCGCGCTCCTCGCCGGCGTCTGGGTCGGCTGTACCGAGAAGATGCCCGCGGCAGAGAGCGGCGTGCCCGAAGCAGGCGCTGAAGTCGACGGCGAAGTCGACGGAGGAGTGCCCGCTCCGGATGCCACGGTCCAGCCGGACGCGCTTGATTCCCGACCTTCGCCTTCGCCCGCGTACGACCGATACCTTCCGCAGCTCACCGCCGACGAGTGTGCCTTTGATGAGCCGTTTGAAAGCGCACTCGCAGAATCGGAGTTCCGTCGACGCGATGTGTGCGACGCGGGGTGTGAGTTCTCGAGCCTTGCCGACGCGATCGCGGCCGCGGAGCCCTACGACGACATTCGGCTCGCTCCTGGACTGCACTCCGCGTGCATCGACACCTCGGTGAGCCCGCTGATCATTCAGGGCGACGGAGATCTCGCGGTCATCGAGTCGAGCTGCGCCGATCCCGACGCCGAGGTGCTGACATTTGGCTCGGAGTTTCTGGTGCTTCGGAATCTGCACCTTCGCGGAGACATCGAGGCGGTGGCACCTCTCGGCACCGGAGTGCGGCTCGGGTCGCGCCTGGTGGAGGCGCGGCTTCATCGAGTCTGGATCGAGGGATTTGGAACCGCGATCTCCGGCACTTCAAACGGACGACTTTGGTTGGACCAGGTCAAAGTTCAGTACAGCGGGCGCTTCAACTACCGAACGACCCACCAAGCGAGTGTGCTCAATGTGTCGCCGCGCGACGGGTTGTGGATCTCGCGGAGTGTGTTTTCCCACTTTCGCGAGCGGGCGTGGTTGATGTCGAACCGCGAGACGCGTCGTGTGGAGTTCGTCTGCAATGTGATCGCCAAGGTTCTTCCCGACAGCGGGAGCGATCATTCGTTTCACATCTTCCGGCATCCGGGGCCGTTTCGCTTCTATCGGAACTTCATCAACGAATCGCAGGGACGGCTCGTCATCTACATGTATCGACCAGGGCCGGGTTCGTCGTTGGACTTTGTCGACAATCAAATTCTCTTCGACCAGGAGCGCTCGACCGTGGCCAACGTTGGAGGGGAGATCCCGATTCGGTTCATTGGCAACCAGGTGATCGGAGAGGCCGAAGCTCTCGGTGGGGGCAATATTGTGGAGTCGAGCAACAACACCGTGTTCGAAACGCGCGCCGCGGCGGGAATCGGCCCGTTTCCCGCGCTCCCCGAAAGCTGGCCGATTGAGCGTTTATAACGAGGGTGCGGCGCCGCACGCAGCCGCGGGGGTTCGACGAGCATCGCTTGGCTCGATCGCGTCGCCAGCGGTTGATATGGTGGAGCAAGTGGCGAGCGACTCTACCCCGCGCCCGAGTCTCATCTATCGGTCGATCCTGCCTTTGGCGGCCGGAGGCATGGGATCGGTAGAGGTCGCAGTGCGCACCAACGGGTCGTTCGAGCGCATGTACGCGGTCAAGCGCCTACACAACCATCTCGCGGACGATCCCGACTTCGTGGAGATGTTCTACGACGAGGCCCGCCTCGCCGGTCTCGTACGCCACGCCAACGTGGTGAGCGTCCTCGACGTGGGCCACGACGAACGCGGCCCGTTCATGGCGATGGAGTACATCGAAGGGGTGTCGCTCCGCGAGCTGCTCGCGAAGGCGGCCACGGTCGACGAAGTGATGCCGGTGCAACTCGCGGTGCGAATCATCCGCCAGTGTGCGGCGGGACTCTTTGCGGCGCACGAGACGACCACTTCCGGCGGCAAACGCGTCGAACTGATCCATCGAGACGTCTCGCCCCACAATATCTTGCTCGGGTTCGATGGCCTGGTCCGCATCACCGATTTTGGCATCGCCAAGGCGCTGGGACGATCGACCTTTACGAACGAAGGCGTGCTCAAGGGCAAGTTTGGCTACATGTCCCCCGAGCAGCTGCGCTTCGAGGCGATCGATCAGCGCTCGGATTTGTTCGCCCTCGGCGTCGTGTTTTTCGAAACCCTCACCGCGCGGCGCCTCTATCCGACGGGCCGCGACTCCGTACAGCACATCTTGAACGACCCCCCGCCCGACCTCGGCGATGAGCGAGATGACATTCCCGACTCGCTGGTAGAGCTCTGCATCGAGCTGCTCGCCAAGGACCCGGACCAGCGACCCGCCGACGCAGGCGAGGTGGTGGCTCGCCTCGATGAGATTCTCGAAGACCTGATCGTTCGCGAAGGCTCCCAAGACTTGGCGAGTTACCTCCGCGCGGTCTTTCCGAACCGTCAGCGAGACCACTCCCAAGTGCTCAGTGACGCACTGTCCGTCGCCACCGAGGGAGCGACCTCCGAGCTCCGAGTTGCTCACCCCCCGTCGGCTCGCCCGTGGCAGCTCCTCGCGATCGTCGCGATGATGACAGCGGCGGCGCTCTTGGCGTGGAACCTGTCGAGCCCCGAACCCACTCCGGCGAGCTCTCCGGACAGCAAGCGACTTGCCGTGACCCCGGCCCCCGCCGAGGAACCCGGCTCCGCGCCCGAGGCGTCGAATCCGGGCGACGATCCATCCGTGGAGACGCGTCGCGCCCCGCGCAGATCCCCGACGCCGATGGCGCAGCGCGCCCCCTCGAGTCGGATGCGCACCCTTTGGGAACGCGACGGAACCCCTCGAGATCTGGGTATGCGCTGAACTCGTAATGCGCCCGTGAGGTATTCTCTTCGGGCGGAGGTCAGCGATTCGTCGAGTCATCACGCTAGCATTGGTGGGGCTGGGGTTCTGGGGGCCGAGCCCCACCCTCGCCCAGCCCGACGACGGGGATGCGCTCTTCGAAGAAGCCATGCGCCTCTACGAGCAGGGGGATTTTCGGGAGGCGACAGCTCGGTTCGAAGACCTGGTCCGGGTCGACCCGTTTCCCGCCGCCTGTTTTAACCTCAACTCCTCGCGAGCGGGCCTCGGGGAGTACGTCCAGGCGCGAAACGGCTTCGATCAAATGCTCGACGGAGCCTGTGGGTCGCTCACGGAATCCCAGCGCGCCGACATTCAGGCCGAACGGGCCGCTGTGGAAGCGCGAATTTCGAGAGTCGAGCTTCAAGTCGCGGGGGTCGACGCCGCCGATGTGTCGATCGATGGCCAGCCACGCATCCGCGTGCGCCGCGGGGAGCCCCTCGCCGTGGAGCTCAATTCGGGCCCGCACGTGGTCGAAGCCACCGCGCCCCGGCACGGGCCGATCGAGCATGCGATCGAGCTCGACTCGGGAGAAGCGCGGGTCCTTTCGCTGGAGCTTCGACCCGATCGGGAACCCGGCGTCCTCACGCTGGTCTGTGACGACGAGTTGGCGGAGCTGGAGCTCGTGGGGATCGCCACCGGCATCGGAAGGATCGTGGAGACCGTTCCGCCCGGTCGATACGAAGGCATCGCGCGCGCGAGTGGGGACACGACCTCGTCGGAGGTGGAAGTCCCGCCGGGCGAGGAAGTGACGTTGCGGCTTCCCGCCCCGGGTGAGAGCTTGTTTCAGAGCCCGTGGTTTTGGGTAGTGGGCGGAAGCATCCTCGTGCTCTTGGCCGGAGCCGCGATCGCGATCGGAGTCGCCGCGACCACGGATCGACAGCCCGAGAGCAGCCCCATCTGGGGCCTCCCATCTCCGCTGGGGACGCCATGAGGTGGCTTTTCGCGTTGCTGCTGATCGCCGAGATGCTTGGCTGTCGCACCCCCACCCAGGTGTTCGTTCATGTCGCGGTGGAACCGGAGAGCCTCGAGGCGTCTCGCGAGCTCTGCATCCGGAGCGGGCCGGTCAACGGAGCGTGGACGAATTCTTCGTGCGTCGAGATCGCGCAGATCCCCGGCTCGAATGAGCCCGGCGAGTTTTCGACCCGGGTGCCGCTCTATGCGGGTTCGACGGATCGGGACCGAAGCTTTCGGTTTCAGGCGGAGCTCCAGAACGCCGCGGGGCAGGTGCGCAACGAGCGGTCGATCCTTGCGCGCTTTGTGCCCAGCGAGCAGTACGACGTGCTGGTGGGATTGCGCGATGTGTGCCTCGATGTCGTGTGCAGCGACGTCGATCAGACGTGCGTGGACGGCGAGTGCGTCGATGTCAGTTTCGTGGGCGCTCCCGTCTCGTTTCTCTCCGACGCTCAGGAGGGCCTGGAAACGTCTCTCTTTCGGTGGGAGCACCCCCGTCCTGCGCCATGGGGGTACCAGGGTATGTGCATCACCTCGCAAGACGGCGAACCGACGCTGTCGTACCGCGTGGGGATCCACTCCCAAGTGTGGCGCAGCGATGCGGAGTGGATGAGCCCAGAGTTTGATTTCGGCGGGGGAAACATCACCGACATCGAATGTTGGAGCGACGGTCGCGCGGCGCTGGTTCTGGATCGTGGGTCGGTCGCCGAGTTCGATCCAAGCGCGGAGACCTGGGTGGAAGCGACCGATGTCGGTCCATGGACCCGCGAGCTTTGGGGAAGCTCGGGCGACGACATTTGGGTGGTCGGTGAGAACGGCGGATCCCAGGCGCTGGTGCATCGGAAGACCATGGGGATGTGGCAGCCCGTCACCGTGCCCCCCGCGCAGGCCGACGCGAGCGCCACCGCGGTCTGGGGACGCGGTCCCGATGAAGTCTATATCGGGTTTGGAGATGGCTCGGTTCTTCGGTTCGATGGGGCGACGTTTGAGTCGATCGGCCCGAGCTGCAGCGCATCGAGCTGTGCGGTGACGTCGATCTCCGGCAACGCGGATGTGGTGGTGGTCTCCCGCGACGATGCGTTGTTCGAGCTCGCCTCGGGAGGCTCGTTCGTGGCGGTTCCGGATGTCGCCTCGCCGTCGACGGTCGCGCTCGCCCCCGAGGGCTCCGGCGTGTCGGCCACGGGATTCAGCCGCGCCGCCTTTCGAGACCCGAACGGGAGGTGGGTCACCGAAGTGGAGCGACCTCCGTTCGACGGTGCGCTTCCCACCGACGCCGAAGTCCGGGGAGACCGCGCGCTCGTCACGGTACCGTTCGGGTTCTTCGAGTGGGATGGTTCCGGATGGGGCTCGAGAGCGGTGCGCGTGGTCAGCTCCGATCTCAACGCGGCAAGCTGGCACCCCACCGACCCCAATGGAGCGGTCGCGGTTGGAGCCAACGCCACCGTACTGATGCGGACCGGGCAGACGAGCTGGCACCGACGGCCGGTGTTGGGCCCCGACGGGTCGCTCGGCGCCACGCTTCACGACGTCGCCTATCTCTCGAGCGGCACCGTCGTTGCGGTCGGAGATGGCGGTTTGATCCTCGAGTCCGGTGAGGACGGCCAGTTCCGGGCGGTGTCCACGGGAACGGAGTCCCACTTGCGGTCGCTGGTGGGCGGCGAAGGTGCGGTTGGCGGCGAAGATGCGGTTGGCGGTGAAGGTGCGGTCGCGGTGGGCGACGACGGCGTCGCGCTCGTTCGAACCGAGGACGGTTGGCGCATGGCGGACGCGCTCGACCCCATGGTGAACCTCACCTCCGTGGTGCGCGTCGGGGGGACGGTGCTGATCGGCGATGACCGCGGCTGCGTCCGAGTGCTCGACGATCGGGGCCGCGCCCCCATGTGTCCGGTTGCGGGTCCGGACGCAACCCGAGTCGAGCGGTTGCGGGCCGACGGTGAGAGCACGGAATCATTCCTCGTCTCCACCACGACCACGCGCCCCCGGCCCGACGGATCCGAGATCATCGAACCCAACCTCTTTCGGGTGCGGCTTGCCGAGCCCGCCACATTCGAGCCGATCGTATTTGGGAACACCGCGAATGTGCGGCCGATTCGAGACATGTGGGTCGATGACGGCAGCGACTCGGCCACCCTCACCCTGGTCACCCGCCTAGGGCAGCGCTCGACGCTGTTCATCGAAACGAACCCCGGCGAATTCGCGAGCTGGGGACCCGTCACCCAGTTCCACTACCTGCGCGGACTGGCCGTTTCTCCCACCGGCCGGGTGCTCGGCGTCGGTTCGCGGGGAGCGATCCTTGGGTTCGAGCTCTAGTGAGCGTTCAAACCGAGCCCGCGAGTGACGCGGTTGCCGATCTCGAACCGCTCGTACGGGCGCTGTGGACGGGCAACCACCATGTGCTGAATGCCGCGACGAAGGTCCCGGGGGATTTGGGCGTCGTCGCGTCGTGCGGAGCGGCGCTTCAAGGCGACCCCGCGGGCGCCCCGGGCATCGAGGCGCTGTCTCGGATGCACGAGCCCGCGGCGGTGCTCGTCGCCGCCGATCTCATGGCGAGACGTCACCTCTGGACCTTGGATCTCGAACTCGCCCAACGCGTGATGGACGTTGGCCGACCGCACGACAACGCAGACATCGCGGCGAGCTTTCGCGTCAGCTTTCGTGTCACCGAAGCCTGGATCGCGTGCTTTTCGGGCGAGTACGGAGCGGCGATGGCCCGTGCGGACGCCTCGTTTCGCGAGGCATCGGAGCATCGCGCCGCGCATTCCGTCGTCGAGTCGACGGCGGTGCGTGCCCTCGCCGCCCTCGGCCTTCATGCACATGAGGAAGCGCTCGGCCTCGCGAGGCGGGCTTCGCGCATGGCGCAGACGGAGGCGCTGCCGTTGTGCAGCTACCTTGCCAATGTGGTGCTTGCGCGGGCGAGGCGCCTTCTCGGAGGCCCGTTTCTCGCGACGCGGATCCTGTCCGCGCTGCGCGAACAAGTCCCCGCGACCCTCCGGCCCTGGGTCGATTGGGAACTCACGCTTTCGCACGGTTCCGCGGTCGGGGCCATGGGGAGAGCCGCGAGCCTTCATCGGGCCCTCGAAGCGGCGACGATTCCCGAGCCGCCATTAGAGAGCCAGGAGCAAGAAACCCCCGCGCCGATCGCGCAGGACCTCGAGCGCGTGCGGGCGATCTTGGATGTGTACGCCCCGCGTGCCGACGACGCGATCGGCGCGTTTCTCGAAGGCCGAGTGGACACTCCTCCGTTTGGGCTCGAAGGCCTTTGCTCTCGCTATCCCGCGGACATCGCGCGTGCCTATGTGTTGATCGCCCCCGAGCGTCGAGCCACCCGGGTGCTCGCGGTGTCCGCGTCCGCGCACTCGGGCCCGGGGGTGACGCGAATGGAGCGACCCACCCGAAAGGGGCGGCGAACCGATCATGCGATCGCCGTGCTCGCCCTGGCCGAGGGGGCGAGCTTGGAGCTCCTGTCGCTCTTTCGGCAGTGCTACGAGTTCCCATACGTCGCCGCCCGCCACGCCAATATGCTCCGAGTCCTGCTGCATCGGATGCGGGACCGAGTGCGAGACGTCGCCGAGATTCGCCGAGACAACGATCGCCTGACGCTCGTTCCGGCTGCGAGCTTTCTTCTTCCCGACCCCCGCTGTACGCAGGCGGTCGGCGATCGCGCGCTTCAGCTGATGGCGCGCGAGCGCGGCCTCTCCGCGCGGCGCATCGCCACCGAACTCGGCGTCCCACTGCGAAGCGCCCAGACGATGCTGGAGGGACTGGTCGACGGGGGCGCATGCGCGCGAGAGCGCCGCGGCAATCGAATCGAATACATCGTGGAGGACACGACCTTCCACGAACCCACGGGTTGGCAATAGCCCGCATCGGTCACCCCCACGACCGACAACGACGAAACGGTGTTCGCGGCCGCCCTACGCCGGCTCATGGAAGGGGCCCTCGATTTCGTAGGTGATCCCGTTGCCGTCGATCCCGCGTTGAGAGCTAAAATACAGTCGCGTGCCGCTGGGGTCGAACGCGGGCCCGGTGATCTCTGAGCGGTCCTGGCCAACGATCTGCATGAGAGGTTTGAGCTCCCCGCTCGGCAGAATGGCAACGATCTGCATGGACCCGCCGTCTTCCGCGACGAGCACATCGCCGCAGCAGGACACCGTGACGTTGTCGACGCCCGTCAACGGGGGGTTGGCGATCGCTTCACCATCGTACAGAACCGCGATCTGCGATGTCGCAACTTCATAGGCCCACACCCGGGTGTCGCCCTTGGTGGTGAAGTAGACCATCCCGTCGTGGTACCAAATGCCTTCGCCGCCATTGAACTCGGTGCTCTCGGGAACTTGCTGCCGAGTGGGCACCGGCCCGGCGAGGTTGGGATCGGGCACCTCGAACCAGGTGACGGCACCCATCATGTCGACGGAGGCAATCTCGAGCGTGCCCTCGCTGAGATTTGGTCGACCCAGCGGCGTTCGACCGTTGGGAATGAACCGGTAGAAGCCTCCTCGACGTTCGTCTTCGGTCAGATAAACGACGCCCTGGTCAGGATCGACGGCCGCGGCTTCGTGCTTGAAGAAGCCGAGAGCCGGACGGAGGATCGCTTCGTGCTCTCCCCACGGGTCGCACTCGAATACCCGACCCCCTTCGATCTCCTCGCAGGACAGCCACGAGTGCCACGGAGTGGGCCCGCCGGCGCAGTTGACCTGAGTGTCACGAAGCATGGAGTAGGCGGACGTCAAGGTACCGGCCGAATCGAAGCGCAACGCTCCAACCCCGCCGATAAACGGAACTTCCGAGTTTGAAACGTAGATCCAGCCGTCATCCTCGGTGGCGAAGGTGGCTCCGCCGTCCGGGGCCAGATGCCATTCGTGCATGGTTCCCGGCACCCGTTGCTGGCTCGTGGCGAGGACGCGGGATGTGAAGCCGGTGGCCAGACGAACGCCGTTGGGGTCGGGAGGGGTGAGAGGCCCCATCTCCGCGATCAGCGAGCGAAGGGCGGGCCGCGCGGGCACCGTGCGCTCGGGCAACTCGGTGAGCGCGGCTGCCGCGTCCGCGTCCATTCCACTGGCGTCCAAGGTCGCATCGGCGTTTGCGTCGGTCGCCGGGGAGGCGTCCGGGGCCGTAGAGCCATCATCTCCGCAGCCGAACAGCCGGGGTCCTACAAGCGCGCTGGCGAGTCCAGCGAGCCCCCGCCGCAATACCTGCCGTCGTGGCAGCAGCAATCCCTTGTGGGTGACAACCTTCGCCATTGGAAGAGGTTGGAGGATTGTGAAGTGACATACAAGTCCATCACCGCTGCGTTAATGATCGGAAGCGGGTTCCGGGCTTGTCGAGTGGATCCGACCATCGCTTGAGAGGTCTGGTGAGCTGGTGTGCGGCCTCCGGGTTGGCAGGGTGTGGCTTTCACCGCAACATGCATCGTTTCGACGACATCGAGCTTGAGGAGCGGGACGCCTGCGAGGTGACGCTGGTGGCGTCGCCTCCGCTCGAAGCCGAGTTTCGGATGGTGCACGACGATCGTCTCGAGCTTCGAGTGGCGGCGACCGACGAGCTCGTCGCCTACGGGTTCCCAACCGAACGGCTGGCCCGATGTGACGGCTCGCCGGCTGAACTTCGAATCCTGCGCAGGGGCTACACCAGGCCACGACGTCGCAACAGCGCATCGGTCGTGGGCAGTCGTCCCCGGAATGCGACGTAGCTGTCTTCCGGCGGGCGTTTGCCGCCTGCGCTGTAGATGAAGTCGTGGAGCTTTGCCTTGACGACGGAGTCAAACAGATCGCCCGCTTCACGAAACGCCTCGAACGCGTCGGCATCGAGAACGTTCGCCCACAGGTAGCTGTAGTACTGCCCGGCGTAGTCGGCGCCGGCAAACAGATGCTGAAAATGTGGCACCCGGTGTCGCATCTCGATCTCTCGGGGCATTTCAAGCCGACCAAGTGTGGCCTTTTCGAGGTCGGCCACCTCGCCTTGTCGGGCGTCATGGATCTCGAGATCCACGGCGGCAGATGCCACGTATTCGACGGTTTGAAATCCCTGATCCAAGTTCCGGGCGGTGATGATGTCTTCCCGCAATCGCTCCGGCATGGCTTCTCCCGTTTGATAGTGGCGGGCGAACTCATCGAGGATTTCGGGTTGCTCGAGCCAGTGCTCGAACAGCTGTGACGGGAGCTCGACGAAATCCTGGGCCACGCGAGTGCAGCCGATCGAGGGGAACCGAACGTCACTCAGCAAACCGTGGAGCGCGTGCCCGAGCTCGTGAAAGAGGGTTCGTGCATCGTCCATCGACAAGAGTGCCGGCTCGACCTCGTCTCCGGCCCGCTTTGGCGGGTTGAAGTTCAACACATTGACCACCACCGGTCGAACATCGCCGTCGAGCTTGTGCTGGACGCGATATTCGCTCATCCACGCTCCGCTGCGCTTGGATGGCCGGGCAAAGTAGTCGCCGTAGAACACGCCAACCACGTCGTCTCCCCGCCGCACCTCGTATGGGGCGACGTCGGGATGATAGGCGGGGAGCTCGGGCGTCGGTTCGAAGCGCACGCCGAACAATCGCTCAGCACACGCGAACGCGGCGGCGCGCACCGACTCGAGCGAAAGATAGGCGCGAGCGTCCGCGACATCGAGCCCTTGCGCTACCCGATGCCGGGCGGCGTAGAACCGCCAGTCCCAAGGCTCGAAGACTTCGATCCCGTCTTCGGCCGCGAGGCGGGCCAGCGCGTCGCGTTCGGCTTCGGCTCGCTTTCGCGCGGGATGCCACACCTCGTCAAAAAGCTGTCGAACCGAATCGGGGGTCTTGGCCATGCCCGGCGCGAGGGCATATTCCGCGTAGCTCTCGTAGTTAAAGAGCCCGGCAAGTTCCCTCCGAACGGCGACGATCTCGTTCAGGATCGGGCGGTTGTCTCGTGAGGGCGTTTCGCCTCGTCGCGACCAGGCTTCGTATACGGTCTGGCGGAGGTCTCGTCGTTCCGAGGACTCGAGAAAGGGCATCACCATCGAGCGAGATAGCGTCAGCACCGGGTGCTCGCTTCCTCGTTCGTCGCCGGCCGCCCGGCACGCGGCCACCAGGCTGTCCGGAAGTCCCGCCCGCATCGAAGGCTCGGTGAGCGGCAACGCCCAGTCGGCCTCGTCGGCCAAAAGATGTTCGCCGAAGGTCGAGTAGAGCGAGGCAAGCCGCTCCTGAATGGCGCCGACGCGTTCACGTTTTGCTTCGTCGAGCGCGGCTCCCGCGCGCTCCATGCGCTGCAAAAGGAGCTTGGTGACACGTTGTTCCTCGCCGTGGAGAGAGTCGATGTCGATCTTAGAGACGCGCTCGTAGAGAGGAGCCGACGACTGCAGGCGATGGTGATGCAGAGCAAGCACCGGCGCGATACGAGTGCGAACCGCCTGAAGCGCAGGTGTCGTGTTCGCCGACTCCAGGTTCCAGAACACCCCTTCGACGCGCGCGAGCAGGGAACCGCTGCGCTCGATCGCTTCCACTGTGTTCTCGAATGTCGGAGGGGAGGAATCGCTCAAGATGACAGCGATTTCATTTCGATGCGTGCGAAGGGCTTCCTCAAAAGCCGGCTCGAAATGAGTGACTTCAATTTGCGCGAAGGGTGGCAGGGCGTGCGGCCCAGTCCACGGAGCGGTCAGCGGGTTTTCAGCCATCGGAAGGAAATCTAGGGCGCTCGTGGCCCAAGCAAAAGCACTACGCTTTGAACTTCCGGCGCGAGCACGCAGCGCGCGGAGATCCGGCGCCGGGGAAAGAGTCAGTACCAGGTTGATGCCCGACGGCTCCATGGATACAGGCCACCGCTTGTCTCGAGCAGCCGTCACGACTCGCAATCGCTAAGATTTTACCCGAAGACCGCCGACCGACGCCTCAACCTGCTACTGATCTTCCTTAACCTTCCCCCGCCGCTCTACGGAACCCACGTGACGTCGATCTGAAAGCTCGTTGACGTCACGCCCAGGACGGCGATGTGCGCTTCGGCGCCGCCGGCGGGCACGGTCAAGCGGCAAGTTTCGGAAGAGCCTGAGGTGCTCGGGCGGCAATCGAAGGCGGTCGAAGTTGGCGCCGCACCAAATCGAACGAAGAGGTCGGCATTGCCGCTGCCGCTCATCACCACCTCGAAGGTGGTCCCTCCCGCGGCAAGGATTGGTTGGTAGCGACTCGCCGCTCCCGCGGCGAGGGTCCCTGACGCACTGCCCGTTCGGGGTGGGGTCGCCGGAGGTGCGGCACTTGTCGTCGTCGTCAACGAGAACGTCGATGCCGCAAACGCGTGGACGAGCACGTAGACGTTGCGGGCACCGGTGGGAGTCAGGGTGCAGCTCTCGTTGGCGGTAGACGTCCACGAGCGGCAATCGAAGGACGAGGTCGTGGGAGGAGCATCGAACCCAAGGTAGAGATCGGGATCCCCGGTGCCGGTGAGCGTCGCCTGGAACGTTGCGCCCGCCGGGACCGCAAATGGGCCAACGACTTGTTCGGCGCCTGCGGCGAGCGATCCGCTGGTCGCCCCGGCAGGCGGCGGCGTGGTCGGCGGCGTGGCGGTGGGCGCTCCGAGCGTGAGGCCCGTTCGATCCTCGATGAACGAAGTGAAGCTTGCAACGCGCGCATACATGCCCGGGAATCGCGGTGAGCCGCATCCCGCTCCCCAGCTGACGACGCCCGCGAGCCAGGGCTCCCCGCCCGGACCGTTGACCACGAGGGGTCCGCCACTGTCGCCCTGACACGAGTCGCGGCCGCCGACTCCGAGCACTCCGGCCGCGAGCTGATCCGAAGTGAGCCGACCGTAGGCCCGCTCGGCATCGGTCAGCGAGACGATGGGGACGTCGACCGCTTGAAGCTGTCGAGGGCTGCTCCCGCCGGCGCTGAGTGTGCCCCAGCCCGTCACCGTGGCGGTGACCCCCGGGTCGGTGAAGCCTGCCGACTCTTCGGCCGGGGTGATCGGTGAGATGGCGCGGGTGCGCACCCCATCCAACGCGATCGCAGGAGACACCTGGAGGAGCGCGAAGTCGGCACCGGTCTCCGGCGTACGGAAACCAGCGGCGATCGCCCCGCCCACGATGGAGACCTCCTGACCGACCGAAGTCCGGGTGCTCGTTCCTGCGACGATGGTGACGCCGCTGACCCCGGTATCGACGCAGTGCGCCGCGGTCACCACCCAGTCCGGACTGAGGATCGAGCCGCCGCAGAAGTGAGAGCCAAACCGTCGCAGCGAGACCTGCCAAGGAGCCGATTCGATCGACACCGGCCCGCCACCCACGATGGGCAGGCCCTTGCCCTCGACCTCGACATCCATCTCGGTCACTTCGGCTACACACCCCGTGTTTAGGGACAGCACCAACCCGAAGCATCCCAGTACAAATCCGACCCGCGTTGCACTCATCGTTCACGCTCCTCGCAAAGACGAGAGCGAACATAGGGACTGGTGAGGGTCCTCTCAAACCGGTGGGGTCAGGAGACCCAAGCGGCTATATCACTGATATATTGGTGTTTTTGATGGCTGTGCAAGTTTGGGTCATCGCCCTTCAGCTTTAACGGACAGGGTTCATTTCCGTGACACTAGAACGATCTTGTCTGGTGGTGCCTGAAGGCCCCGATGGTGGAAGGTCGCGGCTCCCCGCGGGGAACACACTTCGCGAAATGCCTTGAGGTCACTTCGCGAACCGAGTCGCGGCACGCGCCGGGCCGAACATGATGTGGTCCCCGGCGCGGGTTCCCCAATCGAAAAGCCGTTCGCCGAGCTGAAGCTGGTTCGGTTCCCACGCGGCGAGGGCTCGATCGATATCCGTGTGTTCCGCAAGAGAATCGGCGAGAGCGAGCGCGTCTTCTGCCGCTTTGGCGGTGCTCGCGGCGGTGTGGGGCCGCACCACGAACGCGGCGTCGCCGATCAGTACGGCCCGATCCTGGACCATGCGAGGGAGCCGGAAGTCTCGGATCGCCTGAGCGAACGGTGCTTCGGTGGCGTGGACGATCGCTTCGAAGGCGGGAGGCAGGCGCTCGGTGGCTTCGCGGTACACGTGCCGTCGCCAGGCGTCATCGAGCTGCCCCTCGGAAATCGAAAAGCCCCGTGAACGTCCGTGTGGGTCGGTCATGACCGCGGTCAGCATGTCGGGGTCTGCCGGTCGATACCACACCCAGTTGTAGATGCGCCGGCCCTCCTGGGTGTCGTGGCCGGGACCAGGAATCAGGTAGCCGAGCATGTGGGACTCAGGGCCTGACGCGAACGCAAAGTCACCATGAAGTGCCTCGCGGGCGAGCTCCGGCATCGACGCTTCGTCGACGAGCCCTCGCCACGCGAGATATCCGGCGTAGCTCGGCTCGACTCCGGGAAACAGAAGTCTCCGGAGCGTCGAGTCGTGGCCGTCGGCACCGATCACCAGGTCCCCACTCGTGCGGCTGCCGTCGGCAAAGGTCACCGAAGCACGCGTGCCGTCTTGCTCCATCGCCACGACTTCGTACCCACGATGGTAGTGAGCGTCGGGAAAGCGTGCTTTTGCCGCCCCGTAGATCAGACTCCACGAGGTCTGGATCTGGGGGGCCAGCGTCTTCTGGATCCCGTCGCCTCGCGGCGAGAGGATCGCGCGGAAGCGGGACCGCACACCAAGGTCCGAGGTCGATGCGTCGATCCGTTCGAGCAGCCGAACCACCGAAGGCTGGAGCACGATGCCACCGCCGCGACTCTCGAGGTCGCGGTTGGATCGTTCGTAGATATCGACATCCCAACCGATCGTGCGGAGGGTGGTGCCGGCAAACAGGCCGGCCAGCGAACCGCCGATCACCACGGCTCGCGGAGATCCTTGAGTAGACATGTTCAGGGCCCCTTCAGTCATCGTGGACGGGAGTTCTCTGGTGCCGATGCGCTGGAGTTTGCGGGCGACTCTTCGGCGGCGCTGACTGACGACCCCGGAGCGTCGCTTCGCGCTTCAGCGGCCCGAGTGATGGCGTCAGCTAGGGTCGACGGCGGCTGCGCTCCTTGAAGATGAATCCCGTCGATGTCGAAGTGGGGCACTCCATGAACGCCCTGGGCGATCGCCGCTTGCTCTTCACGAACGATCGCGTCGATGCTCTCCTCTCCTGAAAGCACAACGCGGGCGTCGTCGACCCCGGATCGCTCGGCAAGATCGACGAGCACATCGAGATCGCCGATGTCCCGACCCTTTTGAAAGTACGCATCGAACACGGCGTGCACGACCTCGGTTGCTCGGTCCTGATGACCGGCGAGGTGAACGAGGCGGTGTGCCGCTCGGGTGTTCGGAGTGCGGCGCATTCGAGCGTAGTCGAAGCGGAGCCCCACCGCGGCGGCGGCCGCTTCGGTGTGCGCATCGAGCGTCTTCGATCGCGCCCACGTGCCGAACTTTGCGGTTCGGTAGCGACGGCGATCCATGCCCTCGGGCGGCATGTCGGGGTTCAGCTCAAACGGACGCCAGTGGAGCTCCATATCGATCCCAGTGGGGAGGAGCTTTCGGGCGTGGTCGAGGTGACGTTCGCCAATGAAACACCACGGACAAATGAAATCGGATGTGAGTCGAATGGGTATGCGCATGACTGCCTCCACTCATCACCTTGGTTTCTCCAATATCTGGAGCCAATTGTGTAAAAAATGAGATCAGTATTGCGTATAGTGCAAAAATGGATCAGTTCGCCGCCCTTCGAGCGTTCGTTTTGGTGGTTCAGGACATGAGCTTCACCAATGCTGCCCGGCGGGCGAGCGTGGCTCCTTCCTCGCTAACCCGTCAGGTCAACGCGCTCGAACGAGACCTCGGCGTGGCGCTTCTTCATCGCTCGACGCGGCGGCTCGATCTGACCGAGGCGGGCGCCCGCTATTTCGATAGCGCGACGCGCATCCTCGAGGAGCTCGAGGAGGCCAATCGCGAAGTCTCGGAGACCAGCCCGAAGGGAACCCTCCGGGTGAGTCTTCCCGTATCGTTCGGCCGACTCCACGTTGCGCCGTTCATTGCGGGTTTTCTTGAGGCGTGTCCAGGGATTCAACTCGACCTGAGGCTTACCGATCGGAGAGTGGACCTGATCGACGACGGGATCGACGTGGCCATTCGGATCGGCATCGCCGGCGAAGCAAATCTCCTGGCACGCCGACTTGCGCCTCACCGGCGGATCGTTTGTGCGAGCCCCGCGTATCTTGCGACGCACGGCACGCCCGAGCGGCCGAAGGATCTCGAGGAGCACAACTGCCTCACGTTCATGCAGGACGCGTTGGGCCAACGGTGGCGTTTTCGCGACCCGCGAACGGAACAAGGCGTTCGTGTCCGAGGCAGCGTTCAGGCGAACCACTCGGAGGTCCTTCGCGAAGTAGCGCTCCACGGAGTTGGAGTGGCGCTCCTCCCGACGTGGCTGGTTGGTGAGGACCTTCGAAGCGGTCGCCTCGAGGCGCTTTTCGAGGGTTGGGACGCCGACCCAGGAACTCCCGACGGCGCGATTCACGCCGTCTATCTACCGAATCGCCGCGGTTCGCGAAGGGTCGGCGCATTCGTGTCCTATCTTCAAACGCGCTTCGGCAAGCCGCCGTACTGGGACGAGACACGCGGAAGTCGCGCGAGACACACGGAATAGGCCCCCGCAGTTGGAGCTCTCGACCGATGTCCCTACGCCGCAGGCTCGGTCGAATCAGATCCCTAGGGTCACCTCGTTGTATTCGATGTTGCCCTCGTCGTCCGGGTGCTCACCGACATCGTAGGTGTAGCCAAGTCGGCGGCGGTTTCCTCGTTCGTAGACGTTCGCATAGACCCACCACGCGATGTTCGAACCGGAATCCCAGACCCTAGTGGCATCGGCCCACTGGCCACCGTTCGGTCGGGAGCTGCGAAAGATGTCCCCGGAGTCGTCGTCGACCCAGACCACATGGGCCGTCGTCCCGTCGACCGCAAAGTGCGCCACCGTGCCGTCGTTCTGGGCGACCGAGGGGTCTTCGAGCACCGGACCGCTGGTCACGAGCACCGGAGCCGCCGCTGCGCCATCGGACAAAGTAACCGACCAGAGTGCCCCGTCGGTGTCCGTAAATCCTACCACCAGGGTCTCGACGCCGGCCGCGTCGTAGTAGATCGCATTCGTGTGGGGGATCCGTTCGTCGCTCAGGCCGTCCACGTCCAAGCGGGTGGCGTTGGACAGGTTTCCTGAGGCGTCGAGGGTACGTACGTAGAGCTCCGCATTCTCGTAGTCTGTGTAGAAGACGTACGTCGTGTCGTTCGCACCCACAACGCCACGCGGCCCCGTCCATGAGCCGCTGGCGTCTCCAATGGGGCTTGGTTCGCTCCAAGATCCCGAGGCGGAGCGGCGCCGGTACTCGATCGACTGCCGACCCGAACGAACTGTGCCGCTATAGAAGAGCCAGATCTGACCATCGCTGGTATGCGCAAGCGAGGAGAACTGCACGACACCGCCGCTATTGCCGAGGTCCTCCACGACACGCTCGTCGATCACCCACTCGTCCGGGCGATCTGGTGCGTCACTCGTGTTGAAGGCGGCGAACCAGACGCGGTCGCTAGCCGCCACCGAATAGTAGATTCTCGTTCCGACCTGGAGCTGCCAGCACCCCTCGAGGTCGCGGGCGCTCGGGCGGTTGTCCTCATCGGCTTCGCTCCCCGTTTCGCCTCCGTTGGTCGACCGCATCATGCGGGGGTTGTTGCCGTCGTCTTGAACCGACTCGGTGACTCGATAGAGATTGCCATTGCCGTCGATCACTGGGGGGTGGTTCGAAAGGGACTCTGGCTCGACTCCATCGATCGACCCCGGCAGATTCACCATGATGTCGGGCCCCACGTCACGGGTGGCGTCGGAGCTCGAGCTGTCCTCGAGTGGCCCATCGGGCGTGATCGTGCTGTCCAAGCTCCCTCGACCGTCGGCGCGGTCGGCGCTGGAGTCGGCGGGGGAGCTGGGGTCGTCGTCGCCGCATCCGAAGAAAGCGAGCGAGACCAGGAGAGCAAACCTACGCATGCGAATAGTCTACGACGACTCTTGGTCGATCGACAGCTCGCTGGTGCACCCACTCGGTAGCCGTGGGTCCAACGATTGGTCGCGTTGCTGCCGAGCACTCGTCGTTCTGGGATCGGGACGATGCTATGGTCCTATATGCCAGAAGAGTTGAGCGCGGCCCGACTCACCGCACTTCGCGTAAAGGGCCATCTGCGCTGCGCTACAGTGGCGCCCGGCGGTCGCGTGTTGGTCGGCGGATCCATTCGCGATCGCGGCGTTCTGTACGAGGTGCACGGTGACGCCGTACGGGCACTCGACGTCGACGCCGGTCCCATCTACGACATGGCCTGGGCCGGCGAGGCATTGCTCCTCTGTGACGGCACCTCGGAGCTGATACGACTCCATGGTGACGAAGTAGAGCGTTGTCCCTCCGGTTTGCGGCGAGCGTTCGCGGTGGGTGTTGGCGCGGGTGGCTTGTGGACCGTCGGCGAAAACGATGAGATTCACGAGAGTGTCCATGTTGCCTTCGCGCCAAACGTCAGAGAACGTCCGGGGTTGGTCGCTTTGCCGGAACCTTGGGAGGATTTTGTCTGGCCGCTCCGCCTGACGAGTCACGGTGCTCTTCTGCACACGATCACGGAGCGTGGACGCACCCAGCTTTGGCTAGGCGTTGCAGGTGAGTTGACGCAGACTGGTCTCAAGTCCGGCGACTTCCGCGTCCATGGTGGCTGTGAGACCCCGTCCGGAGCGCTCCTCGTTTCGGACAACGTGTTGCGCGTCCACCGCTCCGTGGATGGCGGCGCAACATTTCGCAAACACCGGATCGCCAAAGACACCTGGTTTGAGTTTAATGGGCTCTGCTGCGTCTCGCCCTTGGGGGGAAAGGACGTCGTCGCCGCAGGTCAGAAGGGATTGATCGCGCTCTCACGGAACGACGGCCGTACGTTCTCGCTTGTGGACCATCCGTATGGATCCATCGCGTTCAGCGATGCGGTCGCGTGCCAAGGCGGCGTTTACGTTGTCGGCAGCTTCGCCCGTTATCCATTGCCAGTGCGCGGGAGCACGCGGGTCGAGAAGGGCATCATTCTTCGTTTCCTTTCGTAGTCGAACGTCATCCCTCCGGTCGCCGTTCACACGCGGCTGCAAACCGGGCGTACAAACCGCGACAGCAGCACCAAGAGCGGGAGGCATCGCTTCTCTAACACCAACGCGGTTCTGATATCCGCGGTTTGGCAAGCCGATGTTCGGAGGTGCTCTAGGCTTGCCAGCGGCTCTCGAAGAGCGCGTGGGTGGGTCCCGCTTCAAGAAGGGTGACCACCGGATCCCGACCTCCGGTGAGGCGGATCATTGCTTCGCTCAGCGCCAGATTCGAAAGGAGCTTCCGGCGGCTTCGAAGATGCGGCGGAAACGCGAACCGACTCACTGCGCGATCGGGCGTCAGTTCCTCCGCGGTGATCGTGGTTCCCCGATGAAAGATGCGTGAGGTGCGAGCGGACATCGCAAAGAATGTTCGAGGACTCGAGAACCGAAAGAGCGCCCGATAGAGACTGCTCTCGGCCATGCGCATGGTCCGTCGATAACACCAGCGATGGGTCGCTTCTTCGCTCGGATAGAACAGGTCGCACGCCAGATGAAAGAACGCATCGGCAAGCACCGCGGAAGTCCACACTCCACCGGGAGGTGGCGAACGGACAAACTCAGCCATCGAATCGGGCAAGTCGTCACGAAGTTCGAAGCCGTGCCCGTCGGTGAAGGTGTGCGCGATCGAGGCTTTGGTTTGGCACTCTGGATAGCTCGCGAGGCCGTCGGGCAAGCCCGCCAAGTAGGCGCTCAAAAGCGGAAAGTCGGAGTCACCCATCAGCCCCCCTAGGGTCGCGTGGGCGTCGGCAAACGCCAACATCCGAGCGGCGTCTGTCAGCCCATGGCGCGGCTCCCGTCCAGCCATGAGGGAGCGATGAGCGGTTTTCTCGAAATGGATCTTGCTGAGTTATCTTAGATAACTATAGTGATCTAAGATAACTCAGGAGGAACACATGACGATCGCCCTTGCTCATCGCTTTGCCCGCGCGTTGGAAAGTCACGATGTCGAAACGCTGCGAGACTGGATCGCGGTGGACTACATCCAACACAACCCCTACGTGCCCCAAGGGCTCGAAGGGGTGCGAAGCTTCTTCGACGCCTGGAACGCAGCGTTTACAGACACATCGGTCACCGTGGAGGATGCGATTTCTAGCGGGGACCGCCTGATCGGGCGGTTTGCGTATCGCGGTCGCCACACCGGCGAGTTCATGGGGATTCCCGCCACGGGAAAGGAGGTGCACATGACGAGCATCGATATCTGGCGGGTCGTCGACGGCAAGCTCGTGGAACACTGGGACGAGATCAACTCCGCGGAGTTCTTTGCTCAGCTTGGAGGCATGCCTTCGTTACCGAGCGTCGAGAGTTGACGGCGTGACGACGGGGGCGGATCGACGCACGCGCCGCCGCCAGCAGCTTTTCGAAGAGTTGCTTTCGGCGACGCGCACAGTGGCTCGGTCAGAAGGGTGGCACGCCGTGACCATCCGGAAGATCTCCGCTGAGCTCGGCATGACCTCCGCGGCGATCTACCGCTACGTCGATTCGAAAGGTGAGCTGATGGAAGAGCTGATCCGGCGTGGGTTCGCTCAGCTTGCGAACGTCATGAGGTCGAGCGCCACCGACGCGAGAGAGCCTCTGCGTGCTGCGGTCCAAGCGTATCTCGGTTTCGCGCGGGCTGAACCCGACCTGTACAGGGCGATGTACGGGCTCGATGGTGCGCGCTTTGTCGAGGGGACTGCCGAGGAAGGAAGCGAGATCGGGCGAATCATCGCCGAAGCCATGGTCCATGAAGGTTGGCTGGAGGCTCCTGACCCTCTCCACCCAGAGATTCTGAGGCTCTGGGCGACCGTCCATGGACTCGTTGCTCTGCGAGCCTCGGGTCGCTTGCCTGAAGATCCGGTCGGACTCGCTGACCAGGCCGTCGATCGACTCGGTGCAGAGCTCGGCGATTAACCCACGCTCGGGCGATGATTGGGCAACCGTCTCGAGGGCTTCGGCCTTCCATCGACCAACCGAACAAACCCGTCGCGTTTGCGGAGACCTTTTGACGACCCCGCGCGTCTTTCGGCGCATGGACAACCGTCTACCGCGGTGCACGCGGTGTGGTACGCACCGAACGTGGATCGATTCCCGACTCCGAAGGTGTCCCGGCTGCGCGCATTCCTCAACGGGTCGGAGTGCTTTGATCGGAGTGGCGCTGAGTGCATTCGGGGGCTGTACTTCGCCTGAGCCACCATCGCCCGAACCTGTCGAAATGGTGGTGCTTCCTGCACCGGCGCCGGAACCGGAGCTCCCCGATGAACCCGACGTCGACCCGCCCGAGCCGCTTATCGAGGAGGAAGAGCCGGCTGCCGAGGCGGCCCAGCCGGTGAAGCCTCGGCCTCGGCGAGCGGCCCGAATGCGTCGTGACCATGACTTTCGAGATGTCCCGCTCTACGGCCATCCATTTTGATGTAACCGAGGCGCTTCAGCCGCTGTCCCGAAAGCCATCGGCGAGTATCGGTTCAGCACATTTCGGTTGAAGAGCGGTGCGCGGCGTCAATCAACCGCGGGTTCCGGGAATTGCGGTCGCTTCCGCGCGCTGACGCACCTCCTCCACCAGGGCGGTCAGCGTCTGCGCGAAGTACGCTGCGATCTCGGGAGGGACTCCCGTGTTTCGTGCGGTGGGGATGCTTTCGAGGAACCTGACGAACGAGCCCCACGTAGGGTTGAGGCCCCTGGTGTGGCCGTCGTTCGCATTCATTTCGGCGGCGATCTCTCCCTCCTCAAGCAGCTTGTGCTGGAGGTGAACGAGCATGCTGATGAGGTTCGCTCGGACTCGGTAGACGTGGGATTTGTCCTCGCGGTCGGGGTTATTCACGCTCCGAAGGTGGGTTGCGAGGTGGATGTGTTGCCCATTGAGAAACGGGTGAATGTGGCGATTGCCGCTGGCGCTGTAGTCGAGTCCGTCGAGGTATTCTCGGTGGTGCGCCTGTTTTACGAGTCGCATGACATTCAGGAACGGCCCGTGCACATCGTCTTGCACGAACTTCTTCGAGTTCCAGTAGTGAATCTGATTTCGAATGTGCCGCTCGGCGGATTGAAACGTGGGGTCGTAGACCTGCGCTAGCGTCATCCAGGAGTGGTTCACCTCGTGGGCGAGGTTGTGAAGCGTATAGTCGGTGGGAAACCGATCGGTCGTTTGCTCTCGAAACTCTTCCGGGAACGTCTCGACGACCGCATGGAATCGTGATTCTCCGTACTGCTTACAGATGTCCTCGATGGAGAATCGGCTGAACTCGAAGTAAGGATTCACCCGCGCGCCAAAGTAGTGCGGTTCCGACGAGGCCCAGGTGCCCGGGTTCAAAAGCTCCTGCCGGAAGATGTGCTGGGTGACGAGCACGCTCTCGAAGCGGGGCTCGCTAATGTTGGGAATGAACTCGAGCCGCGTGCGTCCGGGAGTGCACCCGCCGACCCCGTCGATGGGGCTGAGGTCCTCCGCGGCAGGGTTGGGGTAGCTCAGGAGCTCTTTGCCTCCCGCGAGCATGGCGAGGAACGTCTCGTTGGTCGGCGAGTCGACGTATGCGTCCTGAAGCGCATACCAGGCGTCCTCGTCGCTGGCGATCGCCCCAACGACCGGCATATAGTCGTTCCAGCTCACGTGAGCTTCGCCGTTGAAGCCATCCTCGGTCCAGCGAGGGAGCTCGATCGCGGTTCGAAAGGTCCGAACGTTGATGTTCGCGAGCTCTTCGAACGCGGCCTCGGCCTTTTCGCGACTGTCGATCCAGTCGTTGGCGATCATCAACCCCTCCGCCTGCATGTATTCGAAGAAGGCGAGATCTTGGGCATCTGGGCTCTGCCCCTCCGCGATCGGCGTGCCTCCTGGTTGAAGCGGACGCCACAGTGGGCTGCACGGCTTTGCGATATTGAAGTGGCGCCGCTGCGCATGGACGTAGGCGACGATGTCTCGCGCCACCTCGGCATCGACATGAAGCCCCGCGCGCCGGAGAATCGCCGCATCGTCGTAGCCGATCACCGCAAGGTCCACCGCGTCCGGCGCGTGGCAGCTTGCGCACGCCATCCCGTGGTGGTCAGGAGTTCGCCAGGCGACGAGACCATCGCGGCGTGCGGTCTCATAGCGCTCCTCGCTCCAGAGGTAAGGAGAGAAGCCGTCGCCCTGCCGCTCCGCCATCGCGGCGTCCATTTGCGCGGCGAGCTGGCCGAGCGTCGCAAAGTCCGACCGAAGCGCGTCATCGTCGATGAACTCGGGCGCGTAACTCGGCATTCCCTGGCGCCCGGCGCGCACCGCCGAGATGAACTCTTCGACCGAAAGGTCCCCTGGAATCGCGGGGTAAAGCGGATGCCGCCCCTGCCCTCGCTCGCCGTGGCACCCAGCGCAGCTGTTCTGAAACGAAGCCGAAAGCGTCCCGCTCGGTTCCGGAGCAGCGGTCGTGGGCACCGATTCACGCAGGCTAAACGCCGGGAGGTCCACGGTGGGACAGTCCAAGATCCCTTCCACCGCGGTGGGCGGCGCCTGGGCTTCCTCGGGGTCTAGCCCATCCATCGGACGCATGGAGCCTGGAGAAGTGGGTGGGGAGCCCATGTCACCCGACAGCACATCGCCATTGCAGCCGGCCAATGCCAAGGTGGCGACCACCCATCCCAGTTGCTTCCCGGTCATTCAGGCTTCCTCCGTGCGATGTGGCATCCGCTAAGCCGCCGTCGCGCTGGTCCACTCCCCGTACGTCGGAGGCCCACCGGAAACCGGTCAAAGAAAAACTATCGATTCCCCACGCCGATGGTGCGTTTGCCGTCCGAGCTTACACAAACCAGATTCGCGCTCAGCTCAGACGCCACGCCGCCAGTGGATCCTACTAAGGAGAAGGAGCGGTGTAAGGGACCCCTTCCCATCGAGATTCGTCCCAGCGCTCGAGCACGATGTCCCGGAGCGTCGAATCGGCACGTCGACAGTGTACGTGCGAAAGAGGTTCGGTGGAGCACTTCCCACCTGAGAACTTCATCGACCTCCCGCGAGACGACGGGAGCTTGGTCGACGCATGCGTTTGCGCCCGTCGCTGTAGTCGCGCGCGCTCGTGCAATGCCGAACCCGCGACTGGGTTCCCCACGGTTTGCGCCTGGTTTCCAGAGCGCCGGGGTGAGGATGGAGAGCTTCTCCTCCCGTTGGCAGGCGCCTGTCTCATCGAGTGCAGTGTTGACCGGGATTGCCCCGAGGATTGGATCTGCATTCCGACGGAGGAGTTTGTAGGGTTTCGGCTGCTTCAGACGCCGCCGGGTCGCATTCCGGTCGAGTTTCCTCAGGCCTGTGTTTATACCGGACCTCTTTGAGAAGAGGGCGAAGTGAGCCTTGGGCCGGGTCGAACTTTGCGGCTCCCGGCCGGTCGTTTCACTGCGATGTGAGCCATCCTCCTTCGCGCGCTCCGGTATCAGAGTAGTGATGCCTGGCACCGGGCCCAGGTTCCCTGGAGACGGCATGGGTTGGCCGGCGATACTGCGGAAGCGTCGCTCCGCGTCATTCGACGCTCAGGACGACTGTTTCGTGCGCGAGTTTTGGTGACGGACGGAGCTTGACCTGGTTGCTGGGTTCGCAACGAGGGCCGAAGTTCGGGACTCGCTAGGCCGCGAGCAGGTCGAGTACCGGGGGACTTTGTCGACCATCTTGCGTGGGTGAGCGCAACGACCAGGCGCTTTGTCGTGGCGTCGAGGTTTGCCTTTCTTACCGGTTCCCCGACGCTTCCTCGCTTTTCTTACCGCGTTTCTTGTTGGAGTACGGTGTCAGAAAGAAGCGTTCCTGATGGCACCGAACAGTTACGAACACGAGCTTATGGCTGGCCCAGCGAATCGGATACATGCCCCCTTATCGGCACGGCGTTCCGCCAGTTGCGTGAGATGAAACCCTCATTGGTCCGAGACTTGAGCAGGCGCGAGGCTGGCGGATACATGCCTCCTTATCGGCACGGCATTGCGCCAGTCGCGTGACTGAAACCCTCATTGGTCTGAGACGTGAGCAGCCGGAGGCGGAGAGTCGCGTGACTGAAACCCTCATTGGTCTGAGACGTGAGCAGCCGGAGGCGGAGGTGGACGAATGCCCTAGGCTCTCCAGCTGTCGTTTCAGGTCATCACGATTCCCGACTCGGACCGATCTTCGCGACGGCCAGTGCCAAGAGGTCGGCAAAGCAACCTGCCAGTCGACGCACCGACACGACATCGGCGACCAGCCTGAACCATTCGCCAGCACGAATGCCCAAGAAACGTACACGTCGTTGAGAAACGTCGATGGCGAGCCAGAAGTCGCCTTCGCTTCCCCGGCACGTGCTCTTCGCGAACACGGAAAGCGGCAACAAGCTCGAAGGGTCTTGCTCCTACGTACGAAGCGAACGGGGGCAAAACCGGCAGTTCCCATGACCAGCGAGGTCTGAGCTATGCTTGAAGAATCGCCGTGAAGAAACGCTACGGAAAAGAGCGTCGACGACAAGCGAGCACGAGGGCAACAAGCCACCACAACGATGCCCCAGACGATGCGACAGAACAGCCGCCGCCTCCACCACTTCCTGCGTCGCTTCCGCCCCCGTCGACGGGGCGCGTTCCAACATCCCGGTCGCCTGCGTCGGTTCCCTCCGCATCCGAAGCTCCCGCGTCGGACGCGCCGGCATCCACGCGTCCGGCATCCACACCTGCGCCCGGCCGCGAGGGCATCCTCATTCCGACATGCGTCGTCGTTGTGTCGCAGGGACCGTCGCCATCAAATTCGACGGCACCAAGGTCCGGCATCGCGTCGTCCCGAAGGTTCCCGCAGTAGTCGTCCCGTACGTCACTGCTCGCAGCGCCCAGGTTCACCAACGCGGCGCCTTCGACGAGGCTGAAGTCGAGGTTCGCCGGGTCGGCAAACCAGGAATCCCAGGCGTCGACCATCTCGAGGTTGTTGGCACGGATGCTCGTCGCGCCGTCGCGGTCGCGGATGCGTCCGGCGAGGATGTTCCCCTCCACGCGGATGTTGCTCGTCGGCAGAAATCGAACGTCGATCCCCGTCGAGTTGTAGATGGTGTTGTGCAGAATCGCGCAGGCCGCGCACTCGTTGATGAACACCCCGACATCGGCAGGGCAGTTCGCGATGATGTTGTTTCGCATGATGCCGCCCTGATGCTCGACGGTGCAGTCCGAGTCCTCGCAGATCGGGTCTGGGTTCGAACCTCCGCCGCCGAAGGAAAGCCCAAGCCGGATCTGCCCGGTGTGGAGCCGCTCGCAGGACACGAGGTTTCGCTCGATCACTCCGTCGCGGCTGTTGCCCTTGAGGAAAGCCGCATAGCTGATGTTGTTCCCCATGCCCTTCGCGAAATCGTGAATGTAGTTGGCGCGAATGACCCAGCGGCGCCCGCCGACGACGTCGATCGGCGTCACCGGGTTGGACGTCATGCGAACGGCCTCGCTGTAGAACTCGTTGCCCTCGACGAGGACGTCGTCGGGAAAGACACTCTCATCGTCGACGACCGAGCGGTTGGCCTTGATGTGGGCGTTAAAGTTCAGCGCGACGTTGCCCTGCACGACGGTAAAGTCCGCGGCGCCCACGATGTGCCACGCATGCTCACAGCGCGAGTCGTTGCCGCAGGCCCCTTCGACGGCGAGGTCTTCAAAGCGCCAGTAGGGATGGCTGACGAAAAAGCCCTCCACGATCCCGGTTGCGTCCGAGAACACGACCGTCGCACCCTCGCCGCGGACGGTCACCGGCATCGCTTCGCTACCGGCCACGGTGGTGTTCAGTCGATGGGTCATCAGGTAGCGCCCGCCGCCAAGCACGATCTCGTCCCCGGGCATTGCGTCTTCATACGCCGCGGTGAGCTCCGCTGCATTCGACACGGTGACGGTTCGCTGCGCGGACACGGAGGTCGTGAGCGTGCTCGCAGCGACAAGTGCAAAAAGAAAAGGGCGCATACGAAAACGCTACCGATCTACGATGGATACGACAACCGAGGTTGACAGCACAGGTCCACGGGTGCGCCTCGCCCGCTTAATGGTGATTCAGCGACCCGGCGGGTCAATGGGCGAGCAACGGCTGCTCGACGGCCAGCGCGTCCTCGTCGTCGCCGTCGTCGAGCTCGAGGGCTCGCAGCACCTTTTGGCCGCCCAGCTCCGTCGCCTCGGGATTCTGTGTCGCGGTCTTTAGGTGTCTCGGACCGCGACGGTCCTGAGCAAAATTGAAAGGTGAGCCGAGTAACGGCGCTGACCGAAACCGCCGCATCTCAAGCCATTCGCCGAAGCGCTGTTCCTGCTCATGCCTCGGATTCTCCAACGAAACGCCTTCTCTACCCTGCTCAAAAGGCGAGAGTGAGCCGCGACCAGTCCGATGGCTACGTTCGATCAACTGGTGAACGACGGGAGAGCAGGTGAACGAGATGCACGCCTGCGGCCCGGAGCTTTACGAACGGGAGATACGGGTCTCCCGGCTCCAGACTGCCTCCGCGGAGGTTCCAAGCGATTGCGCCCGTCCGGGCGATTGACACGCCCGTGACGGCTATTGGACCGAGTCCCAGAAGTCGCACTGGGTTGCGCGGAATCCAGTCGACGACGCCCACGGGATGGCGACGACCGCGACCTCGTCTGCCGCCGACGAATAGGCGGGCCAGTCGTCTTGGCCGCTGGCGTTTGGGTCGCCGATGTGTGCAAATCGCACGAAGCTGCTGAGCATCTTGTCGCTGAGCATTACTTCCTCCGGGGACCATTGGATCCCGGTGGCATTGCCAAACACCAGCGGTATATCGAAACCGTGGGCTGCGGCTGCACCGGTTAGGCGTGAGTCGCTGTACCGATGGCCGAGCACGTAGCGATAAACTGGCTGCACCGATTCGGCAGCGCGGGCTAGGCGCCGCACGGAGCAATGATGGACGGCATCGCCCTGCGCGGCGATGATCGCCAGGCGAGTGGAGCCGCCGTAGTCCGACGCGGGGTAGGCCGCCACCACGCGGTCGGCGAGAGCATCTCCGAACAGGCTCGCCATCCAAGCCCGTGACTCCGCCTCGGTCACCCCTGCGGGAACCGGCAGAAGCCGCGAGTACTCCTCGGCCGTCGTTCCAATCATCAACGGCACCGCGTTTTGGGCGCCTCGCGCATAGATGTCTCGGGGCGGCTCTGGAAGAAACCAACCGTCGACCTCCACATAGAAGTCGACTCGTTCGGGGTGCAGCGGGGCACCGCTTTGGGGTCCGCGGGCCAGCCACTCCATGGGAGCAGAGCGAAGGCAGTCGACCGGATCGGGCGCGATGTCGCAGTCGATCGATGCGAGGACCGCGTCAGTCACCCGCGCCGAAACTGCCGCGTCGTTTGAATGGCAACCGCCTGGACTCATGAAGACGGCGCGATGAAACAACCCTGCCGTCTGGGGAGATGCGACGAGGGCGCAGCTGTTGTCGCCGCCCGCCGATTGACCGAAGATCGTCACATTGTTGGGGTCGCCGCCAAACGCCGCGATGTTCGACTGAACCCACTCGAGCGCGGCGCGAAGATCCATGAGGCCCCAGTTGCCCGTCGCGCCCAGCGGATTGTCGTCGGCGAAATCGGGATGGGACAGGAACCCCAGGGCACCGAGGCGATACTGCACCGATACGAAGACCACATCGCCCTGCGTCGCCAGGTTTTGGCCATCGTAGATCTCCCCTTCGAACCAGCCGGCCTGGCCTGTGCTGCCGAGCCGGTTGTCGCCGCCGTGGATCCAGACCATCACCGGACGCGGTGAAGCCTCCGCCGCAGGCTCCCAAACGTTGAGGTGCAGACAGTCCTCTTCGCCCAGCACTTCCTGCGAACTCATGTCTGGCCACTGTGCGCAAGGTGGACCAAAGGCGGTTGCCTCGCGCGTGCCCTCCCACGCGGCGGGCGGTTGTGGAGGGCGAAACCGGAGCTGTCCGACCGGGGGAGCCGCAAACGGAATCCCTCGAAACACATAGGCCCCGCCTTCGCGCTGCCCGCGTATGACCCCGGTTTCCAGTCGGCGCTCGTCCTCGGCAAGCGGCTGGGCGTCGACGACAACATCGTTCGCGGTGTCCTGGCCGCCGTCCGATGCTGCCGCGTCTGTGGAAGGGTCGTCCGCACCACAACCCGGCCCGAAAACCGCCAGCGCGAAGAAGAGGATACGCCCCATCATCTGACATTAGCAGCCCAAAGGAGCGCCATGCCAATCCTCCCTCACGCGTTCCATCCTCCCTCACGGGCTCCATCATCCTCCCTCGCGCGCTCCATCCTCCCTCGCGCGCTCCGGTATCAGAGTAGTGATGCCTGGCCATGGGCTGCCCTCATTGGTCTGAGACTTGAGCAGCCGGAGGCTGAGACTGGAGACTTGAGCAGCCGGAGGCTGAGACTGGTGCTCGCCACGATCAGAGCGCCTTTTCATTAATTCTGGTACCAGCAGTTGGATATCGCCGGCTGCTCCGCACGGCGGTAGTCTGGCACCCGTTCACTCGCAGCTGCACGGCTTTGAGGAGCCATATGGAGCCATCGCGGAAACGTAGGCTGACTGAGCTCGCGGCACTCTAGGTGGTCCTGCGCCGAGCATGGCGAGTAGTTGACCTAGGTCAGCGCGTCCTCCGAGACGCGCGGGAACGGCTGCTCTCGTCTCGGAGCCGTGCTACGTTGGGCGCCCGATCGGAGAGACGCGTGGGCGACGAAGAAACCCATCCGACCGACAAGATTCTTACCGCGATTCGGACGATCGTGACGGAGTCGGGGCCGGATGCTGTCACCTACCGCGCCATCGCACAGCTCACTGGGCTAAGCGTCGGGACGGTCGGGTACTACTTCGGCTCCCGGGGCGACCTGCTCGAGGCGGCTTTGGAGCCTCATCACTCCCGGGTCGCCGACATCGTATCGCCTCTACTCGGCACGGCAGACTTCACAGCCGAGCGGGCGGCGCGCGTCGTCGAGGACCTCACCCGCTACGCCTTCGACCATCGGCCCGACATTCGGCTCCGTATGGTTGCTTGGATCATCGACTGGCAGCTGCCTCCCTCCAGAATGCACCTGGTCACGACTCTGCTGCGTCGTGCTGTGAGGCTCCGGTGGAACGCCTCGTGGACCGAAACGGAGCGCCGAGTGATCGTGCAGGCCGTGGTCTATGCCGCGCAGCGGTTTGCGGCAATGCGCGACGATGAGCTCGTTGCGCTTCTCGACGCCGAATCCGCAGCAGACGCGAGGGACGCCGTCGTCCACTGCCTCGGTAGGCTCTGTACTGTCCTCGTGGGGGGAAAGCTACCAGAGCCCCAGCCTTAGGCCTGCGTCGGACCGCCTCCTCGGGAAGGCCCGATGCCGTGCAGCTGCCGCATTGTGTCCGGCCGCTTGGTTCGAGGCGCCGCCGAACTGCGTCAACCATGGTCGCATCATCGGAGAGCGTCACGGGTCCATGGTTTCGCAACGCACGAGTCGGCGGCCGCGACGGACCTCCTGGGAGCGCAGCGCGTCCGTGTATCCGCCGCCGTCGTAGTCCTCGCGAACGTTTATCCAATAGAACCCGCAGCTCCCGTCGGGAGCGACGCCCCCGACCGCGACCCAGCGGGTTCGACCCACGGGCACGCCACTCACGCGATGGTGGACGATGTGCCAGTTGGGTGTACGGATGCGGGCCTCCCTCAGTGTGTCCTCCCAGCCAAAACGTTCCGCGAGGGTCTTCGCGTATTCGAGGACGCGCCGCTCCAGCTCAGGGTCCTCCACCTCGCGCGCGGGCGCGTCTTCGATGACACGCGCCTGGAGCGTGGTGTTGAGGGCCTGGCAGCGCTCGATCATCTGCTCGATCGAGAGGGTACCGACGCTGGTCGTCAGTAGCGGTTCGGCACGATCGTAGAGGGGGTCCCCCCCATCGTTGCTCATTTGACCAAGTCGATTCGCCGAGGTTTCGCAGCTCTGAGCGGCCTGCGTGCCGTCGTATGCGCGCTCGGCCGAGAGCGCATCCTGAGACGCAAGTGACTGCGCACTCTCGAAACTCTGGATGGCCTCGCGTCCGAAGCGCGTTTCTTCTGCGGGGGATGCCGTCTCGCCGACGACTGACGAAAGCAGTCCGCAGCCGGTGGCGCTAAGGAGGCAGGCAAGTGTGATTGACTGTGCAACAGAACGGTGGTGGATCATCTGATATCTCCAATGCTGAGTCGGAGATACCTACGTGCCGGTGGCGACAGATCCGCCTGGCATTGTGCCGCCGGCGTCGAACGGCGTTCGAACGTTGGTGAGTCACAAAGAAGTACGAGGACATAGTCTCGTGCGCAGCCTAGCCGTCCAGCGACTCCTCGCCGAGGCGCGCAAACCAAGAGAGCGGCTGGACTCGTTCGGGTGGGCAGGGAGCTGCTCAGGGCGGACGGAGGCGCGACGTCCGATGCCTCGGCCTCGTGGAAGAAGACGTCGGCCGAGAGCTTGTGCTCAGCCGGGCTCGGCACCTAGTCGTCTTGATGCGTCGGCCAGAAGGGCAGTCGCAGTTCAACACCACGTTGGAGTCGCAGCACGTCGATGACGACGCGATCCGCGAGCTGGTCTCGTGGGCGTCCGACAATCTAGGTGCGGACCTCTCCGTCGTGTCGATGAGACGCTCGTTCCACCGCGTGGTCGAAGTCGCGCCAAGCCGCTACCGCCGTGGGTTTACGGCCACCGGGTGATCCGGGGGAAGCCTCATCACCGCGCTTCGTATACATGGGAGTGCGATTCCTGTTCGTAGGTGCCCTTACGTCCGCTGCGCTGGTCGTCGTGGGATGTGACAAAGACCTGCCCGTCGAAGCGACGTGTACGCGCATCGACGCCGCTGGTGCGGTGGTCCATGTGACTTCCGAGCCGGGAGCCACGATCACTATTGACCGTGCCACGGCGACAGCAACCGAGGATGGCACGGCGGAGCTCGTGGTCGCCTTGGACGAGTTCAGCTACCAAGACATGCGCAGCGCTACTATCGAGGCCTCCGCAGAGGGTCTGTTGGGCGCCCGGTACGGGCAGGTCCAGCTTCAACTCCCGATGACACCGAATGAGGCGAAGGACATCCCTGCCGTGGGCGAGGCCCTCTTCCTACGACTGTCCGGAGGAGCGCCCGCTGAGGGGAGGCTCGGCCCGATACTGCATGGCGTGATTGCCTCGGAGCGCGTGCGCGCCGGCGACGGGACTGTGAGGATCGGTGGCTCCGATACGTTCGTCTTCTCAGTCCGGTCTCGCCCCAACGCCAGCGTTGAGGTAGACGGCCACACAGTCGAGACGGACTCCGGCGGCACGGGTCGGGTGGAGATACCGTCCATTGAGCTACTACGCCGACTGCCAAGCGCCGCCCTTACGTCAAACGAACCGACGGTCACACTTCTGGTCAGTGCAGAGCTCGACGAAGAGCGGTTCGATGAGGCTGTCGCGTTCCAGCTCTTCGGGGTCAACCGTGCGCTCGACGTCTTAGCGTCAGACGGCTCGCTCGTGCGGGGGCCAGGACGAAGTCCGGCATTGTCGCTGCTGTATGTGGGCGAGGACGGTCCTTGGTGGCTCGGACAACCGGGTCGTCTCGGTGACGCTGACATCGTCGCAGTCGGTCACCCCCAACCTGGCCGCGCCGGCCCGCCGTGCACCGGCTATGGCGCGTCGGTCGTTCATGGAGGCAGCGATGTCATCGAGCGCGCATTTGTCGACGTCGAGATCTCAGTCGTCGCCGCGAACGGCACGGATCTGCGGCACCTGATCGTCCAAGGTGGCGGCGATGGGTGTCCGCGCAGCGTCAGGAGTCGGAGCACCATCCTGGATGGCCCCGGGCGGCCGCGGATTCTGTCCGCGTTGCGGCCACTTCTGTCCGACGCGCCGGACTGACGTCATCGTCGTCGTGCACTCGCGCCGCTGCCGATGGCGACGCGCGTCCATCCCCGTGCCGAGCCTCCAACTCCAGCCCCGCAGCGTATTCACGTTCACTCCGTTCTCCGGCCCGAACTCCGGCGCCGTCGCTCTCCTTCTAGCGCACCCGCTTCGCCCACACCGTGCAGCTGCTCTCGCGCCATGCCGCTGCTCCGTCTCGCGAAGCATTCGTCTCGCGTCGGGCGCTGGTCGTCTGCGACGGGGTTCGTCGAACGCTTTTCTCGTGACCGCCGCGTCCACCAACGGCGAAGTGCTCCGACGACGGCAGAGTTGGAGGATCGTGCAAGCAGTCCGGAGAGTTGGGATATCGCTGCTGCTCGCCAACCTCGATGCTGGCTGAGCGAGTCGACTCGGTCGCTCGGTGAAAGGATCAGCAATGGACAAGGTCGTCTTGGTCACAGGAGCAAGCAGTGGGATCGGAGAGGGGATAGCGCGCGAGCTTGCGAGGACTCGTGCGAAGGTGATGCTCGGGGCACGGCGGGAAGACCGACTGGGGCGCCTTGCATCCGAGCTGGGGAACAACGTGACTTGGCGGCGGCTCGACGTGACTCAGCGAGAGAGCGTTGATGCCTTCGTCGAAGCCGCCCGACAGAACTATGGAAGAGTCGATGCGATCGTGAACAACGCCGGCGTGATGCCGCTGTCGCTAATGAGCTCCATCAAGGTGGACGAATGGGAGCGAATGGTCGATGTGAACATCAAAGGAGTGCTCTACGGGGTCGCTGCCGTTCTTCCCGACATGCTTCGGCGCGGCTCTGGCCATATCGTCAACATCGCATCCATCGGCGCCTTGTCGGTCGCTCCTACCGCCACGGTCTACTGCGCGACGAAGTACGCTGTCCGAGCTATCTCGGACGGTCTGCGTCAGGAGAACCCAAGGCTTCGCGTTACCTGCGTACACCCTGGGGTCGTCGAGAGCGAACTTGCATCGACGATCACCGATCCAGTGGCGGCTGAAGCAATGAAGACGTATCGGTCGATTGCGCTCAAGCCGGATGCGATCGGTAGGGCCGTCCGCTACGCACTGGAGCAGCCGTTGGACGTGGACGTGAACGAAATCGTCATCCGGCCTACCGCTGCCCCATGAGTTCGTTCCGCTCAGACGCCGCGGAACTCGTGGGGGTTGTGGCCCGTCACACAAACCTCGGCGATGGGCGGCACTCCACCGCTGTCGAGGGATTGGTGCTCCATCGTTCGTCCGTGACGACGACACCCACGCCGGCGGTCTACCCTCCATCCCTTTGTGTGATCGCCAGCGGGGCGAAGGACGTCTTGGTCGGCGACGCGATCTTGTCCTACGACACCGCGAGCTACCTCGTCTCGTCCGTCAACGTGCCGGCACGTGGCGCCGTCACCCTCGCCAGTCCGGGCGCACCGTACCTGTGTGTTCAAGTGGAGCTCGACATGGGCTTGGTTGCGACAACGATGATTGAACTCGGGTTAGGCCCGACCGATGAGCCAGCTGCGGCGCTCCGAACGTACGAGACGTGCGAACAGCTCCTAGACGTAGTCGTGCGCTTGGTTCGCCTACTGGATTCCCAGCAGGATGCGTGGTTTCTTGCCTCGCTCTACCGACGCGAGCTGGTGTACCGGCTGCTTACGGGCGCCGCGTCTTCGACGCTATGTGGCTTCGCCGCGCCGCGTGGCCAGACTGTCGGTCTGCTCAATGCTCTGAGATGGCTCCGAACCAACTTCACGGAACCGGTCAGCGTAGAAAGTCTCGCTGAACGTGCGGGCATGAGCCCGTCCTCGTTCTTCGCCCACTTCAAGCGCATGACGCACACGACACCGATCCAATACCGTACTCAGCTTCGCCTCATCGAGGCTCGACGGCTGATGGTCGCGCATGGACTCGATGCGGCAGAGGCTGGTTTCCGGGTCGGGTATGGGAGCCCCTCCCAGTTCAGCCGCCTCTATCAACGGCAGTTCGACGCGGCGCCGGCCGCGGATGCAGCCCGGATTCGGGCCGGGCAAGTCCAGCCAGCCGCCAAGTTCCCTACACCGACCACCGGCGAGCGCAGCGACGAGCAGGGGCGTGTCCACTGACGATGCACGGCTGTATCCTGACTCGGCGCGAACACGGCCGCCGTCGCATCCGCACAGCCGGCCGCCCTCCTTCGTGAATGGCCCCTCCCCGGAGCCGTTCCTTGGTACCATTCGCTCCGGACGGATATCCGATGGCCCCTCCGCACGAGTGCCAGCCGACGAAGATCTTATCCGGACGTGTGGTGTTCGCCGTCACCGCTGACGTAGGCATCACCATACTCGACGTCCAACAATGGACACTCGAGACCGCAGAAGCGCTCTTTCGAGAGTCCGCGACGCTCGCGCGCCCCCCGCGGCACTCGCTCGTTTCTTTCCTCGGAGCCGAACCGACCGCGATGGTTCGAAAGCGTCTCGTCGAGCTTCAAGAAGACGTCATCGAGGCGTTTCCGAGGTTGCGGTCTGGTCGAACGGTCGTCCTCACCAACTCTGCGATTACACGCGGCGCCGTTACGGCGTGGAGGTGGATATCGAACTCCAACACGGTGGCCTACGCGCAGGAGCGCGTCGAGGACGCCGCTGCATGGATCGTGGACGATAGCTCGGACGCCGCGAGTGTAGTGGGTACGTACCGGGCTGCTGTGGCGCTCTCCAGGCGGTAGTGGTGCGGCGCGGCTCGCTCCGCAGCGCCCTCGGCTACGGCGTCCGGCTGGCTGACGCGCTCCTCGCCTTCCTCGACGACGGCGGGTTGCGCCTCGACAACAACGTCTCGGAGGCAGAGCAACGTCGAGCGGCAGTACGTCCGTGGTTTCTTTCGTCTGGTTCGCTCCTGGAGACTCGACCACTACCATTCCGGAGCGCTCAAGACGCCGCCGGTCTAGCGATCGCCAGAACTGGCCGTTCTCGTCACATGTGAAGCCGAGCGCCGGACAGTCAGTACCCCATGGAATTCGCTGCCGACGCAGCCTTCGTCGATTCCGTCCGTACAGCTCTGTCCGCCCTCGGGGCGCTCGTTGGCGCATGCACCCCTAACGCTGCAGCCCGCGAAGCTGACCAGGACCAAGATAAGCTCCTAGTGTCGGACGCCAACGCCACACTCGCCCTAACTATGTACCGCAGCATCGCGCTCGCGGGTCGCGCAACCGGCCGGAGCGGCTAGGACTTCCAAACGGGGTTCGGAAGGTAGGAGGCGGGTGTGGAGAACCCTCGCGGGCGGTGCGGCGCACCGGTTGTGACCGGGGAGAGCCTGGCCGAGAGGGGTGCGAGTGCGGACTGCGAGGCCGGACGTCCGTGCTGGAGAGACGCTTTTCGTTGTGTTGCATCTCGCCCGAAGACCGGTCGACTGGCGACTCAGCCGACCGCAAACGATCGAAGGGCTACTCGTAGTAGCAGCAGCGGAAGCCGACATTGGGGAACGAGAAGCTGTTGTCGGCCACGGTGAAATCGAAGGCGCAGGTGCGCCCGGCTTCGATGTTGGTGAACCCGCCGCCGCGAATCTCGTGGCGGCCGGCCCCCGCGAGGGTATCGGTCCATTCACGAACGTTGCCACTCATGTCGTAGATCGATCCGGTGGTCCACACCTGGCGACACATCGGGAAGCTTGGCGAGCCGGTGGGAAAGAGGCAGTCCTGGTCGCCGCTGGCCGCGGAGCAGTCAAACTCGTCGCCGTTGCAGGTGGTGACCTGGCTGGTGTTGCACATGTTCTGATAACCCCACATGCACATGTCGGCGGTGTTGCCGCAGGCCCGCGTCCACTCGGCGGAGTCGCAGAGCCGCCACTCGGCGCTCCCTCCGCTGCACGTGCCTGAACTATTCAGGGCACAGCACGCGTTATTGGCTTCGTTCCAAGTGACGTCGGTCCAGGGCAGTCGGTTGGCGTTCGAGCACGCCAGCGTATTGGCCAGGCCTTGCTCGCTCGCGGTGGCGTCGGGGCGCGAGGCCTCGTAGGCCATCACTCGGACGAAGCCTCCACTCGGCCGCGGAATGCGAACCGCGTTGATGTCACCCGTCACGATGTCGCCGACGCCGTTATCCACGACGCCGTCACAGTCGTTGTCGAGATTGTCGCAGAGCTCCCCAGAAGGCATGCCCGCGGGCGCGGCGTTGCAGACGATCGAAAGCGGGTCCCCAGGGTTGCAGATGAACAGGCCCACCGTCTGGCAGAGGCCGAGGCCATTGGTGCAGGTGCTTCCGAGCTGCGGAAAGAACGGCTCGTCGGTCTGCCCGTCGCAGTCGTTGTCGAGCGTGTCGCAGCGCGTCTCGGAGACCTCAAAGGTCGCCGGGTAGTTGCACTGCCAACCGGCGGCGCCGCCGCACACCGGAGAGGTCCCCATGCAAACCCCGTTCGGATTGCAGAAGTTGGTCGGCGGGGTGAGCCCCTCGTCGACGATCATGTCGCAGTCGTCGTCAATGCCGTTGCATGCCTCGGCGCCGTTGATGCTGCACGCGTACTCGCAGCCGTCGGTCGGGGTCATCGAGGCGTCGCCGTTGATGTCCCAAAACCCGGTGAGGCACGCGACGAAGTTGCACGAGCCGCCGCTACAGTTGGCCGCCGCGTTGGGAATGGAACAGGGCGTCCCGCACCCGCCGCAGTTATTGAGGTCGGTCAGGAGGTTGAAGTCCTCGTCGGTCATGCCATCGCAGTCGTTGTCGATGGTGTCGCAGCTTTCGAGGCTTCCCGTGGTCTCGCCCTGACACTGAAGCACTCCGGCGGTGCACGTTTGCGTTCCCGCCATGCACGCCCCCACCGCGGAGCCGCAGGATGCGCCGCCCCCCGGGTTGCCTTCGTCCACGGTGGCATCGCAGTCGTCGTCGACGCCGTTGCAGGTTTCGGCGCCGCCCATGAACGCACCGCTGCAGCGCAGCACGCCGCCGCTGCAGATCCGGGTGCCGGGCGTGCACGCGCCTTCGTCGGTGCCGCAGCTCGTCCCGATCGCCGGATCGGTCTCGTCGGTCATGCCGTCGCAGTCGTTGTCGGCCCCGTCGCAGGTCTCATCGGTTGCGCCGACCGCGCCCTCGCACACCAGAACGCCGCCCCGACATCGGTTCGTGCCCGGCGAGCACGCGCCGACCGCCGCGGGTCCGCACGAGCCACCGCCGCCCGGGTCCCCTTCGTCGATCATCCCGTCGCAGTCGTTGTTGAGGCCATCGCACACCTCGGGCTGCGCCACTACTTCGCCCACGCAGTCGAGGGCGCCATTGACGCAGGTTTGCCGCCCCTGTTCGCAGGTGCCGACGCTGCTTCCGCAGAGCGCCCCGCCGTCGGGGTTGCCTTCATCGGTCATCCCGTCGCAGTCGTTATCGACATTGTCGCAAGACTCGGTGACTGGCGCGGTTTCGCCACTGCATACGAGCGTGCCGTTCATGCAGAGCTCAGTGCCGCGAACGCACGCCCCGACATTCGAGCCGCAGTTTCCGCCGCCCTCGGGGTTTCCTTCGTCCACTGTCCCGTCGCAGTCGTCGTCGAGCCCATTGCACGCCTCGACCGCCGGGCTCGCCGGGGTGCAGGCGTATTCGCAGCCGTTCCCCGAGTTGCCGTCGATGTCGAAGAAGTTGGGATCGCAGCTATCGATCTCACACGTCATCATGCTGCAGCTGCTCGTCGCTCGCGCGAAGCGGCAGAGCCGACCGCACGCCCCGCAGTTCGTGGGATCGGTGTCGAAGGCGACGTCTTCGTCCACCAGGCCGTCGCAGTCGTTGTCCCGGAGGTCGCAGACCGTGTCGTCGGCTTCCGTGCCGGAGCAGCGGTACTCGCAGCCGTCGCTGATATCGTTGTTGAGGTCGTACCAGGAGACGTCGCAGGCGCCGAGCTCACAGTTCCCGGCGACGCACTCCCCGAAGGCATGAATCGGCGCGCAGCGGAGGCCGCAGCCGCCGCAGTTGTCGACGTCGGTCATCGTGTCGACGCCCTCATCGACGACACCGTCGCAGTCGTCGTCGAACATGTTGCAGAGCTCGGGCGCTCCGGGCATGCACCCGTCGGGAAGCTCGGCGTCGGCGTCCACCTCTGCGTCGAGCGTGGCATCGGGTCGACTGATCCCCCCGTCTCCGCCGTCGCTGCCTCCGTCCGCGGTGCTCTTGATGCAGTCGATGCAGTACGGATCGACATCGCAGCCGGCAGCGCCGACCAGAAGCACGAGCCCTCCGAACAAGAGCGCCTTTTTGAGAAGCGCCGAAGCTCGCCGGCGCGGCACGAAATAGAGGAACAGCATCGCGGCCATCAGCCACCAGGTCGGCCCCTGCGGTTCATCGTTCCCCGGCGAACCGTCCGCGGTGGAGCAGGTGCAGCCGCCACCGCCCGTCGCAAGGACACGGGTGCCTTCGGCCTCTTCCATGCCCGCATCGCCGCCGTCCATTCCCGCATCGCCCGGGGCGACCGTTTCGTTCGTGCACTCTCCGTTTCGGCAGATCTCCCCTTCGGGGCAGCGGAGCGTGTTGCAGGGATCCGACTCGCACTCGCCGGTCATCAGGTCGCAGACCGTGCGGTCGGGACAGGTCACGTCGGCGCAGGCGCTCGAGCAGCTTCCATCCGCCGGATTGCACACTTCGCCGACCATGCAACCGGTGTTGGCGCAGAGATCCGTGACGCAGCTCCCGCTCTGGCAGCGTTGCCCAGGACCGCAGCTCACGCCCGCGCAGCTCTCTTCGCACGCGCCATCTCGGCACGCCTGGCTGTCCATGCAGGTCACCGCCGCGCAGGCATCCTCCACGCACTCGCCGGTGTTCCCGTCGCACACGAGGCCCGCCGGACATCCGAGGCCTCGGCAGCTGTCTTCGACGCAGCGGCCGGCGGGGTCGAGGGGGTTGCAGACCGTGCCGTCGGTGCAGACGACCCCATCGCAGGAGAAGGTGCACTCGTTGTTCTTGCACACGCAGTTGGTGACGTCGGTGGCGTCGGGTCCGCAGAGCGTTTCCCCGTCGCGCTCCACCGTCTCCATGCCGCAGCTCTCGGCGCTGCACTGCTCGGCGACGCAGAAGCATTCGCCGTTGGTTTCAAACGGCGTCTTGCCGCTCGGACAGCTCACTCCGAACTCGCTCCGGCGGCAGGGGAGCGCGCACTGGCAGTCGACGCAGGTTGCGCCTTCGGGACAGAGGGTGCCGGTCATCGGCGTTTCGTCAGTCGTGCCGTCGCAGTCGTTGTCCTGGCAGTCGCAGGCCTCGCGCATCGGGGGAACTTCGCCGATGCAGACTTCGCGGCCGTCGACGCACTGCTGGGTCCCCGGCATGCAGAGCCCTTCCGAGGAGCCGCAGGCCACTCCGGCAGGAAGCCCTTCGTCGACCATCGCGTCGCAGTCGTTGTCGAGCGCATCGCAGACTTCGGCCACCGGCCCGATCTGGCCCTCGCACTGAAGCATGCCGTCGCGGCAGATGTTCACCCCAGGCGAGCATTCTCCCACATCGCTCCCGCACGGGGCGCCGACCGGCAGGCCTTCATCGGCGACGCCGTTGCAGTTGTTGTCGAGCCCGTCGCAGATCTCTGGGGTCGGTCCGACCGCCCCCATGCATTCGAGCATGCCCGTCGCAGCGTTGCAGAACGTGGTACCCGGTCGGCACTCCCCGGTGTCGTCGCCGCAGGCGGCGCCGCCTTCCGGGTTGCCCTCGTCGATCATCCCGTTGCAGTTGTTGTCGATGCCGTCGCAGATCTCGGGACTCGGGCCGGTCTCGCCGATGCACTGAAGCATGCCCATCACGCACGCCAGGGCGCCGAACTCGCAGGCCCCCACATCACTCATCCCACACGCGCCGCCGCCGCCGGGGTTGCCCTCGTCGACCAGGCCGTCGCAGTCGTTGTCGAGGAGGTCGCACACTTCGGCGCCCGGCCCCACGCCGCCCGCGCAGGTGAGCATGCCGCCGACGCACTGCGAGGTGCCGAGTTCGCACACGCCCGTGGCGGTACCGCAGGGGTTTCCTCCGCCGGGGTTGCCGTTGTCGTTGGTGCCGTCGCAGTCGTTGTCGAGGCCGTCGCAGACCTCCGCGGTGGGTCCGCGATCCCCAACGCAGGTGGGGGTCCCGCCGACGCAAACCAGGGTGCCGAGGCTACATTCGCCGGTCGACGAGGCGCCGCAGGCCCCAAGCGGAGGAATACCGTCGTCGACGACGCCGTTGCAGTCGTCGTCGAGGCCGTTGCAGAGCTCCATCCCCGGGCTCACTCCCCCGGTGCAGGCGAGCATGCCTCCCACGCAGGCCCGGGTGCCCGGCGTGCACACGCCGATGTTGCTTCCGCACATCGCGCCGCCGCCCGGATTGCCGTTGTCCACGGTGCCGTTGCAGTCGTTGTCGATGCCGTCGCAGATCTCCGCGCTCGGCTCGATGTTGCCGACGCAGGCGCCAAACGTCCCGCCGGTGCAGAGCTGCGAGCCAAACTGGCACTTGCCGACGTCCGAGGTGCCGCACTGGCGGGTGAAGCCATCGATCACCCCGTCGCAGTCATTGTCGAGCCCGTCACAGATCTCCGCGTTCGGACCGACCGCACTGCAGCCGACCCACGCTCCTGCGCTGCAGCTTTCGGTGCCCGCGGTGCACTCGCCGATGTTTGTGCCGCAGGCGCGGGTGAGGGCCTCGTCGGTCAGCCCGTCGCAGTCGTCGTCGACGTTGTTGCAGGTCTCGGCGGTGCCGGGGCAGCCGCTGCAGCCCTCGTCGATGACCCCATCGCAGTCGTCGTCGAGGAGGTTTCCGCAGACTTCCGTCGGGACTGGGCCGCAGGTTCCACAGGCGTTGAGCACGCCTTCGTCGATGCGACCGTCGCAGTTGTCGTCGACGCCGTCACAGTTGGTTTCTCCCGGGTCCACGCACAGCGTCGGCGTGAGCTGTCCCGCGGGCACGTTGCAAAAGAGCGGGAATCCTTCGTCGGTGAGGCCGTCGCAGTCTTCATCGGTCCCGTCGCAGGTTTCGCTGATGAACGAGTCGGCGACGATCGCCGAAAGTCCCGCACTGAGCGTCGTGGGGTCGTTGGCGAAGAACGCTTCGCCCCCGGCCAGCCCGGGGGTGGCATCGGTTCCCCCCGCGGCCGCGATCGCGTTGAGCTGCGTCGCCGCGCCGCCAGTGATCGCGAGTCCCACGACGTAGGTTCGAATGCCGCTGGTGTTCAGGGCCGTGGCGGCGGCCACGGGATCGTTCGGCGCGCATCCGGTGCTCTGTGCGCCGTCGGTGATCAGAATGATCGAGTACGGGCGGTTGCAGCTCGCGAAGAGCGGGTCGCTGCCCTGCGCGGTGGTCATGTAGGTGCCGACGCTGTTGAGCGTTCCAGCGAGCGGCGTTGGGCCTTCGGGGCGGAGCTCGCAGTCGCCCGCTCCGGCGTGGCTGCACCAGTTGCCCGCAGTGGTTGCCGTGAGGAGCGGATTGGACTCGCGGTTATCGATCCACTTGAGGAGCGCGTCGGTGTTCTGGCTTGTCGTAAAGGGCGCGATGCCCTCGAAGCCGACGAGCACATCACCGCCGCCAGTCGCGGTGCTACCGCAGCTTCCGCGGTAGTTTCCACACACCTGCGGAGAACTCGCCGCATTAAAGAGAAACAGGTTGTTGCTTCCAGAAGGACGGCAGGCCGCGGGGAAGGTGGACTGCCAATCGATGGGGCAGTTCACCCCCGGATTGACCGCCGCTCCAGTGTTGCACTGCGGGTTGCCGTAGGATGTAACAAAGGGGCCGCCGAAGTTGCACTCGTAGTTGTTGATGTTGGTCTGGAGCCCCGCCGTGCAGGTCGTGTTCGTTCCCTGGCTCTGACGGAACCGAGCCATCGCGAGGTCGATGTCGCCGCCGTAGGCGTAGATGAGATTTCGAATCGCCTCTTTCGCGACGAAGATTCGACTGTCGTTCGGAAGTCCATCGCAGTCGCTGTCGATCCCTGCGGTGCAGTTGGCGCCGCAGTACACGCCGCCGGACACCGTGCACCCCGTGGTGATCCCGTCCCCAAAGGTTGGCGTTCCGTTCAGGTCGAATGCCATCGACCCCGACGTATCCACCGCGAGCATGATGCGCGGCGGCAGCTGGGCCGATGCCGGGTTTCCCCCGAACAGGAGCGACAACAACAAGACCCCAATTCCGAACGGTAGTCGCATGACAAAACCCTCAGTTCCCGACAAGAAATGGGACCATGTAACCAAGCAAACGTCAACAATAACGGAAAACTACGTTGTTTGTGGATATCTGAGCCGCTGCATTTCTTGGCTCAGGGTCGAGGATCAGAGACAATTCCCCTGAACGGTGCGCGTGGCGAAAACTTCTGGGGGTCAGGTCAGCAATCTACTGCGCGAGCAGCGTCCGACCCTCTTGATGGTGGGGACGGGCGAGCCTCTCGACGCCGCGATCCGGAAAGCGCTCGATGCGAAGGGGCTCTTCGTCGAGAGCTGCGCGTCGCTCGCAGTGCAGCGGGCGGTGCGGGTCGCCGCGCCGGACCTCGTGCTTCTCGTGGGCGACGCGGCGCGCGATCAGGGGCGACGCGTCTTGCGCCTTCTTGCGAATCATCCGGCGACGTCGGTGATTCCGGTGGTGGTCCTCAGCGACGAACCCTCGCTTGATGACAAGCTCATCGCGTTTCGTCATGGCGCGGTCGGCGTGGTTCCGCGTTCGGCAAGCGCCGACGAGATCGCCGGTCGGATCGCCAAGCTCGCGATCGAACTCCCGGATCGGAAAGGCGGCGCCGCGGGCGAGCTTGGCGAAGCGAGCTTCGAGGAGCTCATGAGCCTCGTGCGTCAGGAGCTTCACAGCGGCATCCTTTCGGTGCACTCGCCGGGCATGGAAACCGATGGTGTACGCGTGGTTCTCGGCGCGGGTCGTCCGGTGGCGGCTGCACTCAAGGAGTTTGTCGACCGCCTCAAGCCGCACGTGTCCGAGTCGGAGTCGCTCCGCTACTCGTTTCACGAAGCGCCGGGAGGACGGCTGCAGTTCCTCGACCTTGAGACCAAAAGTGGCGACCTTTCGGTGCTCGATGGCCGGCGGGTGCTCGTGGTCGACCACGACCCAGGGCGGGCGGACGCGCTGACGCAAGAGCTCCGAGATCGCGGGGCCACCGTCGTGGTCACCGATCCGGCGGGAGAAAGTCTCGCCCGGGCCCAGGGACTCGATCCTGAGATCATCGTGTTCGATGCGGCTACGCTGGACGGTCCGGACTTCGAACTCGTGCGGCGGATTCGCCGTGACCTTCGACTTCGCTGGGCGAGCTTGCTGCTCGTCAACTGGTCCGAGATCTGGCCGGACCGGAGCCATGCGATCGACATGGAGAAGTTTGCCCACCGGGTCGCGCCGCTGGTCGAGCAGGTGACCGAGCTTCGCGATCTCGCCGAGCGGCGCGATCAGTTCGATACCCGTCTCGAGATCACCGGTCCGGGGCGTTTGCTTCGCACCCTCATTGGCGTGAACCGCACGCTTCACGCCACGATTAGCCACAGCCGGATCATGGTCGAGGTGGACATCGCCGAGGGCCTCATCGTGGGCGCGGTCGCGCATCTGCCGGACAACCGAAACCTCGAGGGCCTCGAGGCGCTCGCCGCGCTGATGGCGATCGGTTCGGGTCGGGTCCGAGTCGAACAGCGCCCCCGGCCGAACGTCGCGAACATCATGGCGCCGGTCGATGACACCCTGGCGCAGGCGGCCGAACTTCCACTTCCGATCAAGCCGTCGGTCTACCCCGGAGCAAATCGCGAGTCTGATCCCCCCACCGGGCTCACGACGAAGATTCCGACCGCTGGGGTGCCTGACCTCGGGGTGGCGGGCCCGCTGACCCCGCTGCCCGAGAGCGCGCTGACCTGGGACGATCCTGCGGAGGAAGAGCGGCATCCAGACCTTGTCGAAACCAACCCGGCGGCCGAGGCGTACCAACCCGACCTCAGCACCCCGCCCCACGTCGAGACCGACGAGCCGACGAGTAGCGATCTGCTCGGCAAGACCGGTCGACTCGCCGAGGCGACGGCGCCGGGTGGGGATCTCGCCGAGGCGGCGGGCAAGCGTGCGGCGGAGCTCGATGCGCTTGGCGAAGTGAGCGAGCCTCCGATGGAGATCCGCGACTCGATGCTCGAGGAGCCGGACGAAGACGATATCGAGACCTTGCCGCCGACGGCCGGCCAGCCGGTGGCGGTGGAACTGCCTCCCGATCCGAAGCCTCCGATTGGAGTGATCCCGGACCTTCCGATCTCGGACTTCCCCGTCCGGGTGGAGCCTTCCGCTGTCAAGCCCGAAGGCCTTGGCGCCAGGCAAGAGTCGATTCCCGACAAGACCGAGCCGATGTCGCTGGAACCCGGATGGCCGGTGAGTACGCCGCCTCCGCCGCCGACCTCTCGCGGCCCTCTTTATGCCGTGCTCGGGGTCTTGGTGGTGCTTTCGGTGGGCACGGCGACCTTCTTTGTGATGCGGAGCCTCGGCGGTACCGATCCCGTCACAACCCACACCGGCGCCGAACCGGAAAACGGATCGGGTGAGTCGGAAGGTTCCGAACCGGAGAACTCGGAAAACGGCACTCCCGCGAACCGCGCCTCAGAACCCAGCACATCGGAGACCGGCACGTCGGAGACCGGTACCACAGAAACCGGTACCACAGCATCCGGTACCGCAGAAACCGCCAGCGACTCGGAACACGGCGCCCCGGAGGAGGTCGAGACTGGGGACCGGGAAACCACCGAGGGGTCCGACGCAGAGGACAGCGATCCCGAACACCGCGATCCCGAACACCGCGATCCCGAACACCGCGATCCCGAAGACCGCGACCCCGAAGCGGCCGGTACGGAGGAAGATCCGGACGAGGCTTCGGAGGCGGCGGAGACGACCGAGACCGAAGTCGCGACGATCGATCCCAATCGATCCGCGTCGTCGTTGATTCGCGAGGCGGAGCGCATGGTGCGCGACGGTCGAACCTTGGAGGCCGCACCCCTCTTCGAGCGGGCTCTCGAGCTTGCGCCGAATGATAACCACGTGCTTGCGGGCATGGCCGAAGTGCACCTTGCGCGAGGCGAGGCGGCGGAGGCGGTGGAATATGCCCAGCGCGCGGTCGCGCTTCGGTCCCGAAGGGCGAGCTACCGTGTCATTCTGGCCGAAGCGCTTCTCGGAAGTGGCAATCGACAGGAGGCTCGCGGACACCTCCAGCGGGCGATTCAGCTCGACCCGGGCAACGCTCGGGCAAGTCGGCTCCGAGCGCGCATCGAAGCCGAATAGACCCGGCCGACTTTTTTTGCGACCGGTCGTGCGATGGGGTGTCGTTCCAACGAGTCAAGCCTCCACTCGACTCACCAGCCTTCGGGTTGGTCAACTCGAGGCGCGGGTTTCGCGGCCATCCAGCATCCCGCGGGGCCCGCGCCTCGAACCGCTTACAGTCGAAGATCGATCTCAGCGGTCTGCCGGTAGGTGTTGAGCTCGTTCTCGGCCTCGAGGGTCTCGAAGCGGCGTCGGACGATCTCGAAACAGATCCGATACGCTCCAGGGCCAAGCGGCGCTCGGGGGAACACCAGCAGCTTGGTCGCGTCGCGGTTTTGAACGACGAGCGTCGCGACATCTTCGTAGACTCGGGTGCGAAACGTCGGAACGAACCGACGGTTCGGAAGAAGCGCGATCTCTGACAGGCCGAGCTCGCGCACCACTCGCGCGACCTCGGGACGAAGCTCCCGGGTGGTGAGGTGGCCCTCGCCCGTGAATGAAAGAGTCTCCACCGCGGACCCTTCGAGCGTCGGTGCGGTCTCTATGCGCTCGGGAGCCGACCTTCGGGAAGTCAGTCGGAGTCTCGGAGCCTCCGGTCGCGCGTCCAGCCTCGCGTTGGTCAGCGTGGTCGGGGTGGGAATGGGACGTAGGTCGACCGGTCGAAGCGGTTCGCGGCGCGTCTCGGGGATGAGATCTCCGAGCGCCGGGTTGACGCGGGGCCGGAGAAGCTCCGGGCGAAGTCGCCCGAGGAGGTCCCGCACATCGCGGCCGACCCGCCGCCGAAGCTGCTTGAGCTCGAGGCCGACCTCCGACACGACATCGAGAGGCTCGGGGCTCTCGACCAGAAACGCCCCGACGGTGTCTCCACCGATCGCGGTGATGGTGACTCGCTCCGGGATGTCCTCGGTAAATACCACCAGCTCCGAAATGAGCTGGTCGAAGAGTTCTTCTCGCTCGGCGTCGGAGGCCTCCGGCTCCATCGCCGCCACGATGGCACCGAGATGGGTGCGGAGCGCCCTCTGGATCTCCTCGGCAGATCCTGGTTGCAGAAGAAGGCCGTCGAAGGAGTCGATGTGCTCTTCGAAGCTTCGGTAGCGGCTCGCGGTGAACGAATGGCTCGTCATATCGACGCCCGACACAAAGAGCGTGGTGATCGACGCGTTGGGGCTTGCAACGATGCTCGGAGGGCCCGAGTACCGCCGCTCCCGCGGCACGTCGAGGGATTGTCCACTGGCGCGAAACCGAACGATGTCGGCGTATATCACCGCTTCGATGAGCGCCGCGTCACCGACGTCGACCGATCGACCGCCCACCTCCAGCCGCCCGTCCCGAAGCCGTGCTTCGACTGCTCCGCCAAAGAGCTGGACACCAAAGTCTCCGGTTCCGCCGATCGAGATGCGCATGAGGTCCCATTCGGGGTCGCCGAACCCGAGCTCGCCGCCGGCGGGTGCCCGAAGCGCGCCGTCGGCCCATTCCCAGGCGCCCTCCCGCCGAAATGTGAGGAGGTCGGTTTCGGAGAAGCGCTTTCGGTGAATCCACGGTGCGCCCTCGGGCCGAACGCACGCCGTGTAGGTCGCGTTCGGTTCCCAGAGGCCCTCGTCCGGCTCCGAGACGACGGCGGCCTGCTCGACCCGAGTCGGATCGTCGATCCCGCACCGGTTGTCGCCCGCCTCGACCAATCGGCCGAATCGCTGCTTCGCTTCGTCCTCGGTCGACGCAACGATCACTTGGAGGACGGAGCGCGCGAGGAACGCCGCGGCCCCAAGGAACGCGCCCCCTCGAGACAACCAGTCTTCGGAAGTCGCCGAGGAGCGACTCAGGAGCTCGTCGGCATTTCGGCCGGAGTTCGCACGCACGATCAAGGACACGGGAAAGGTCTGCCGATGTTCGTCGCTCGCGGTTCCTGGAGCGAAGAGCTTCAGGTCCTCGCTGAAGAGCGTCAGCACCGGTTCTTCGCGATAGAGCCGCCCTCGATGACCGCCGTAGGCTCGAACGACGTACGGGGCAAGCTCCTGCCCAACACTCTCGGTGAGATTCGTGCCAGGGAACCCCGACGTCTCGAAGGAGATGGATTCGGTGACCTCCGCGGCTTCCCAGTCGGTGGTCGAATGCTTCACCGAAATGTGGGTCGTGATCTCGACGGTGTACTCGTGTTGCGGAAGAAAGAAGGTTCTTGCCGGCCGTTCCCGGTCCTCGTGGTTGCAGGCGTCGACCGCATTTCGATAGGCCAGATACTCGGTGACGGTCACTCCGACCAAGCCGGCGATCTCGATCCAGTTGGTCGGGATCAGGCGGTTGCCCACGACGATTCCGCCGTCCTGCTCGTTGGGTCGGGTCATCACCCGGACGGTGCGGAGGGGGCCGGTGACGAGGACGCTATGCCAAGTGCCGTTCGCGGGGAACGTCTGACGGTATACTTCGGCTCCCGCTCGGTCTTCTGCGACTACGTCGATGCCCGGTTCGCCGCTCAGACTGCTCACCCAGATTCGGAGGTACTGAATGTCCTCGTGGGCGACAAACTGCCAGCTTTGACCCGCGTCGAGGGACAGGACCCGACCGCTTCCCACGCTCGAGGTGGCTTCCGGCGGCTTGATGAAGCCCCGACGAAACCACACATTGGCGCGGACGTCGCTTACCGAATGAACGGGCAAGCGAGTCGGCCCGAGCGGTTCGCTTCGATAGTAGTGTTCAAAGAGCGTGAGCGTCGGATCGCAGCAGGGCCAGTTGGGGTTCTCGCGAAGTATCGAGTCGTCGGCCTCCGGTGAGTCGAAGGAAACGCCAAACGGCGTATTGCCATTGAGGAAGAGCTGCGACGCGACCGTTTGATCCTCGGACCGAATCTCAGAATTCCACGCCCAGCGAAAGATCGTGGGGGATTCGCTGCTGACGATCGCGCCCGACTCGTCCAACGTAAAGCGAGGGGTTCGCTCCTCGACGACCGTCCATTCGGCGTCGCTAAACCGAGGCCGCCGCTTGACGACCAGCTTCTGGAGCTCGTACCGGGTAAGGAGTTCGACGTCGTCGTCGCCGCTTGCCCGGATTCCGAAGTCTCCAGTGGGACTCAGGTCCAGTAGATCGTTGACCGGCTGGGCGAACTCGATGGTGATAGTGGCCGCTGGCGAGACGAGGTTCCGTTCGCCCGACCTTCGGAGCTCGGGTGCCCGGAAGTCGATCACCGACCCCAGCACGGTTTCGTCGGTTGCGCCGGGTGGAAACGCCTGCTCGAGCCGGAGCGGCGCCGTGCCGCCGGTCGCCTCGGAGAGCGCATTCGCATCGCGAAGGGCGCCAACGATCGCGGCGCGGGTTTCGGGCTCGACCGAACCGAAGAGGAACTCGCAGGTAAAGGACAGGTCGGGAAGGAACCACGGCGTTTCGATGCGAAAGAGAATCGAAAACACGGTGTAGTTCGGAACGTGCGCAATGTGCTCGATGTCGGCGGCGAGCTTGAGGCCAAACTGAAAGATCTTCAGAACGCTCAGCCGAATTCCCATCTCCCACGTCGCTCGAAGCGCGAAGTCTCCCGAGCCGGTGAGGAGCCAGATCGCGAGGAAGGAAAGGCCGCTGTAGCCGCTCGCGGAGAAGATGACGAAGTCGACGCCGATTTCGCCGCGAGCCGCGAATCCGAATCCGCCGCGAACGTTCTCCACCCACTCGATGCAGAGTCCGATAAAGAACTCGAGCTTTCCGATGTTCTCGGGCAGCGCGATCTTGATCGTAAGATTCGCCCAGCTTTTCTCGTCGTTGAGCCGCCCGAGAGCGAAGGTTCCCGGTCGGTTGCCGATCAGGAGGTTCGCTTTGATCTTGAACGCGTCCTTCAGGATGTCCGGGGGGTTGTCGAGGAAGTGCTTCAGCGACAGATCGACGCCGATGCCGAGTGCCCACCGGTCGTTGGCGGCGTCGTATTCGAACACTGCGTACCCGATCGGGTCCTTCGAGCTCAGGACGAAGAGTTCGATCGCGATCATGAACCCACGCTCGGACGGACTGTGAATGATCATACCGAACGCGCTCAGCCGGAAGACATCGCCCATTCCTGCGAAGCCAATCGATAGCCCGACGCCAACCGCCCAGGCATCGTTCTCGGGCTGCCATACCGTCATTCTTCGATCGGGAGGAACGAGCAGCGGGTCCGCTCCTTTGGACCAGTTGTAGTAGCGAAGCTCGGGCGCGTCCTCGTCGAAAGAATCGAGCTTCGGCAACATATTCGAAGCGAACAGGATGCGAAAGCCGAAGCACTCGATCACGCCAAAGGGAATGCGACCTTCGAACGCGATCTGCAGCATCCAGTAGTCGAAGGCTTCCGCATCGTTGTCTGGCATCGGAGTGATGTTCCCGACGATGATGTCGAAGCCGAACTTGTACTTAGCGGCTTCGAGGTCGAGCTTGAGCGTCCCCGAAAGGCCGAACTCCTCTTTGAATACGCGCTCGGTTTCGAGCGCGGCATTGGTGTAGTAGCCGAGGAACTCGAACAGAACCGCGCTGTTTCCGATCTTGCCGCCAAACCCGTCCATCTTGAGGTCGGCGGCGCTCGGGTTGCCCGCGACTTTGCCGCGGATCCGTTTGAACCACACCGAGGTCTCGAAGCCGTCGACTTCGATGCCGACCCCGCCGCTGATCGAGAAGTAGGCGGCCTCGTCCTCGTAGAGTACGCCGGTTTCGTAGAGCACGAGCTCGAGCGGCCCGAGCGTGAGCTGAGCGCCCTCAGGAAGCGAAAACGTCTCAAGGGAGAACGTCCCGAGCTTCCAGCCGAGGTCCGTGACCGCGATCGAAAAATCATCGTCTCCCAGAACCGTGAGCTGAAGTCCGGAGTTGCCGTTGGAGCTGTCCGCGTCGGATCCGCCGAGGGGTTCTTCGCTTACGCCGCCTCCAAGGAGCAGATCGACCGTGAAGAGGAACGAGTTTCCAAAATCTTCGCCGCGGAGCAGTCGGCCGATCGAGACACCGAACTTTGCCGCGATGATATCGATGCGAAGGATGCCAAAGAGATCCATGGCGAGGACCGCGACTTCGTCCCGACCCATGGTGGGCGAACGACGGATGGCGGCGCTCACGGTCCACTCGTCTTCGAGTGCGATCAGCGCAGCGCCCCGGTCCTCGTTCACATCGAACACGATGCCCATCTCGAAGTTGATGCCCTCGGCGACGTCGGCCGGCGGTGGCAACGTCTCGAACCAGAACTTGCTCACCACGAGGCGAAGGTGCTCGGCGAGCTCGATGGAGATCGGCGAGCCTCGCAGGTCGAAATAGTCAGTAAGGCGCGCGGTATTTTCGATCGAACGCCGAAGGCCCATCGTTCCATGGACGGGAAGCGGCAGGATCTGCACTGCGGGAATTACGACATCGTTGAACGCCCACTCGTATTCTCGAAACCCGTCCTCTCCGAGCTCCCGCGCAATCTGAACGATCGGATTGTCATCGTCGCCCCAATCGATGTCGAAGGTCCGAATCCCTACCGCTCCGGTGTTGGGGCTTGCCAGTGGGCTCTCGATGGGCCGGACGATCCAGTCGATGGTTTCGTGAAGGTTCGGCTGGTGAGGGAAAAAGCGAATGTCGAAGATGCCGCGGCAGGAGACTCCCATAAACTTCGCCGGCGCGACGCTCAGCGGGGTAATGGGCTCCAGCCGAAAGTCGCCGGCGGTCGAGTAACGGAGCCGCACCTCGGTGGTGAACACGGTGTCTCCGCTTCGAAACTCGACGATCTTGTCGGAGGTCTTGGATGCTCCATGGGGCCCGATGAAGTCGTGGGGAGTGACGATTTCTAGGGTGACGTTTTCGAGGATGACTTCGGTGGAGGTGCCACCGATTCGCACGACGAAGTCGACCCCATCTTCGCGCTTCGCGCGAAACTCGAACGATGGGAACGCTTCGAGGCGGACGTCCAGCGGCGGTAGCTCCCGGAGAAACTCGAACTTCCCGGAGATCACGGTCTCGTCGCCGAGCCGAGACGTGGAGAGGTTTTTGACCTCGACCTCTCGGGCGATCTCGGAGAGCCAGAGGTTGAGCGAGCCTCCCACCGGGCCGATCTCGGAGGTGGGCCACGCGGCGGCCAACGGAGCAAGCGGGAAGACGTCGAAGAAGCGGATCATGACCCCTCCGCGTAGCTCGAGGGGTCACTGATGATGTCGAACACGGCATCCTCCTCGGCCGCGAGGATCATTGCGGCCACGAGGCTGAGGGCCGCGGTCCCGAGGCCGAGGCCTTCGACATCGAGAAACGGACCGCTCGTGCCGCCGCCGCTGAAGAGCTCCGGATAGGTTGCTTCGGTGGCGAAATCGATAAAGCGGTTTCCCTTCTTTCGCGACCGCTCGAACCATGGGATGGCGTGAAGCGGATCGCGAAACAGGACGCGGCCGACCGCTTCTGGGATGTGGAGCGCCTCCGACCAGAGGCGCGTTCGGAGGTCCCGGATCCAGTTGTTCGGCGTAAAGCGAAGCCGATCGGGCATCGCGAAGATGTTGCACTCGCCGTCGGAGAAGTAGCCGCGGCGACTTGCGGCGGCCGAGCCAATGCTGGCGAACACATCGTCGACGATCATCACGCTGGAGTGCACATGGATGCCCTTGAAGTCGACCACCGTTGCCGCCGCCCCCGTTTTGTGCTTGTCCGGCTCGCTGCCTTCGTCGGGTCCGAAGAACTGGGTCGCGGCGCCGCGTCGGATCTGAAGCCGGACCACCGCGTCCTCGGTGGTGTCGGTCTTGTTCACCACCTGGATGATCTCCTTATCGACCACCATCCAAAACGGCGGCGAGGGGACTCGAGCGGCGGGTTTGACCTCGACGGTTTCCGATACCGACGGTCGTTCTTCCAGGGGCTCGTTGAGGTAAAGACGGCCATTGTCGGCTTTGCGGACGGTTCGAATCGCGCTGTAACCGCGGCGCATCACGCCGACCCGGGCGGTGGGGATTCTCCCCGCGAATGCGCTTCTTGGTCCGAAGCCAAAGGGCTGGTCCGGGGTGGCGGGAACCATGATGAACACTTCGACGCCTCGATCCACCGCGGCGACTATCTCGTCCACATACTCAGATGGCGGCGTTAGGTGTTGATCCTCGACGTAGATGAACTGCCGTGCGTTGCGGATTGCGCTCAGGGTGGTTTCGTAGATCGTTGTCTCGCCGGTCGGCGCGAACGTGAAAGGCGCGGTGGACCCGTCGGGGTTGGGGGCGAAGTAGGTGCGGGCGATCTGCACCACGTCGTTGCCAGCGCTCGGCAGATCCTCGTAGGGCGGAGTCGAGATCGCCAGGGGCTCGGTACTGGCCCGAGTCCAGCGTTCCGCAAAGGTGAGGGCCAAGTCGCGGACCGCGGGGCCGTCTACTCGCGCGTGCACATCTTTGAAAGGGGCGGAGATCTTGTGTTCGAAGTCGTCGAGGCGATCGGGATTGAGGTCGACGCCTCCCGCGTAGGCGTGAACCCCGTCGTCGTTCCGGATGACGGCGATCTTCTGATGGAAGACGTTGAAGCGGTCCATCAGGGTGAGCACGGTGTTGACCACGGACTCCGACGGGAGGCTGGTGACCTTGAGCGGGTTGTCATCCGACGACGCGGGGTAGGGATCGAAGAGGGCGATCGAATCCGGAGCCCGGGTGAGCGCGTCGACCGCGGCTCGGTTGGGTTCACCCAGGGTTTCGACCAGTTCCTCGAGGTGGCCTGCCGCGATCACCCCGCCCACGATCAGCAGGAAGAGGTTCATCAGCGTGGTCGTGTCGAGGAGCTCCTCGTCCACGAGAAGATCGATCGTGATGGCGCCCGCGAGGAGCACGACCAGCAGCACCATCAGCGCGTCACCGAGGTCGGACACCGCCCCCGACCGAAGCTGAAAGAAGTCGAGGGCGAGGAATCGGGCGCTCCCGCCCGCATCGATCAGTGCATTTACCGAATCACGGGTGGTGGCGGGAATCCCCGGCAGTTCGGTGAGGACGTCGTCCGGGGAGATGAAATACCCGGTCAGGTGAAAGCCCGGCTCCGGACGGGTCCCAATCCGTGAGAGCTCGCGAAACATCTCGTCAAAGACCTCGGCGTTCAGGAACGGCACTACGGTGTTTCCGAGCGTCCAGCGCGAGAGTGCGGTCGTCTGCTGAGGTGAAAACCAGCTCTCCAGGTCGGTAAACGAAATGGTCCGAATACCTGGGACGATTTCGATTTCGTCCATCGCGGATACCCCGTCGTCGCGGGTGAAAAGGCGGTCCGCGAATGAGAGACGCCGGCCGTTCAGGTCGGCGCGAGAGGTGGTTGCGGACACCAGGTTGCCCGCATCGTCGGTGCTGAGGCGCGATGACACTCCGTCCCGAACAAAGGTGAACGTACCGCGCCGAGGGCGGCCGAGCGCATCGCGAAGGATCAGGGCATCGTCGCCGAGCGCCCGTCGAGCCGCGTCGAGAAGGATGCTCAACTCGCGTGACCCGCGGACCGAGCCCACCGCGTCGCTGAGCCACTGGAGGGAATCGAGGATGTCCTCTGCGCCATTGTCTGGCGTGAGAATGGCGAAGACGAAGTGTGGACTCGCGGCGGAGATTTCGCTCGTCCAGGTGATCGAGCCTTTGTCGACGGTCGTCGCGGTATCGGGGAGCGCGACGTAGATCGTCGGCCACACCCGAAGCGCGCTAAGGACCGCGGGAAACTCGAGCGGAAGGGCTTCGAACTCCAGCACTCGAACGTCGTCGCTCGTCTTGCGGTTCACCCAGCCGGTGCACGGAGAGAGGAGCCGAATGGGAACGCTTCCCTCGATGCGAAGCGCCGAAACGTGCATTCCCCCGTAGCGAAGCCCGGACGGAATCGAAAGCACGTCCCGGGTAATCGTCGTCCCGGTGAAGTTCGGGAACGGCGTCGTAAACATCAGGCCCCTCCCGATGCAGGAAGTCGACGGGGGCCGATCAGTGTCGAGGTGGTCCCATTTCGGAAGCTGGCGACCCACACCTGCACCTCGGCGTCGCTTCGACGGGTGACCGGCACATCCCACACCAGCTGGTCGACTCCGCGGTCCTCGTTGCGCCGGGTCGAGGCTCCGTCTGGCGAAAGAGTAACGGGCACGATGAGATCGCCGTCGTCGGTCCGGACGCGGTGGGTGCGTGAGGGATCGAGGTCCGCCCGGTTCTTCACCGTCAATAGCCGCGCGCCGACCTCCGGCGGAGTCGCGCCCGTGACCTCGGTCGCAAACAGGAGGATGGTTGGGGCCTGAGGATTTGCCCCCAGGAGATCGACGGTCACTTGGACGTTCACCTCTGCATCGGACAACGCTTCGAGCGGCGAAAGCTCGGGAACGAGCGGGCGGGATCGATCGGGGACCACCACCGCCACCGGAGCGAGCCAAGCGTTTACGGAAGTGCGGCCTTTCGCGTCGGACGCTTGAACGCGATAGAACCAGCGGCCCGGGACGTTGGGGAGCGAGTCGATGTGGGGGCGGAGCGGACCCTGATACACCGTGGTCCAGAGCGAAGTCAGCTCGTATCGGTTAGCGATCGTGGCTAGCCACAGATCCTCGATTCGCCCGCGTCGGATCTGATCGAGGAGGTCCGGAGTGGCGTCGTCGATCCTGACGCCGCTTTCGTCCGTGTCGGTGTCCACCCAGGCCTCCACGTCGACCCGCCGAACCCGCCGTGCGATCGCGTCGCCGCTCACGCGCTGAATGCGAACATCGCCGGCAACCCAGCCGGGCGGGCCCCAGTCTTCCGCACGAAACTCGAACCGAAGGTCGTTTCCGCGGAGGAGGCGAAGCTCTCGCCGGTCGACCTCCAAGAGCTCGGTACTCGGCACCTCCGGACGGCCAAAGTACTCCGCGAGGATCGGCGCGGACGCGGCGTAGCTCTCATTGCCCCACCGCCCCGCGAGCGGTCCTGAAGAGATGGTGTCCGTGACGTAGCGTTGATCGTCGGCCGCGGTCACTCCGAGATAGCCGCGAATACTCGGGCCGTCGGCGTCGATCGTGATGAGATCTCCGTCGAGCACGAGCGAGTAGCTTGTTCGCATCGGCCGTGGGTCGTCGATCGGTTGAATCGCAATGCGCCGGTCCCAGCTCGTCGGAGGACCTCCACCGTCACGGTCCGACCGGGAGAGACGAAAGCTTCCCGCCCGAGGCTGGGCGGTGTCGTCGGCGGTGCTCTCATCCACGCGAATCGCAATGCGTGAACCGGCGCCGTGGCTCACGATCCGAAACGGGTGAGGCAGCCCGATGCTCTGCCCGACGAGCGCGTTTTCGGCGACCGACTCCTCGAGTTCCACGCTGATCTCGAAAAAGTCGCCGTCGCGGCGCGTCGATAGCACTCGTCCGCCGACCGAGTTGTAGTCGTTCGCCCGAAAGTAGATTCGAAACTCTCGAACGAACGGATCGCGATCGCGTTCGGTGGGCGGCTCTCCATCTTCGGCGGGCGCGGCCCATCCCCACTCGAGCACGATCGCCACATCCCGACGGTCGAGCGTCTTCGCGTCGCGAGGAAATTTGCGACGAAACGCCTCCTGGTCGAGGGGGTAACGTGGATCGTGGCGCTGAAGGACGCGGACCCGGACGCCGGCCCGGGGATCGGCACCGCGGTCGATGGGACCTCCGGGAATCGGAGGCGGCAGGTGCTTCTCAAGGCGCTGTGGCGAAGCATCCAGAGGAGCCGACCGGCGCCCGATCGGATCGACGGTGGTCACTCGGTACGTGAAAGACTCCCCGTACGGAGTGTTGGCCCGCTTGCCTTTGATGATCGACTGGAGGGTGTCATCGATCTCCACCCATCGGGAATGCGCGGCCGGTCGGTGTTCGGATGAGAACCGACGCTCGATGTCGATGCCCGGACCTTCGGACGGAGTGGGCAGATCGAGCTGTCGCGCACCCACGATGAGACCCGCGTCCGAGTCGTAGGGGCGGAATGCTCCGTCCGACCCGGCGCGTTCGAGAATGAAGTGCGCGCTGTCGAGCGGGGGCGCGTAGGGAAGGTCGACCGGCCACGGGGTGTCGGTAGGATCGATGGCAACGCGAAAGCCCGCCATGTGTTGTTCGCGCTGCGCGCTGACCGGGTTCTGGAGATTGCCAGCTTCGATTCGTTCGGCGGTGCGAGGTCCCGGAGAGTCATAAAAGACGACGTTCCGGAGGACCGCCTCGCGGGTCTCCACGTCGGTGGGACCGTGGACTCGCGGTTGTTCGATCACCGCGGAGATAAACATCTCGCCGCGGATCCGAACGCTATCGAACAACGCCGGACTTGTGAGCTGAGTGCGCCCCGACGGGGAGAGCGTGACCGAGTGCACGGTGCTTCCGCGATGGGAGAAGGCGACATCCACGCTGCCGAAGAGATCGACGGCCAGGAAACGAGTCGGCGCGGGCAGAATGAGAGTGAGGAGCCGTGGCCGGATCCCTTTGTGCAGGGTCTCGAACGCTTTACCGTTCGGAGGAGTTCGCGACACCACCATCGTTTGCCGGCCGGGAACCCAAAGCACCGCACCGGTTCGGAAGAGCCCGGGAAGGGACGTGCCGAGCGGCACCGCGGTGAACTCGTGACGCACGTCGTGAAGGTCGCGCGATAGGAACTCGCCGGTGATGCGGTAGTCGTAAGCTTCATTGAACGTAAGCTCGTCCGCCGGGTCGAAGTAGCCGAAGCCGAGGCCGCGTCGCCACTCGGGAAGCAGGCTGAGCGCCATCGCGTTGCCGAACACCTGCGTTTCGATTCCGAGGCTTGTTTGGCCATGGCGTTGGCAGATCGATCGGAGCGGAACATCGAGGGTTCGGGTGTCCGAAATCGCGCTAAAGAGTCGCTCGAACTCCCCGAACTCGACCCGCTCTCCATCGATCAAGCGGGAACCAATGAGATCCCGGGCGTCGGCTACAGTTCCGATCGAAGGATGAATGGGAGCGAACGGAAGCTGAATGTCCTTCGCGATTCGATGCTCTTCTTCCCATGGATCGGAGAGGATGTTGCGGCAGCACAGCTCGAGCATCTCGAGC
>JBCCZL010000002.1:0-60733 GCA_039187775.1 Myxococcota bacterium
ATCCAGGCCGGGCTCGGATGTGCTCGCTGCGGAGGCCACGAGGTGGTCCGTTTGCAAGGCGTCTCGCGCTGCATCGGCTGCGGCAGCATTCTCTTCTCCTGGAACTTTCGGACGGTTGCGGTCCCGGTCACCTCGGTCGAGCAATCGGCGGTTTGCCATCGCTGCGGGCGTCACTCGGCGATCGAGGCGGTCGAATCGTCGGGACGCTGCGAGGGCTGCGGCGTCAGGATGGCCCTCCCGGACGCGCTCCACCACTTTCGGTTCAGCACCGAGCAAGATCACTTCCGGGCCAACACTCACGCGGCCGAACATTTGGCCGCACTGGTCCAGGCATTCCTCCTGCAACAGAACGTGATCGCCGACGTCGAGGTCTTCCGCCAGCGCGCGGGACTTCCGACGGAGGCGTTCGTATTCGTAGCCGGTCGATGGTCACCGAAGCTTCTCCCCCGCATCGCACTCATGGTGGGTCGCGATGCCGCGATGCCCGCCGCGACGATCGTTCGCCCCATCAGCGACAACCACGGCGAAGGCGCGGCCGCGTTTCTCGGAACCGGCTGCACCATCCTGACGACCTTTCCTGTGGTCTTCATCGGCGAGTTCACCGATGACCCGCCCCAAGTCGACTAGCAGGCTAGAGGGTCCTCTCCGACTCGAGCGTGGAAAGGAGACTGGTGCGGTTTTGTTCCGCGATCTGGCCGCCTTGGATCGTTCCCTCGATGAGCTCGTAGCCCATCAGTCCGAACACCCGTCCGCGATAGAAGAGCGGCCGGGCGTTTCCGTACCAGTCCACGCACGACACCTCGCAGCGATCGTCGACCACCTGAGGTTGGGCCGCGAGAACGCCGAGCTCACGCAAGGTCAGCTGAGAGACGTCGACATAAAGAACATACGCCGAGCCGTGCACGAGGTGGGCGTAGCCGGGTTGTCTCGCGCTTCGAACCGGAATCCCAAGCGTGCCTTCATCGCCTCCCCGCGCACGATAGAAGAACCCGTGGCTCCGGGTCTCGCCTTGGGCCGCCCCCGGGCGGACGTAATGGCCACCCACCGCGGGAGGCACGCTCAGCTCAAGCGCTTGAAAGTGAAGATCCCGACCATCGGTTCCCACGACCATGCCGTGCCTTCCAAGCGCCTCGATCCGATCTGCTCCACCCCCAAGCCTCGCCGCGTGGTTGGCGCCGCTCGGCCAATGGTGCAGGAAGACGCGGTCGTCGTTGCTCACCTGCCGACGCCCCCAGCTCGCGCCGCTCCCGTAGAGAAGATAGTCGCCGACAAACCGGTTCTGCACGACGTGCGCCTCTCCTCTTGGATTGGGGAGCGCTCGATACGCACTCCGCGCCATTGCCCGAACCCGGGGCCCAAAGCTCGAAAGAGGAATCCGAAGGAGCCCAAGCGACCCCCCGGTAAACTCGGGCGACCACATCGCGTCGCCGCTCCCGCGGGCGCGAAGCACGACGAGGAGGTCCTGCTCGGTTTGGTGGAACGAGAACTGATCGATGGGTGCGCCTTCCACTTCGACCACCGCCGGCGGTCCCCCATCGAGGGGAAGGCGGAACAGTTGATTGGGCCGAGCTCGAGCTGCCGCTTCCTGCCGCTCGAGTTCAGCCTCGGGGACGAGCCCGTCGAGCTCGTAGTGCCAGTCCGCCAGCGCGGAGTGCACCCACACATAGACCGCATCCGCGGAGACATAGAAGGTCCGTCCCTCGCCACCGAGGATTCCCTGCGCTGTGCAAGAAAAGCGGGGCGCTGAAAGATCGCAGCTCACGACGGTATGAAGCGTGGACGCATCCGACTGCCCGGGAACCCGATACACCTCGCTCGAGTCCACGATCGGCTGCCATCCCGCACCCCCGGTTCGAAGCGCCGGATAGAAGGCGCGGGGCCGGGACCAGGCGCGGCGAATCAAATAGTGCGGCATATAGAAGACGAGCCGGTCTCCCACGAGGCGGCTCGCATAGTTCCGAGACGAGTAGTAGTCGTTGGAGCGAAGAAAATGCGTGCCGTTCCGCGTGAAGCGACCGTTCGAAGCGATGGAAAAATGCGCCAGCTCGGTCGCGCCTTCGTCGTAGCTGAAGCCGACCACCACCACCTGGCCACTCGGAGCGTGCACCAACATCTCGTCGTACCAAACGTCGCGGCGACTGCCCCGAGGACGAACGTCGATGACGTCCACCGGCGTCGGCGTCCCCGTGGAGAGCCGTACCGAAAAGAGCCGGCCACGCCGGAGCACGAGAAGGTACTCCCCCCACGCCTTCACGATGCCGCCTTCATCGACCCCCGCGACCTGGTTGTTGGTGACCGAGTCTTCGGTCGGTTGGGCGGGTGAAGTCGCGACGGCCCGGGCGGCGGTTGACCGCATGGCCCCGCGAGCTCGTCGTTCGCGGACCTGGCGCCGAGCCACGCTTCGCCGCAGTTTCGAGAGAATGGGCGCAAGGTGACGCCGAAGTTCCACTTGCTCCAACGGAGCCCCTTCCGGTCCTGCCACCGGCGAAGCCAGCGTCGACGCGGCCAGCTCAAGAAGCGAGGACTCGTCAGCGTGGGAGTCGGAAGCGGCCGACCGCGTCGGTGCTTGCTCCGATGTCTCCGGAGTGGCCTCGGCCGGAGGGTCGACTGTGGGGTTTACCACTTCTTCGTGTCCTTGAAGCGCGGACGAGCCACACCCGACGAGCGCTCCGAGCGCCACGATCCACCACCGGTTCATACCCAATCATACGCCGCTGACCGACGGAACCTTGGGTCGATCGATCGCTCGGAACCGCCTCAGCAAGTGCGAATCTCCGATGGACTGAGCCGCGAAGGTCGGCTCCGGACACCCTAGAGTACGCCTGGCCGACATTGGCTGGAACAGGGAGGGTCATGTCACGAGCAGCCGAGCCTGCGCGCGAAGCGCCGGGATCTGTGCGGTCACACGCCGTTGATGTTCTACGAGGAGTCGCGGTGCTAGCGGTGATGGGCTCCCACCTTCCGTTTTCCGTAGGAACCGAAACCGGCGGAGGCGTCTTCCCCGGGGGGTGGTTCACTTCGATCGCCGGGTACGGCCAGTACGGCGTTCACCTATTCTTGGTGATCTCCGGCTTCTGCATCCACTTGCGATGGGCGCGGCTCGCCGACCCCACAGTCTCCATCGATTTCGCCGGGTTCTGGAAGCGCCGCCTCGCCCGGCTCTATCCGCCCTACCTACTGGTTGTCTTGGCATCGTTCGCCGCGGTGCTCAGCCTGGCGAGCGTGATCGGAACACCCGGGAACGACTCAGTCGGCGCGCGATTCGGCTACGACAGCACCGCGCTCCTCTTCACGGATGCGTTGCTGTTCACGGTGATGGCGCAGAATCTGAACGGTGCATCACACCGCGTCGGCAACGGCCCCCTCTGGTCCCTCGCACTCGAGGAGCAGCTCTACCTGCTCTATTTTCCACTTCTCCGAATCCGCCGTTGCTATGGATGGCGAGTCGTGTTGGGGTCAACGTTCGCGGTCACCGTCGGCTGGCGCCTTCTTGGACTCGTGCTTCCCTGGGTCGAGCAAGGCTTCGGTTGGTTCCTCCTCGGCCCAGCGTTTTGGTTTCCCTGGGCGCTGGGAGCCTACGCCGTCGAGGTCTACCTCGGTCACGAGCGCCCTCCGAAGTGGCTGATGAGCCCGCTATTCTTTGTCGGCCTTCTCGCGGTGGGAGTGCTGTGTGACCCGCCGCACGGAGCGAGCTGGGAACTTCGGGAAGTGAAGCTCGTTCTTGGTCACCTGGTGTTTGCCGCGGCGGGGTTTTGGCTCGTCTTGACGTGGACGTCCCGCGAGCGAACACGAGGGTTTCGACACTCCTGGCTTGGTGACACGCTGCTCCGCGTCGGGATCATGAGCTACAGCCTCTATCTGACGCACCAACCCGTGTTCGTCATCAGCAAGCGACTCGCCCTCGCGGTCGGGCTGCCGCCCGCAGGGGCCCTGGCGATTCGTGTGATCGCCGCCTTCGCCGTAGCGATCGTCTTCTATCGATGGGTCGAGCTTCCGGCGGTTCGCTACGCGCGACACGTCCGAGTCCCGATGCGTAAGGCTCCCACACCGCATCGAGGATGAATCGAGCGCTGGGACTGCCCCCGCGCGTTTAGCGTCCGAGTAGAGCGGGGTCTTTACCGTCGCGAGTTCATGGGACGCGACAAGCCCGCTACTGGAACGGGTCGCTCCAACGCGGATCGGTGAGGACCGTTTCGTCGGTCAGGCTTCGGAGAAACTCGAGCATGTCGGCCTGCTCCTCGGGCGTCATATCGAAGCCGTGAACGAAAATGTTCTTGTTGGGGTTTTCCCGGCCATCGCCCACGTAAGGGCCCTCCGTCACATTCCGGCCCGCCGCGGCGTAGACCGCGAGGACATCTTCGAGGGTCTCCACGCTGCCGTCGTGCATGTAGGGCCCGGTCACCGCGATGTTTCGCAGGGTCGGCGGCTTGAAGCGCCCCATGTCCGCTCGGCCGCCGGTGATTTCAAAGATCCCCGTGTTCTCGGGCGGGTACGCGCCTCGGCCGTCGACGTTGTAGAGACCGTTGTTGAAGAACACGGCTTCTTCAAACACGACGCCTGAGTGGTCCACCGAAGACGAGAAGTTGAAGCTGCCGTGGCAGTGAAAGCAGTCGAACTTCTCTCCGAAAAAGAGCTCCGCCCCGCGGCGGGCAGATTCGGTGAGCTCGCCTCGGTCGTAGGGCGAATCGGCGCTGATGATCGAACGCTGAAACGCTCCCAGCGACCGAACCACATTCTGCACGGTGATCGGCGCGGGCTCATCAGGAAACGCCTCCGCAAACATCGCCGGATATCGCGCGTCGGCGGTCAGTCGCTCCACGAGAAGCTCTTCCTGACCCGCCATGCCGAGTTCGACGATCGGCGACTCCCCAAAGATCGGCAGCAGCGCCTGCTCCTCGAGGTTGTTGAGCAACGGGTTGGCCCAAGTTAGCGTCGCCTGGTAGGCCACATTCACGAGGCCCATCGATCCCCGCGGATGAATCTCCCCGGTAGAGCCCTCCGCGAGCGCGAGTCCGTCGGTGAATGCAAGGTCCTGCTGGTGGCAGCTCCCGCAAGACTGGGTTTCGTTGAGCGAGAGACGCGTGTCGTAGAACAAGAACCGGCCGAGTTCCACCTTGGCGTTGGTCATCGGGTTGTTCGCCGGGACGCGCGGTTCGGGAAACCCCTCCGGCAGATTCCACTCCCAGCCCTGAGGGTCGACCATCGCTTCGTCGGAGTCCCCCCCGCAGCCCCAGAAGGCCGCGAGGCAGAACAAAAGCGAGAGCCGACCCGGAAACGCCATGCGATGACTCTAGGCTATTCTAGGCGAAAAAATGACTGGGGGGTCGCGCCGGGCATCCCGCTCTGAAAGTCGAGCCCGAGCTTTGGAAACACCGGGCCACAGTCGCCTTCGTCGTTGGGAAAGGACTGGCAGCCGGGAGGGGTCATATCGGTGTTCATGGTGAGGTCGGCATCCGCCACGAGAGGGGCGAGGTCTGCAACGATAACGCTGGAGGCGATGTCGAAGTTGGTCAAGGAAACGTCTGCCCGGTTCGGTCGTCCGCACTCCGCGGTCGGGGGCTCCATCGGGCCGCCGCTCGAGCACATCGTCGAACCGAGGTGAACATTGTAGCCGCCCGCGCCGACCCCAAGATCGATCCGGAGGAACTTGTAGCCCCCCTGCCAGACCCAGAACATCCCGCTGATATTGAACGGAGAGTCGGCGTCGGCGACGTTCTGATGGTTCATCGAGAAGGGAATGCCCATCGTGAAGCGGACCTCGTTGTAGTCGCCTTCGGCCACCGTCCCGACGACCGTCGACCGGAGGGCCGAGTTGCCCATCATGCAGTCGGCGCTTCCGTCTTCGAAGTCGAGAAGCGCGACATCCTCCCGCTGGAACATCCCGTCCTGCTCGAGAGTCACCGGCACCTCCGTTCCCGCGGAGTTCACGAGTCGAATGTTCGAAACGTAGAAACGGAAGTCGGCTCCCACCGCGTCGCTGTTCGCGGTGCCCAGGCCCGAGTAGGTCGTCCCACAGCTGAAGTCCATGTCCCCAACCTTTGCCGCAAAGTTCAGGGTGACGGGAGTTTCCGCGCCACTGGCATCGCCGTCGGGGGTACTGCCGTCCGGGGGATTGGCGTCCGCGGGACCGGGATCATCGTCGTCACCACAGCCAGTCATCGGGAGCGCGAGCGAAAGGGCACACAAGATCACACTAAGACGCATAAGTCCTCCAACATTTCATGTAGCAAATCCCGAATCCTCGTTCCCGAGGCATTTTGTCGCACCGCGCTTCGGGACCGGTCGGTCTCGCGCTCGTCCCCACGCTCGTCCCCACACTAGAGCTCGTGGATCAGCGGAAGTACGAAGAGTACGTACAGCACGGCGAGAAGGATCTGCATTCCCGCATAAGGGAGCGCCGCTTTGACAAAACCTGCGAAACTCATCGGCACGCCCTGCTTGTGCATGATGGTGACCGCAACCACGGTGCTCGCCGAGCCGATCGGCGTCAGGTTGCCTCCGAGGTTCGCCCCGAAAATCACCGCCCACCAAAGCCCTGAATCGCCAGGGGTTTCGAGTCCGGCCAGGATCTTGGCGAGCATCGCCGCGAGCGGAATGTTGTCGGTGACCGCCGAGAATCCTGCGGCGGACACGAGGGTCGCCGCGGTTCCCGCCATGGGCCCGAGGCCGATCATCGCTTCGAGGCCCTGGCCGATGAGCGTGAGTACCTGCGCGTGCTCCATCACGTTGATCACCACGAACAGGAACACAAAGAACAGAAGCAGGTCCCAATCGAGGGCCCGATAGAACTTGTCGACGCTGCTCTTGAACCGAAGCAGCATGATCACACCGAAGGCGATGGCCACGAACCCCATGCCGAGGCCGTCGCGGCCGTCCTCCGTCGGGCCTACCCACGGCAGCACGCTCGTCGTGGCGATGAGAATGATAAAAAGGATCGTCATCGCGGCGGCGAAGTTGAAGAATCCACGACTCTCGATCCCGTCGTTCTCATCGAAGCCCGCGACCAGCTCGGCCGCCGCTTTCTGTTCTTCTTCACCCCGAAGCGGCCGGATTCGGAACAACCGGGCGCCCATGAACAGGGTGGCGGCGGTCGCGGCGATCACGAAGGGGCTCGCGGCGATGAAGAACGACACGAAGCTGATCCCTGCGGTTTGTCCGACGATGATGTTGGGAACCGAGCTAATCAGCGTGAGAAGGCCTCCGATGTTCGTGAGAAGGCCTTCGATGAGAAGAAACCCGAGGAGCTTTTCGTCCTGGCCGAGCTTTCGGAGCGACACCCCGGTGAGCGAACCGACGATGATCATCGCGGTTACGTTGTTGAGGACCGCCGAGAACACGACCGTCATGATCCCGTAGTAGATCAGCAGGCGAAGCGGATCGCCGGCCGACGCCTTGGTGAGTTTGATCGCGATCCAGGTAAAGAGACCGCTCTTGGCGGTCACGTCGACAAACAGACTCGAGCCAAAGATGATCGCGATCACTCCCCAGTCCACCGCCGGGATGTACACGGGAACGTTGAGCGAATCGCCGAAGGCGTTTTCGACTGGTCCAAAGGGAAGCAAGTCGAACGCAGCTCCGAGGAGCAGGCTTACGACCGCGTAGAATCCGGTGATCAGCGACTTCTTCGCGTGGATCTTCTCCTCGAACGCGAGCGTGAGAACCATCGCGAGAAGCACCCCCGCGAAGAGGAGGGTGACGGTGAGCGATGTCTCGTGGTGCCCCGCTTCGTGAGCCTGAAGGAAGATCGGCATGAAGGGATCAGATCATCAAGATCGGCTTATCGCGGAGCTCGATCGCCAGGAGATACACCGCGCCGTGCAGGGCAACCTGGTCTTCCGAGTTGGTGTGGAACGCCAAGAGATCGATCGCGTTTTCCTCGAGAAGCCCGCGGTAGTCCCGCACCCGATGCCCGGTTCGCACGACCTTTTCTACGCGGATCGCCAGGTCGCTTTCCTCCAGCACCGAACGAACGCTGCGAATGTAGTCCCGCGGCTCTTTGAGCAGCTGCTTGAGGATCTCCTCTCGGGCGTTCTCGGTATCGATCGAAGGAACGCGCGAGATCGTGTCGATGTAGCGCGCGAACACGACGTCGTCCTCGACGTGGGTTAGCCACAGGGTTCCGTTCGGCGCGGTCATTCGAACGCCCCAGTTCACGAGCGCATCGTCGCCGGCCAGATGATCGGTGACCACCATTACGTCCGATGTCTCCCGGTCCTTCCAGCCGAGGTCCGGCACCTCGTGCGGGTTGGGCAAGATGAGGACGGGGTAGCGGGTCTCCCGCGTGAGCACATTGAGAAACACGCCGAGGCTATACGGCCAGCGCCAGGATCCATCTTTGAGGTTCCGGTAGGCGCAGATCAGATCGGGCTCCTCTTCTTCGACCCGCTTGAGCAGGCCGTCTACGTCGTCGTAGTCCGTGTCGGCGAGCTCCACCCAGACCACCTCGCCGAGGGCCCGGGCGTAGTTCTTAGCCGCAGAGAGGTAAGTGTCCTGGGAGATCGATGCCCCATCGCCAAGGTCGGTGACAATGACGATCTTCTGAACCTCGGGCACCGCGAGACGGAACGGCACTTTATCGGCGGACCGGAACTGGCTCTCGAACTCGTCGACGGACAGCATCGACGGAGAGACTAGCGACGTCAGGAACCGGAGAGAAGACCGCGAAGCTGCTCGGCGCTCACATGGAACGTCTTGTTGCAGTAGTCGCAGGAGAGCTCGATGCTCGGATCGCTCATCAAGTCTTCGAGGTCGGCGCGGCCAAGGGTAGAAAGGCTCGCCATCACCCGGACCTGACTGCAATTGCACGCGAAGCGGAGCGGCGAGGTTTCGAGGACGGTGTAGTCCATCCCGTAAAAGAGCTCGCTCACCAGCGTCTTGGGATCCTTCGCGGCGCTCGCGGAAAGTGTCTCGATCGACGCGAACTCCTTGAGCCGCTCGGTCATGACCGCAAGCTGGGTTTCGGAGAGCTCGGGCAGAAGCTGCACCAAGTAGCCGCCGGCCCAGCGGACGGTCGTGCCTTCCATCTTCACGCCGACCGAAAGCATGCTCACCACCTGTTCGGACGTCTGAAGATATGCCATCAGCGCATCCGCCACCCGCCCGCTCGCCGGCACCTCGACCATGCCTCGATGAAGCGAACCGTTCGGCAACGATCGCATCATCTGCAGCACCGCGCCCCGGAGCTTGATGGGGTTTTTGTCGCGCTGACGAACGAGCCCGCGAGACGTCCCGTCCGGATGCGAATCGGCCACGAGCTGGCCGCTCCTGTCCGCGCCCTGGAGGATTCCCTGCACTCGAAGTGTCGGGGCCATGGTCTCTCGGTACAGAATCGTTCCGGTGAGCAACTCGCCAAAGACGCGCAGCACGTCTGCACCGGCGTCCTGAGTCTCCGTCGCGCCACCGACCGACTCGGAGGTCAGGGCCGCAACCACTCGAAGGCCTCCGTCGTCGGTCATCGCCCGAACTACGCTGTCGCTTTCGACCACGGATTGCCATCGCACAGCTGAGACGCGGGTTCAAGGGAAACGGCGCGCGGTTTGACCAGGGTCAGGCTCCGGGAGTATACGGGCGCCCCAGTGTAGGGAGCCCTATCACGAATAGTTGAACCACAACCGGTGCGTGCTGACGGGAAGTTCGGTGAAGAACCGACGCGGCCCCCGCCACTGTGACCGATGACGACAAAGACACGGCCCTCGGGCCAGCCACTGGCGAATGCTGGGAAGGCGTCTGCGAAGGATGATTCGGAAGCCAGGAGACCGAGCACGGACCCACCGCGACGGGCGCCCGGGGATGGGCGCAAGATGCGGCTCTCTGGGTAGTTGTGTTCGACCCGGTGCCCGTTGCAAGTGCGACTCCGTGAACCGACGGAGCTGCGTGCGGGAGGCACACGATGCGAACCAGTTCTCTGATCTCTCTCTTTGCTCTTTGTTCTGCGCTACTTCTGGGTGGCTGCGGGGACGATGACTCGTCCGGAACCCCGGACGCGGCGGCCCCGGACGGGATGGTCGACGCCACGCCCGACGCCATGCTGGACGCGACGGCCGATGCGACTCCCGATGCTGTCATCGACGGCATGGTCGATGCGTCCGATGGAGGCGACGGCGGCATGATGCCTTGCGCCCCGAACCTCCTCGTGACCACGAGCGACTTCGCGACCGCCCAGCTGTTCTATGTGGACACGATGACCCTCGCCCCCCAGATGCTCGCAATGGACCTGCCGGACCAGGACACCCTTCCGACCGCGGCAGGGTGTTCGGTGGCGCTTCTTCAGCGGGCCAATGGCATCGTCCAGTATCAGATGGACGCGGACCCTCTCATGTCCGCCGGCACGGTGGACGTGAATCCCGCGGGGGCGATGCCACCCTACGCGGCCAATCCCCAGCGGGTGATCGCGGTCAGTCCCGCCAAGGCCTATGTGATTCAGGGTTCTCTGAACGAAGTGACGATCATCGACCCCTCGACCTTTTCGGTGACGGGCTCGATCGATCTCAGCGGCTTCGTGAAGCCGGCCGACACGGACGGCGGAGTGAATGCGACCGACGCGATTCAGATCGGTGACCGGCTATATGTGGGCCTCGGCAACTACTACTTCGACGCGACGGGAATCAACTTCACCGGCTCGGAGCTCGCCGTGATCGACACGACGACCGATATGGTCGTCGACCTCGACGCTGCGACCGACGGAGTGCAGGGCATCGACCTCCAGGGAGAGAACCCTTGGCGAGGACTCGTCTTCGACGCAGCGGCAAATCGGCTCTTGGTGGGCGCCACCGGGGATTCGTTCGCCATCGATGGCAGCATCGAAATCGTCGACCTGGCGATGGGGACCGCGGAAGCCTCGCTCCTCACCGAAATGGAGCTCGGCCAAGAGATCGGCGGTTATGCCTATGTGTCGCCCACCCGCCTCTACGTGCTCACCGGCTCGTGCCCCGGCGGGTGTTCGCTCCAGAGCGTCGATCCGAGCGCCGCGGCCCCCACGGCGACGATGGTGCAGGCCGACACCAACGGCATTCTCCTTCACGAAGGAGTGCTCTACGCATGGGGCGCAGGAGGGCTCCGAACCTTCGATCCTGAAACCGCGATGGAGACCACCCCGGGGGGCACCCCCGTGGCCCTCGGAACCCTTCCGATCTACGGCGTCGCTCCGGCTCCCTAACCCAGGCTGCACATCTGCTCGGGGGCTGCACCTCGAGCAGATGTGTGACAGAATTGCGGTGAGTTCGGATTTTTTTCCTCCCCCTCGAAGAAAAATCGTCGAAGGAGGGGAATGAATCCACGCCCGATCCGTACACCAGCCGAGGATTCCGTGATTCAGGTACTGCCCTCCGCCCGCCGATCCCTCCGACGAAGCGTCCGCGTCGAAACCTGGCTCTCCGTCGAGGAAACCGGATCGGGATACGGAATTATTGAAGATATTTCCATATCAGGGACTTGGATCGCGACCACTGCGGGGGCGAGCGTCGGCTCCGCAGTGGTCGTCGAGTTCTCCCTCGGCGGGCAGCGGTTCTATCTGCCCGGCACGGTGGTTCGGGTCAGCGAGAGTGGTCTTGGCGCCGAGTTCCTCTACGAGGACGAGGTGCTCGCCGAGTGCATCGCCAGAATCCCGGTGGGTCATGACCCAGCTCGCGCCGACTCGGAACGAGAGCTTCGCGTGGAGACCGCCATTGCGCAGGCGGTCCTCGACCAGGGATACCGATTTCGCGAAAGCGGCCTCTATCCCGTAGAGCCCAGCGTGATCGATCTCGATGAGGAAGCGACCCTCGAGAGCGACGACTGCGTCGAGATTCTCCCCATCGAGAGCATTCGCTAAATAGGAGCTATGCTCCTCGGGCTATGGTCCCGAAACAAATCCTTTGCGCCACTGATCTGGCGACCTCCGGTCAAGAGGCGTGTCAGCTGGCGGGCCGGTTGGCCGAGCTCTTCCAAGCCGAACTCATCTTGGTGCACGCCACCGACACCACGGACTGGGCACCCCCCACCGGCCCCAGCTCGGCCGCGATCGCGGCGATGCAGGAGCAGCTCCAAGGTGCCAACGCGTCCGCCCAGAAAGCCCTTCACGCGCAGCGCGCAAGTTTTGAAGAGCGCGGCATCCGAGTCCGATGTCACCTCCAGCATGGCCGCCCGTGGTCCGCGATCCTCGAAGCCGCCAAGCAAGATGAAGCGAGTCTCATCGTCGTCGGCGCGCGACCCAGAGAAGAACGTTCCCTTCTGGATCGGGTGATCGGATCGACCGCCGAGCGGGTCGTTCGACACGCGACTTCCGATGTGCTCGTCACGACGGGAGACGGGCCGGCAGACTGGAAAGGCGCAAAGATCGTTGTCGCAGTCGATTTCTCCGGCACTTCGCTTCGGGCGCTGGACATCGCGGTGCACGCAAGCAACGCCCTCACGGGAAGCCTTCATCTGTTGCATATCGCCCCGGATCCACTCGAGCCGGAGATGGGGCCGGAGAAGTACAAAGAGACCCAGGCGCGACTGAAGAGTGAAACCGAAGATGCGCTGCGCGCGCTCCTTAAAGAGCGCGGGGCGGAGGGGAACGGGTATTGTCGCTTCGGTTCGCCGGGGCCGGTCGTCGCCGACCTGACGGCAGAGATCGACGCCGATATGATCGTCCTCGGTTCCCGAGGTCAGAGCCGGTTCCGCGGCATCATGCTCGGAAGCACCACGGAACGGGTGCTGCGGCGAGCCACCATTCCGGTGTGGGTGGTGCGCCCCGAAAGCAACGCATAGGGTTCCAGCGGCCTGCCCAGGTGGAGATTCGGTTTCACAAACTGACCGACGCCCATCACCGGCTGGAGATCGAGCGAAGCGACGGGACGAAAGACGAAGTCGAATGCGAAACGCGGAGCTATCTCCTTCACGACCTGACCCACTTTGCCGTCGAGTCCGCGGCCGAGCTCGACCACGGCTTCTGGGCGCTCCTTGCGAGGGGTGTATCTCTCGCCGCTCTAGCCCACGATGCCAAGGAAGCGACGGCTTGGCCCCGCCTCATGGCGATCGAGAAGATCGTGGCGTCGCTTCAGGGGCCACTCTCGCATCAGGAACCGCGAGCGCTGCACGCCCACTTCACCGATCTCGCCGACGCTCAGAACACAGCCCTCCCAGAGTGGTTTACCGAGGACATGCTCTCCCGCGCCCAAGACATCCGCCGCCGCCTTGTTGGGCACTGGCGCGCGACTGCGTACGGAAAAACGATGCAGATCTCGTGGCCGTGCACCGAGCCACCCAATCAGCGGCCACGGTGAAGGTGGCGAACTCCAAAAGGCTCCGGACACCGCGCGCGCCGTGTTCTCGAGGGGGGCGAGGACGCCCCGAACGACGCTGGCAACAACTCGGCGACGCGGGGGCGAGTCCATCGCGCCGATGCTTGTCTATCGCAACTCACGCGTTAGCCGAGCTCCGCGTCCAGTTGGCGACGCCAGTCGCTGAGCGCATCCTCAAAACGCCCAAAGCGGAAGTGTGTGTTGGCGGAGGTGGCCAAGCCCCGCTGGATCCTTTCGCCTATTTCGAAATCCTCATCGAGCGTCTGCACCGAGAAGGCGTGGTTCTTCTCCAGAAACGTCCGCGCCTGGTCGCTGAGCTCACCTTCCTCTGGGGCGGTGCCAACGGTGAGCACCTCGATGCGGGTACGGTCCACGGCGAGCGGAGTCAGCAGGAGTAGATCGAAGTGCGACTTCTGGAGCAGGATCATTGCGTTGGGGTGAATCGAGTAGACGATATGCGTATGGTCGCGAATGTCCCACCGCTCTCGAGGCAAGCCGTCGAGTTCGACGATCGAGCGCTTTGGCAGCACCGACCGCATGTGCGGTCCGATGCGCTCCCAAGTCGAGGCTGTGTCGACGAAGAACGGCGCGATGGTGTCCTTGTGGGCGATGATGAAATGGTAGGACTCGATGCCCCCTTCGACGACGAGCTTCCAGTTCGCCTTCCAGGTACGCGCAGTGGAGGCGTAGGCCGTCGGACGCGGGCCGACCATCTTCTCCAGCTCCTCGACCAGCGCAGCGGGCATCGGCTCGGGATCGACCCCCGGAGTGGGGCACACGAACACCAGTCCCGCCGCCTCGAGGCATGGAAGCTCGACCAGCCCGTGGTCCTGCACCTTGAGCGTAGGGAAACCCTCCGGGTGTCGCGTGCGGTGGAGCGTGCCGTCGACGTTGTATGTCCAGGCATGGTACGGACACACGAAGCGCTTGCAGCGTCCTTCCGACCGAAGCTCGACCGTCGCCCCCCGGTGCCGGCAGACATTGAGAAAGGCACGGAGGCGACCATCCTCACCTCGCACAACCACCACCGGGTTGCCAACGACGTCTGCCGTCACGAACTCACCCGGCGCCGCCACCTTCGAAGACAGGGACACGACGTTTAGCTGGCGCTCGAAGATCTGTTCTTTTTCAAGCCCAAAGCGCGCCGCATCACGGTAGTCGGAAGTGGGAACGAGGTGCTCATCACCGTCCACAGGACGGCGCTTCGCCAGTGCCATCGCCAGCGACGTCGTTAACAAATCGATCTCTTTCGCTCTGTCCATGGCTCCTTCTCCGCTCACCGCTCGTTGATGCAAAGGACGCGCTGCATGAAGTTCTGAAGCTCGCGCACTACCCGATTCCGGGACATCTTGCGCCCACGGGAAAGGGCACCGTGGAGGCCCTGCCCCACACCACCCATCAGCAGCGCACCGCAGATCTCGGCATCGACATGCGCGGGAACACGGCCCAGGCTCTTTCCTCTCGCGACGTTCTTGACCGCACCGCGCACCAGTCGGTCAGAGCGGAGTCTCTGGTGCCTCACCGCCTCGGCGTCTCCGATGAGCCGCTGCTGTATCAGCGCACCCAACGGGTGTCGATAGTGGAACTCCACGGTCACGCGAATCCGCTCCTTCTCGCGTTCCCACCAGTCATCGGACACTTCTTCGAACGTAGGACGGTAGGCCAGTGCTTCCCACGCGTCGTAGAAGCTATCGACGAGCGCCACCAGCAGGTCGCTCTTCGATGAGAAGTGCCTATAGGGCGCACCGGCCGAGACTCCGGCCCGGAGGGCCACGGCCGCGAACTCCACCGCGCCATCGTGAGCCACCAGCTCCTCGGTGGCTGCTTCCAGGAGTCGCTGACGCGTGCGACTACCGCGCGATGTCTGTCCAATCGGCATTAAACAGCGAGGGCAGCTCTCGAATGGGCAGGAATATCCGCACGTTGCGCAATCAGAGGGCTTAACGGTCACCGCTAGATAGAAAGTGAATTCACTTTACTTCACTTCCTTGCTCTGTCAAACACCATGATGGCGCGAATCCGGAAGCGCCGCTCCACAACGGTCTCAAGCTCGCGAACGTCGCCCTTTAGCAGCACAGCCACAAGAACAACATGCACACTCGTTTCATGGTTCACCCGTGGACGAGTACGCGCTGGGCGTTCGAAATTCGGCCTCTAGGAATCACATGCCGTACGTGGGTCCATCCTGCAGCAGAACGGGCGGCCGCACCGCGTTGTCTCAAACGGTGACCCGGTAGAAGTAAACGGATGAACCGGCGTGATTCACCACGACGAAACCGCGGAGCTCCTTTACGTAACTCCACCGACCATAGGTTCCTGCCGTGACCTGTTGTGGAGGGGTGTCTCCATGAAAGGTCTCGTGGTTCCAGGTTGGATTGTCTCCATGAACGCTGACCCACGCGACGTCACGGGTGCCCGGCTCCAAGGTGCGGTTGTTGGGCGACGAGCTTACTCCGGAGTTGAGTGCGTAGAGTCGCTCCTGATGGCTGTCGTACGCGACGGCTTGCGCGCTCCCCCTGGGGTAGTCTGCCGTGGCCCACGAGGTCGATTCTGCCGATCGAACGTTGATCTTCTGTGGTTCGGTGGAACTGCCAGGACCGCGATCGAATGCGAATACTGTGTCGGCGAGGCCGCCGCCCATGTCGCCCATCGGGCAGCACATACTGTCGCCCCCGACTCCCCCGGAACGCATGGTCCCCTCGTTGCGCCAGCTGCGCGGCTCAACTCCGTCCACCGTACGACCAAAGGGATTGTAGGCGCCGATCGTCTGACCGGTGATCGAATAAAAGAGCCCAGTCGTCGGGACGTAGACGCTATTGCTGTGCTGCTTGATGCGACGAAAATCCCCGGTGTCGGGGTGGGAGATTCCGCGCGCTTCATCCCAGTCACCGGAAGCGACGTCGTACACATCGACGCCCCGTGATACGCCTCCCGGACCACAGTGGACCGAGTTCATCCAAAGCATGCAGATCTTGCCCGCACCGTATGAAAAGTCTCCCGAGGTGTGACGGGCGGTGGGTCGCCCATCGGCGTTGTGCTGCGTGCAGGTGCGGAGGTGGGACTCCCGGGACTGGGAACTAAGCTGGCTCCACTGCGGGTTGTCTGCGCCTGGCCCGTAAAGGGGGCCAAACGCGTAGATCGAGTTGTCGGGCCCGTTAAGGTGGCCGCCGCCCATGACGCAGAGATAAGGCTGGCCACCCATGTAGGCGACGGTTCCTCCGGAGTATCCGAAAAGGTTGTACGGCCAAAGTGACCCTCCGGCGATGACGTCATCCGGAGGCGTCCAGTCCTCAGAAGTCCCCACCCGTGCCTCTTGAGCCGCCAACAGTGAGGAGTCACCAAAGCTTCCTCCGCCGGGGACAGTGCCCGACGACGGAATCGCGACGATTACCCCTGGGTTCTGCCACGCCGGATACCAGGAGGGGAGCGCTTCGGCGCGAGTCAAGATCCTCACACTGAAAGGAGGACTGCTGATCTGACTCATGCCAACACCCGGGGGCTACCGCCGTTTTCAAAGAGAGCGTACGCGTATTGAAGCTCGCCCTTGTTGACTCGTAGGTACGCAAACCCCAGTGCCGAAGCGAGACGGGAGTCCACGTAGTGCTCGATCGACGAACGTTCCGTACGCTGTCCGCCGAAGTAGTTGTGTTGCGTGTCGAGGAAGTGGTCCCATGCGCGGTCGAGGTAGGTGGGGTTTCCATCGAGCTTGTAGGCAAAAACGAGCAGATTAACCAAGCTGATGTTGTAGGTAGACCGGCTCGCCGATCGATGCTGGGTCATCGTACCGTTGCTTCCCATGCTGGCTCCCGTTTGGGGATTCGGAGAGTTGGGGTTGTCGCTTGTGAGGCTGGCGTCTCTTCCATGGCGCACGACCCAGTTCGCCATCGCGATGATCCGACTGCGAACATCTTCCGCGGTGACGCCCCTGATCGCCCTGCCCCCGCGAAGTGAGCGGTAGAGCTGCCACAACGAGTCCGCAAGCACGCCAATGTGGAAGGACGAGCATGCGCGCCATCCGGCCGCAAAGGCGTTGACTCCAAACTCGCGGTCGGTCTTGCCGCCGTCCCAGAAGTACATTCCCGCCGTCGGATCCCATTGCTCGCTGGAAAAGACACTCTCGACCACCTGATCGCGAAATTCGATCACGGTGGGGTCAGCGGAGACTTCGGCGGCGGCGACCGCCAAGCGCAAGAGACGAGCCCACCGACGTTGAGCTCTCCCCAACGCACTCTGGTATCCGCGGTACCAGTTCGAATCGATGAGGAACTGCCGCACGTCGCGGGCGATCGCTTCCACCACTGCCCGAGCCTGTGCATCGCCCTCACCCACAGCCCAATCGCGAAGCCCCCATCCGTAAACGTGGTCGAGGTTGCACGGGTCACTCTGGGAAGCACGCCACGCATCGTCCGGCCAGATGTTCTTGTAGTAGTTGGCCAGGTTTTCGGCCCGAGTGCGATAGACCTCCGCGGCGCCGGGTTCGAAGTCGCGCAGGCGCCGATACATCTGGTAGGCGGTCCAGAGCTCATCACCCTCGGTCGTTTCGTGGAACTCTCCCGCACGGCCACCTCCCTCAAAATCGGATTTGTTGCGATAGCGGTCGAGGCGAGAAGCATCGTTTCCGTCGGTGATCAGTCGAACTGCGCCCGTCGTTAGCAGCCCTCTGCGGGCATAGGCTCGGTCTTCGTCCTGCAGGGTCGGGAGCTCACCCAGAAGGGCCTCCGAGGCTTCTGGCAACACTTGAAGCTCAAACGCAGCGCTGGTCGCGACGGCCATCACAACCCGTCGTCGGCGGTTGCGATGAGTCCGTCGACCGAGGCTTCGTCGGACGGCGTGCCGCTGATTCGCCCGTTATCGAATGACAAGCCCGCAGGCAACGGCATGTTGAGGGTGATCGTCGATGCGCCACTCGCGTCGGTGAGATATGCACGCAGGTCCAAGTCCACGGGTTCACCGACGACGAACACCAGGCTGGGAATGCTGGCCCACATAAGGGTCTCTGCAGTCATGCCTCCGTCGGGCGAGGCCCCGTCCGGAACCGACGAGTCAGGCCGAGGCGGGGTCCCATCCGGGGCGATGACCGTTCCGCACCCGGCAGCGACAACCGAGAGGCCGGTCGAGATCACAAAGTGCCGACGGCCGAGGTGGCGGTGTCCGATGGTGTCGTGCTCTACGGGGTCTTCCATGGGGCTCCTTCGCGGCGTCTGGTCCAGAACCGCGGAGCCGTCTCGAACCGGTCCACGGACTTATCCGGCTCACGTTGCCGGATCTGTGCCACGGAGGGGCCTTGAAATCGTGAGCGAATTCGTCGCTGGTGGGCGAGCGCCCTCCGGCTCGCGTTGGTGGGGTAATCCCCACCAACCTGTCATGGGAGGGCGAGTGCGGTCGGGATCGTTGTGGTGCCGCCCGGCGACCCGTCGCGATCCCCCAGTCCCCAGCACCAAAGGCTGCCGTCTGTCTTCGTCGCGCAGGTGACGCTGTCTCCGGCGGTAACGAATTGATAATCCTGATCGCCAAGGACCGGCGCGATTTCCAATGGGCCGGACCCCCGCGCGCCTCGACCCAGCTGCCCCTCTGAGTTGTCGCCCCAGCAGAATAGGGTGCCATCGGCGATCACCCCACAGCTGTGGCCGAGTCCAGCGGCAACGCTCACCCAGTCGTTTCGATCGCCTACCCGGGCAGGTCCCGGCGCCTCCGAATGACCGAGCTGTCCGGCTACGTTGGCGCCCCAACAGTGGAGCGCACCGCCGCGATCGATCGCACACGTATGGTCTGTTCCCGTAGCAACGACTCGCACCCGGAAGTCTGGAAGTTGGCGAGGCTCGGTCGCCTCCGTCGGTCCGAACCCGGTCTGTCCTTCCGAACCGATGCCCCAACACCACAACGCATCCGGGCCTCGAATCGCGCACGCATGAGCTCGGCCGAGGCGAACTTGATCCCAGTCGGATGCAGGGGCCACAGGGACCGGGGGACACTGCTGGTTCGTGTCGATGCCAAATTGGCCCGCACCGCTGAGGCCCCAGCACCAAAGGCTCCGGTCCTGCCGAATCGCGCAGGTAAAGTTCAAACCCACATCGACCGAGCGCCATTGTTGATCGTTGACTCGAAAAAACTCGGCCGAAGTTCCGGCCCCACAGTTGCCGAGCTGCTGTTCGAGGTTGGACCCCCAGCAAAAGAGTTCGCCGCCTTCCCGGATCCCGCAGGTGTGACCTTGAAACCCGGGGGAGGTGCGAACGTCATTCCAACCGGGGCCCGAGTCCACCAAGGCGGGCGTTTCCGCAGACTCCACTCCGGGTCCGAGCGCCGTCGAACCCGCTCGCCCCCAGCAGAACAGCTCACCCCGCAGCCCGACGGCACAGCTGGCTCGCCCCCCCGAATCCAGCGCGACCAGTGCGTCGTCTCGGCAGTTCGGAGCGCAGGCCGGGCCGGTTGGCGGATCGATAAACTCAGTGAAACATCCTCCAAGTAACCCTACGCCGAGGAGCCAGGCTCTCATGGGGCAAACGCTAACACGACTGGACCGTTCGGCGTTCCCGCCTGATGTTGGTATCGCCGCTGTTATAGTCGCGAGGTGGCCGGTGAGACATCCAACGACGGAACCCTACCCGTTCGGTCGGGGGGATTGCCTATCAAGTTGCTCAAGGCCAACGTGGTGTCGGGGCCGGACGCCGGGATCACGGCAACCGCTCGGAACGACCGGCTCACTATTGGGACCGCCACCGGCAACGACCTGGTCTTGACCGATCCCACGGTATCCCGGTTTCACCTCGAGCTTCGCCGCAGCCAGGGCAAAGTCCTCGCCTCGGATCTCAGCTCTACGAACGGGACCACGGTCGGAGACGTTGCGCTCGGACCTGGCAGCGTCTACGTGCGCTCGGGCGCACAGTTCCAGATTGGAAACACGACGATCGAGGTGGCGGACGGCCAGATCGTGATGATGGAACGCGGCGAGTCCAAGCTCGGAGAGCTGCACGGCAAGAGTCGGGTGATGCATCAGCTGTTCTCCATGGTTAGCACCGTCGCAAAGAGCCAGGTCGCCGTTCTCGTCCTCGGCGAATCTGGAACCGGCAAAGAGCTGGTCGCCCGTGCCCTGCACGAAGGCAGTCTTCGAGCGGACGGCCCTTTCGTCACCGTCGACTGCGCCGCGATCGCGTCGTCACTTTTTGCGTCGGAGCTGTTCGGACACGAGCGTGGAGCGTTCACGGGCGCACATCGACAACACATCGGTGCATTCGAACGAGCCCACGGAGGCACTCTGTTTCTCGATGAAGTCGGTGAACTTGCCGCGGAGCACCAAGCCCAGCTCCTGGGAGCGCTCGAACGCCGCAGAGTCCGTCGAGTTGGAGGAACCGACGACTTTCCCGTCGACGTTCGAGTCGTATCGGCGACCCACCGCGACCTGCGAGCAGGAGTCAATGAGGGGTCGTTCCGGATGGACTTGTTTTACCGCATCGCGGTCACGCACTTGGTCATCCCTCCGTTGAGGGAGCGGCGCGAAGATATCCCGGCGCTCATCGAGCTCTTCCTGAAGGCAGAAGGGTCGTCAAAGACCGCCGAGCAACTGTTCGGTGCGGAGGCTCTCAGCCGGTTGAGGCGTTACCGATGGCCCGGAAACGTGCGTGAACTCAGAAACGTCGTTCGCGGAACACTCGCGACGGGCGCAGCCGCACAGTTTGAGAGCGCAGCGCCGGTGGACCCGAACGTCGACGAGGGCATCGACGACGTCCTGGAACACAGCTACCGAGACGCAAAGCGCGCGACGATAGATCTGTTTGAGCGACGCTACCTCTCCAAGTTGCTAGAGAAGAGCGAAGGGAACATCCGAAAGGCATCCCGCATCGCACACATGGACCGTGGCTACTTGATCGAGCTCCTGCGCCGTCACGGTCTCAAACGCTAGCCCTTCACCCGCGTGAGCTAGGTCGATGATCGGGGTGGAGGCGCCGCCGGCCGTCGTGCCGAGCCGACGAGGAATACCCGAGGTATTTCGAGGAGGCAGCGAAGCGGTGCGGCGAACGGGGGTGGTTCCGTCGCGAGGGCGAGCAATGTCACGCGAGTGAAGGACTAGTACCAAACCGCTAAGCCGGTGGCGCCAGGGGTGACGCGAACTTCCTCCGGCTCGGAGTCCGGGTCGTCTGAGCGAGGCACCAAAAGGTCTATGACGAGCGCGGCCAGACCCAGCGCAGCCACACCGATCGAGATGTTTGTCAGCAGCCGCATCGTTTCTCCGCGATCGCGAACCGAAGCGACGAATGTCATTTCCCACTCGTCTTGGAGGGCTTCGGTCCGGAGCCCGAACCCGATCACGCCCGCGGTTCCGATAGCCGCAAGGCTCGCCCCTAGCCAAAAGAGTGCGCGCGGCTGAAACAAAGATGTCGAACCGGTGGCCGGGTGGGTCGGAGGAAGGGGCTCTTCGAGATTCGATTCGAGCTGGCCACGTTCGATCACCGCGAGCTGCGTGCGTTCACCCGCGGTGATGACCACAGTGTATTGCTGGACCTCATCATCAACCCGCACGGTGATTTGGTGCGGGCCCGGGTCGAGTACGAGCTCACACGGCGCTCGACACGACCGCTCTGGATCGACTTGGACGTCCGCACCCGATACCTCCGAGCCCACACGCAACGTGCCGAGGTGACGCCGCAGTCGTGTGAGAGCCTCCTCTGCAAGCTGGATCTGGCCCTGCGCCAAGACATCGCTTTCGGTCACGCGTTGATATTCGATGTATGCGGCACCGTACTGCTCCAACGCCTCGAGGCAGGCCCCGATATTGTGTCGAACCGCGTCGTGAGGCTGCAGCTCGAACGCCAGACGAAAGTGCTCGAGAGCCTCCGCGAACGCAGCGCGCTCGAATGCTAGCTGCCCGGCCCGAAACTCCTGTTCTGCGGTCGTGGCCTCAGCGTCTGGCTCGGATTGAGCGTGAGTCGTTTGTGCATGCGTTAGACACGCCAAGAAACCGCCGGCGGCCAGGAGCCTCCACGAGTTCAATAAGGACTCCCCAAGAGAGTGGGGCCGTCCATCGTCAGCGTGCTACGTCCGTTTGGTGAGCTACGACCAACCCGTTCTGATGGGGCTTGAGGGGGACGTGGTTGAGGTCGCCGGCGGTCGGCGCGACGCTCCGGCGCAGGTGGCTCCGTCACGGGTTCCTCGGAGGAGTCGGGGGCGGTCTCGGCCTCGGCGGGCGCGACCGCAGTAGGCGGCGATGGTTCGACCGCGGCTCGGGGCTCCGGTGCATTCGCACGGTTGCTCGGAAGGCTGTCCGCCAACGACTCAGTCGAGCCAGAGGAGTCCGCGAGCGCCCATCCACCCGCGCCGGCTGCCCCGACCAATAGCAAGATCGGCAGCGCGAAAGCCGCGGTGGATCGTCGAGGTCGCCCGGTCGATTTGTCGACGGTTGAACTCTGCTCTCGCTGCGCGGGCCGTTTCAATGCGTCCCGCAGTCGCGCCTCATCGGCATCGGCGGCGTCCGGCAAAATGCGCTGAACAAACTCCGTTAGAGTCTCAGAGCGAGTCATTTCCGCACTCGGAAAGCTCGCGGCGTCGGACGGTTCCGAGTTTGCGCGGGGGGTCGGGGTGCTCGACGCAAGTTGCTGAGCCGCGGCCTCAAACACGTTGGCCAACTCGTCGCAACCGGCGGGGCGATCGTCCCGTTCTCGGCTGAGTGCACGCATAACCGCGCGCGATAGTCCAGCCGGAAGCGCAGGCGCAAAGTTGTCGATAGGCTCGATCTCACCCTCCAGCACTTCGAACATCGTGCTCGCATCGTCTCCGGTACAGAAGAGCCGCCGGCCGCAGAACAGTTCCCAGGCGACAACCCCCAGAGCCCACACATCGGCACGCCGATCCAGTTCGACGCTGCGGTCGATCTGCTCGGGCGCCATGTAGGCCAGCTTTCCGCGTATCTCTCCAGTCCGCGTTTTCGAAACCCGGCCATCCGCACGGGCGATACCAAAGTCGATGACCCGCACCAACCCATCGAATCCGACGAAGATGTTGTGGGGGCTGATGTCTCGATGGATGATCGACAGTCGAGTGCCATCCACCGCGCGGGCCTGATGCGCGGCATGGAGGCCCCGGCAGACCTGGCCCAAGATCTCGGCCGCGATGTGGGCGGGCAGTCGCTCGGACGTTGCGCGGATCAGCTGGGAAAGAGACCTGCCTCGAAGGAGCTCCATGACAAAATAGGGCACGCCAGCGTGCTCGCCGACATCGAAAATGTTGACGACGTTTCCGTGACTCACCTGCGAGACGATCCTCGCCTCATCCAGAAACATGTCGATGAACTGCCGCTCGCTGCGTAGCTCGGGGAGCAACAGTTTCATTGCCAACAGCCGATCGAATCCTCCCATCGACTCACGTTGGACCGCGTAGATAACCCCCATTCCGCCGCGCGCGATCTCCTCGAGCAGCCGATAGCCGCCGACTATGTCGTCTTTGCGCACAAAGGCGCCGGCCTTCGTCGTGCTGCCATCCGGCATGCTCATGAGGTCTCATGGTGACACGGGCGCCGCGGCCTACACAACTCGTCTCGGACGCGAGCGTTGCGAACTCATGGGATGTCACCGTGCCCCGCAGGAGCCGACGCAATCGGTAAACACCGGAGTGCATCCCGGCGCGACCGGCACACCGTCGATGCACTCGTCAGCGCGCATCGGTTGAACTGTTCAAGCGACGCGGTACACGCGGGGCCTTCAGAGCGAATTCCGAGTCCGCGGAACATGGCGCCGGCCCGGGTCGGCCCGGCCCATACTCGACTGCCGCTCTCCGTCTGTTCGGCCATGGGACTCGAGCTCTCGCAGTTCGAAGGCTTTACGAGTATCGAGGGACAACCGGTGATCGGCAGGCTCGACGAACTTCACTGACTCAACGGGCGACGAGCCCGTAGACGAGGTGCGATCGCTTGGGAGAGGGCTGCCAGAGCCAAGCTTCCGTGAGCTCGATTCGAGCCGACGGCCGAAACTGTTGAATGAGGCTGGTCACGAATGAGACCTCGGTCCCCGGCAAGCACTTCTTTCGCGCATCCGCCTCGACCAGGAGTCGGTCCGGAGTGCTATGGGCGAGCCAGTCGTGCATCACCTGCACCGGCCGGGCGAGCGTGTCGATCGCCAGGACGAGCGAGCCGCCTTCGGCGAGGAGTTCGAGTGCGATCCGCAAATGAGTGACCACGCCGACGAGCGATGCCCGCGGCATCACCTCCGGCTGAGCAGCGAGCACATCGGTCGCGGTATGGACGATCTGGCTCAGGACCAGCGAACTCAACACCACATCGAACGGCCCGGGGAGCTTCGTGCGAGACGACGCGATCGCCTCGTCGGTGCACCCTCGGAGCTCGGCCGCGGTCGGTGGGGTGTGGGTCCATTTCGCGAGATGCCCCAGGGTCCCTGAGAGATCGAACCGGTGAAGCCTCAGCCGTTGGCTGGTTTCCAAGCTCGCTCGCGCGAGCGCGTTGGCCATGGCGGTCTGGTCCATATCGACGAGATGGACCTCATCGAACTGCTTCGTGAGGGAAACGAGATGAATGTCGTTGCAGTTGCCCGCGCCCAGGACCACCAGGTTCTTCGAGCCGCTCCGCTGGCGGCCGATGAGGCTCATCACGCGGTTCCGGTGGTCGGCGTACTCGTTCCACATCGGCGCCGTCGAACGGTTGAACCGCCGGTGCATGCGCACGAGGTCCTTTCGGTTCGACGAGCTCATTCGAAGAGCCTACCTCCCGGCAGCTCACGCGACGAGGTCCCGCGCTCAGGTGATCACGGGCAGCGACGTGGTGGCCGCAAGTCTCAGGATGTCGTCCTCGTAGGGATGCGCGGTGTCGAGCCATCCAGGCACCGCGTCGCGGATGCTGAGCCACGGTTGCCCCTCGCCTTCGGGCCATTCGGCCTGCGGCACGCCCATCGAGTGCAGCATCGTGCCTAGAAGATGATAGTAGTGAAGGCCCGGCCGTCGGCCCGACTCCGCCATGCCAGGCCCCGCCTGCGGGAAGTCCGCATTTCGGTTTCGGTAGTCGACGTAGAGGCCAGTATTGAAGAAGCCGCCGCTGCTTCCCGCCATCACCACCGGCTGCGAGTCATTGTTGTGGGTACTTGGCCCGGACTCGTTGGTCCACATCACGGCGGAGTTATCCAGCATCGTGAGACCGTTCGCATCGACCACCGAGTCCATCTTCGAAATCAGATCGAGGAACACCATCTGGAAGAAGTTGCGGTTCGTCCGCTGGAGGGCGCGCTCACTCTCGGGCTGGTCATCGGCGGTGTGCGCAACCCCGTGAAATCCGCCCATGCTGTCCATCGAACCATGGAAGTCATCGGCGGTCTCGAGCACTGCAATGCGGCTGCTGTCACACATGAATGCGGCCACGATCACATCGTTGTAGAGCCCGTAGATATTGGGACCGTACCACTCCGGGTTCGATGCGTGCTCGGTGTAGACGGCACCTCGCCCGCGATACTCCGTTGTCGGGACCACCACGTCACCGCAGCTCGCCGCGGTAGTCGCGTTGAGCGCCGCCTCGATCTTGTACAGCTGCTCCATGTAGGCATCGAGCCGATTCCGGTCCTCCGCCCCAAGCCGCGCGCCCGGCCCGTGCGCTCCGCTGTGAAGGCGGTTGTAGCTCTCGAGCACCCGATCGACCACAGGAGGACGCGGGGCTTCCGGTTCGGTCGGTGGCGGAGAGTAGATCTCGTCGAACAGGGCACGCGTACCGGTGGCGGTGGGGAGCTCATGCACGCCCCCGTTCCGTTGGGACGCGTTGTCCCACGTGACGCTGGTTCCGGCCTGGCCGATCGCGAGGGTTCGCTTCCGCGGCTCCGAGGCATAGACCGCCGACGAGTAAGCCATCACCTGGTCGATCGACACTCGGTCGGGAACCAACGTCCCGTTGTCTCCGGTGGGTCGTGTGAGATCGCCGTAAGAACCCAGGCAGTGCGTGCCGTGCGAGCAGTACCAGGGCACATCGAGGCCCCGAAGAAAGTTCATCTTCGAGATGAGCTGCGGGGTGAGCAACGACGCGGAAGCACGGAGCACGTTCGAGAACACCGCATCGCCCCCTTCCATCCGAGGGGCGAGCGGCGAATGGTGAATGTTGTGATTGCCGAGCACCGTGGTCACGTCGGTGGCCGCGGAGTCGGCCGGCCACATATTTTCGTGCCGAACGCCACCGTGGCGGACCGCCATCCCGACGAAACGGTGCGGGGCTTCCGGCCCCTGAGCCTCCCCCCGCCCGACGAGCGAGGGAAGAAATGGGATCGCCAACGAGAATCCGCCGGTCCCTGCAAGAAACAGCCTTCGCCCAACGCGTCGCTGACTCATGATCTCTCTATCCTTCGCATGGTTGGAAGTTCGGGACGGTGACGAAGCTGGCCATCACTGGACATTGCGCACCTGAAAACCGGGTGCCAGTACCACCTCGGCAAGCACCTCGACGAGCGGGCGGTCCGCATCGACCGCTTCATCGAGCGCCTCCAGAAGGCAGCTGTCGGCTCCGTTGACATCCTCGGCGCGTCCCGCGGAGAACCGGACGTAGTGCCGAACAAAACACGAAGAGACGTACTCGGATTCGTAGAGGGCGCGGGCAAGGTCGGCCCCGCCGTTGATATCCCCATCGATGTCGGGGAGCGTAACCACCGTATCCACCGGTACAACGCCCACTTCGTTTTCATCCTCGTCGAAGAGACGCTCTTCCTCTCGGAAGCGACCGAACGAGTCGAAACCCTCGAGCGCAAACGCCGGGGCATTGAGGAGCACGTGGCAGCCCGCGCAGGTCCCCGACCCGGTTTGCACCTCGGCCTCTTGGCGACTCGAGACGGTCGAGGTGTCGACCTCGGGAAGATCGTCCAGCGCGTCCGCCGGAGCGTCGGGGATGGGCGTGCAGAGAATTTGCCGTCGCACGAACACCCCGCGAAGAATCGGATGGGTCCGCGCCGCGGCCCCGGGTGGGTTCCCCTGCTCGGACCGGGGAAGCAGCATGCCCGCGCGCGTCAGAATGCCCGAACGCTCGGACGGTACGGTGGCGGGCATGCCCGGGCTCGCGGGTTCCATCCCGTAAAGCGCCGCGAGCTCCGGGTGGGTATTGAGGGTCAGGTCGCTGAGGAAGAAGTCTTGAAAGGTCCCTCCATTGCGGACGAGGTAAGAAAAGAGCTCGACCACCTCGTCAAAGATCGCGCGGTCGAGCGACGGATCGACCGCGAGGTCGCCGCGGAGCGCTTCGAATGCCGGGCCACCCTCGCTCTGGCTCAACGGCCGAACCTGGTCGAAACGAAACCACTCCGAGAGAAACTCGCGAAATGCGCTGTCGGCTCGCGGATCTGAAGCAACTCGACGCGCCTCCGCCTGAAACCCTTCTTGGGTAAGCAAGCTGCCATCGCTCGCCGCGGCGAAGAGGGCATCGTCAGGCATGTCGTTCCAAAAGTGATAGCTCAGACGGGATGCGAGCTCATATCCCGTGAGTTGGCCATCTCCGCCCTCGACGTGAAGGACGAATGAAGGCTGTGCGAACATCACGGTGACAAGCTCCGCCAGGCCGCGACGCTCGATCACGTTGCCATCGATGTACACCTCGGTGCGGTAGAACGTCTGCTCCTCGGCGGTGAGCGGACGGCGATGGGTCAGTTGCCCGAGCGCTGTGATCGCAGCGTCGAGGCAGGCGCCATCGTTCTGGGGATCTCCGTCGGTGGCACAGGCGCCGGCCCATGCCTCGATGCGTGAGTCATTCGACGTCAGCTCCTCGCCGATCGCTTCGGCGAGGTTGAGCGATTGTCGAACCCCGTCTTCGGTGATCGCCTGGTCGCCTCGGGAGAACAGGCGCTGGCCGGCCTCGGTGATCCCTTCAGTGCCAATCGCGTCCGGCGGAAGTCGGTCTATCGCGTCGGTCAGCGACGACGAGATCGCGTCGACGGTGTTGCCGTCGTAGAACCGCGAGAGGACGCTCGCCACCGAGTTCTGGTGCTGGAGCTTGGAGAGGCGACGAAGAGGGAGCTCGACGGGCGCGGACTCGACGCAGGTGAAGTCCACGACCGACCCCTGGTTGGGCTCACGGGGAGTCGCCCCGATCCGTTCTGACTCGACGTCTTCGATCTCCCCGGTGCACGCGCCCGCCAGCAGGAGGACGAGGCTCAGCGAGAGCCGAAATGGAGGTAGGAGCGGGACGCCGATTGAGCGACCCGAAACGACAAGTATGCGTTGGCTTTCCATCCGATCTCCAGCGACGCCGATAAACTCTGCAACTCGCGGGCCATCGCAGCTTCCCCAAGACCAACCTCTCGGGAGCAGCAGGCGTGCGCCTGTCCCGGTTTGAGGAACGTTTGGTGCTCTCGAGAGCCGGTCGCACACTTCAGGGAATCTCACGGCCAACGTGGCGCAATTCCGAAAGATACCGACCCTCAGTGGCGCTCCCGGAGGGTGACGCCCTGGGCGTAGCGTAGCCGAGCGTTGGTGCCGACCTCACGGTAGGTGATGCGGCCGTCGCCGTTGCGATCGTGGCCGCGGTTTCGACGGTAGGTTCGTTGGGGTCGCCGATACAGCACGTGCCGATTTCCCCGACCGAGTGCGGCGGGCGTAAACACCGCCATGTACGCATCTTCGATGCTATCCATGCGGCCGCGGTAGGGCCGGAGGTACTTTTCGACCCACTCGAGCTGTTCGATCCGGTTCATGCGGGCGAGCCGCCGGTCGGTGGTGCCGAGACGTCGGGCGGTCGACGGCAAGAACTGAATCAGGCCGACCGCACGGGAGTGTGGGTTTCGAATCGACGGCGAGAATGTCCCTCCGGTTTCGTAATGCATCACCGCCATCAGGTGGTCGGGATCCATCCGCAGACGTCCCGCGATTTGTCGAACCCGGTCCGCAAAACGAGCATCCACCAGATGCTCGAAGATGAGCGGAGGGTCCGTGGTGCCCGCCCCCGGCAGGACGAGCTGTGCTCCGACCGACAGGAGCTCGGGTTTCGGGACCCGAGTCTGATTCGCCGCGATGAGCGCCGGAAGGGCCACCTCGTGTTCGCGGGCGATCGACGAGAGCGTGTCGCCAGCCCGAACGCGGTACGTACGAGGCGCGGGAGCGCGCAACCGAAGCCGAAGACCGGGCGTGATGCGGTCAGGATCGGTGAGTCGTGGATTCAGCGCCTGAATCTGCTCGACGGTGACCTGATTGCGGGCCGCGATCGAGGAAAGCGTATCGCCCGACCGCACTCGGTATTGAGCGTCGGCAACGGTTGGGCCAAACACCAGGCCGACGAGCACCCACAAGATGAAACTGTGCTGCACGGCTCATCGTATCGCGACTTCTGGTCGTGCGATCGCTGAAGTTGCGCGATGGGATGTGGCCACTCGACCCACCTGAGCAGAGAATCCGTACAACGCAATCGAGCTTTGCTCAAGTGCAACCTTTGGACACGTCTCATGTGGACCCGAGCGCGCTTCACCGCGTTTCCCACACTCGTGCACCCCGATCGCCGCGACGTGTTCGGGGACGATTCTCGTTGTTGTGGGGCGCGTCTCGCCTGGATGGAGACGAATAGAGTCGGGCAGGACTGCGGTTGAACCCCGGTAAATGTGTGACCAGGCGTGCTTTTCGGCCTGGATCACGACGAATAGAATCGGCCACGCTGCGGTTAGACTCGCGGTGAATGTGTGATCGGCCGTGTCCTCAGCCTCAGCTTCCTGGTCGTCGGCGCATGCGGCGGCGCTCAGCCCGCCCTGCCGGCGCCCACGCTGATGTGCGACGTCCGCCTCGAAGAGCTGGACCAACGAAGCCGCCCGGTGGGGAGCGAACTCCCCGCGGGACCGGTGGCGAGCATCGAAATCCAGGGAGCCCGCACAGTGCCGGAAGCGCTCGTTCGCGAGGCGATCCGAACACCGCTGGGGCAAGACCTCGACGCCGAGCAGATCCGGTCCGATCTCCGGGACATCCTCGCGCTTTCCGTGTTCGAAGACGTGCGTGTTCACGGACGCCGGGAAGGCGACCGAGTGATGTTGCGCTACGAAGTGATGGAACGCCCGCTGGTTCGTCACGTCGAAGCGAGAGGCGAGGCCCTGCCTCGGGGTGTGGGCCGACTGGGCCTCCTCACCGGCGAAGTGTTCGTGCCGCAGCGGATTCACCGTCTGGCTGGACGCATCGCTGCGGAGTACCGACGGGACGGCTATCGGGACGCCCGGGTTGAGCTCCGAGCGCACCGAGACGACGGCGTTGTCGATCTCTGCTTTCTCAATGAGACGGGTCGCCGCTGGCTCATCGAGCGCTTCGAGTTCAGCGGGAACGAGCTCATCGCCGATGCCGAGCTTCGCGACCAGCTCGATACCCAAGACGGAGAGGTCAACCACCCCGGTGGAATCTATCGCGAGGACCTCCTCGACCGTGGGCTCGAACGTGTCCGCGGGTTGTACCTGGCGCGGGGGATGGTGGAAGTGGTGGTGCACGTGCCTCAGGTCACGTGGTCCGGCGAGCGTGCTTCGGTCGAAATCGCGATCGCAGAGGGGGCGATCTACCGCATCGGAAACATCGAGTTCGAAGGCTCCCTGGCGGAATCCGCCGAACACTACCGCGGGCTCGTCGGCGTAGAGCCCGGAGAAGTCTTCGTGCGGCCCGCGGTCACAGACGGCATCGAGCGGATTCGGACCTGGGAGCGAGAGCAAGGTCGGGAAACCGACGTCACGGTCATAGAGACGACGTTGGATCGCGAGGGCTCGCGGCTCCATATGGTGATTCGGCTTGCGGCCGCGGACGCCACGGAGCCTCCGGAATCTGCACCCGAAGGGCCGACGCTCTTCGATCAAGAGGCCCACATCGATCTTCCGAGGACTGAACCGTGAAGCGCGCTCCGATCTGGCTCGGCCTGGCTGCTACGGTTGGTTGCGCCGCAGGCCCTCCACCCGGTCTTACCCCAGAGCGGCCTTCATCGGTCGCCGGTGGGCAGGTCCCCCCCACCGGCTCGCGCGCACTGGCGCTCCAAGCTTGCGGACCGGGTTCGTCGACCGATGAATGCATGGGATGGTTCATCGACCAACGCCTCGTTCTTCTCTTCGGCCGCTACGAAGATCCCGAACTCCAAAGTTATCTCGAGGCGGTCGCGGCCACCCTTCTTCGGACGGTCGATGAAGACCCCACCGAGTGGACGTTTCAAGTTCTCGACGATGCCGCCATCGAAGCCTCGGCCGCCTACGGACACTACGTGTGGATCACCCGCGGCATGCTCGCGCTTCTCCATTCCGAAGCGGAGCTCGCGGGAGTGCTCGCCCACGAGATCGTGCACATAGTGGCGGGACATGCGGACCGAGAACCCAGTCCACCCGATCCCTACCTGCGCGCCAAGTGGAACCGTTTCCAACTGAGCCGCGACGACGAAGCCCAGGCCGATCAACAGGCGGTTCGCATGCTGGAACGCGCCGGCTACGATCCGCGCGGGGTACCGTCGATGTTGGAAGCGGTGTACCGACCGGGGGGCGAAGAACTGCGGGGCTGGAACAGCCGCCACCCTCCCCTCGCCGTTCGCCTCGCTCTGACTGCGCGTGCCGCCAATGGGGGATCCGACGGCCGTACCGGAGAGGAGGAGTTTCGTCGTGCGATCGATGGCTTGGTGGTCGGCATGGATCCTCGTTTGTTCCAAGTGGTGGACGGGCGCTACATCAACCACCGGGCGGGCCTGTCTTTCGACGTGGGTGGCTGGGAGGTCGAGACCTGGTATCCGGGCACCGTGCAGTCCCAACGTCTTCGGGCCATCCACCGTGGGTGGGGCGCGTCGCTCTCGTTCAGCCGAATCGCTCCCCCCGCGGGCTTCGACATCGTCGCAGACGATGCGCGGGAAAATGCGTCCACCAGCTCGACCGAGCTTCCACTCGCCGGATATCCCGCCACCGTCAGCTTGGTATCGCCGGAGGCGTTCGACTCGGGATACGAGGAGGGCGTCCTAGTTCAGCTCGCAACCTTTCGAGCAAGGGATCGATATCGCTACGGGCTTTTCCTCGCGACCCGTGGCCATCGACAGGAACGGGCGCGAGAGCTGTTGGAGGAGGTCACCGGCACCTTTCGTCGAGAACGCCCCGGCTCTCCGAGGCCCTTTCGTTTGCGGCACATGGTGCTCGACCGTCCGTCAACCCTTGACCAGCTGATCGCTAGCGACTGCGTGTCTCCAGGGGCGGAGATCTTGTTTCGTCACCTCAACGCGCTGGTGAGTCCGCCGGTGGCCGCGGTGGCCGTCCCATCCGACAATCTCGAAACTCGGCCCTCCGACGTCAGAGCCTCGGGAACGATCATCAAATGCGTCCGGCATTAAACCGACTCGCGCTGACGGTGGCGCTCTTTCTTGCTCCACGCGGGGCCGAGGCCCAGCTCCTGGAACAAGTCGTGGCGTTCGTAAACGACGAACCCATTTTCCTAAGCGAACTTCGCGAAAGGACCGACGCCGATTCCCTTCACGGCGAAGCCCTTCAGGATGCGTACCGAGAAGCGCTGCGATCGCTCGTCGACGAGCGACTGATCGCACAACGGGCGGAGCAAGCTGAGATCACGGTGACCGAGGGCGAGGTCGACGACGCGATCGCCGAGATTCGACGGCGAAACGGACTCGACCCGGAGGCCTTCTGGCAGGCGGTAGTCCGCCAGGGTCTCAACCGTGAGGGCTATCTTCACAGCATCCGCGTTCGACTCCTGCGGATCAAACTCTTGCGCCAAGAGGCGGAGAGCTCCGTCAGCTACTCCGACCTTCAGCGCGCCTGGGAAGAAGAGCTCCGGCAACCTCCGATGGACCACCAAGTTCGGATAGCTCAGATCATCTGCGCACCAGAAAACGGTACGCCGAGCGCCCGTCGAAACGCCAGACGACGCGCGCGGGAACTGCGACGCCAACTCCAAAGCGGCCAGCTCTCCTTTGACGCCGCGGTGAACCGGGAGCGAGGCGGCAACGCGGGATGGGTTCGACCGGCCGACATCGAGCCCCGGCTCTGGGAGGCACTTCGGGGAGTCGAAGAAGGAGAGCTGTCCGAAGTGGTGGAGACCGATGCCGGCTTCCATATCTTACTGCTCCAGGGGGAGCGGCATCGGGAACCCGCCACCTTTGAAAGCCGCCGACATGCCCTTCGGACAGCGATCGTTAACCGAAGGGTCGATGAGCAGGAGGAAGCGATCCTCCAACGCTACCGGGACGAAGCGTACATCGCGATTCGGCTTCGAGACCGATGAACCCGACTCACTCCTTCCATCGCACTCCATGGCGAAATCGAGCGCCCCCTGACCGCGGTCCCGGTCGAGGACGGTAGCCGCGACGAGCGGCTCCACCATCGGAACCTTGTACTCCGTCCGCGGGAGGGGCTTCGCGCGGTCCGTCGACCGCTTCGCGGCCGCTTCGACCGCCTCGTCGGCGGCGGGCTGTCCTTCGAGAGCGCCCTCCACCTCGGTCAGTCGGAACGGAATGTTGGCGACGCCGCCCACTGCCACCCGGGCAAGCTCGATGGTTCCCTCGGTCACCGCCTGTCGGATTCCCTTATCGGTGATGCGTAGGGAGACCGAAGCAGATCTTCGAAATGGATGATTGTTGACCGGCCCTTGCTGTCGGCGCACGTTCCCCGGAAGTCTGTTCTAACGACCGGGGAGGGTCTACCGATGCTCAAACAACATCTTTGCGGGTTATGGATCGTCATCGTCTCACTGCTGGCCTCGGCGGGTTGCGCGACACCCCCGCCGTCGAGTGAGGTCGCCGCCGACTTGCGGATCGGCGAAGACGTGCGCGCATATCGCCTTTTCGACGGGGAACCGAGGGTCATCGAAGTGCTCGATAGCGAGGGGTTCGTCATGTCGGAGCTTTGGCAGATCGGCTCCGAGTTCCGCTGGATGGACGAAAACCTCACCGAAGCAACCCGTCTTCGGATCGAGGCCGACCTCGCCCACATTGGCACCGGGAGCGTGGGGAGCACCACATCCGCCGTGAGTTCCGCCGATACGAGCTGGGTCAGCGGCTGCGTCGGGTGCCACATGGAGTATTCGTCGCACGACCAACGGATTTCGCCGCAGATCGAGCCTTATGACTGAGCATCGACGCGAGCGGCTCGCCAGAAAACACGCGAGGAATGGCCAGTTGTTCGAGATTCCGCCAGTGTATCCGGGCGGGACGAGCGAGTGAGCCGGTCCCACAAACGCGAGTCGTCTCTCATCCTACGTTGGGACACACTGGACCTATGGCACGAATCACCCTGAACACCGAAGAAGCAAACGAACTCCTCGGCCTCAAAGACAGCAGCGTGGGACTTGGCAAGTTTCGCGGACAATGCGCAGCGCTCGTCCAATACTTCGACTTTCATCGAACCTCGGAGTGGTCGCGGGGCGAGCGCGTTCAATCGCTCTCGAGCCTGGCTCAGTACACCGCGATCGCCAGCTTTCGCAAAGGAGTGACCGTTTACGAAAACAATCACGCGGCGTTCTTTATCGGAAAGAACGCCACGGGAATCCAGGTCATCGACCAGTGGGATGGCAAGCTCATCGGGGAGCGGACCCTTCGATACAAGTCGGGCTACAACCCGCTTTCGAACTGTGGAATCCACTTCTACACGATCGAAGTCGACCGACGAATCCGCCGGAGCTCTACCGCGGGTTGGAAATAGCACCGGAGATTCTCTCCGGGTCCCGTGCGAGTAGCCCTCGCGAGTCAGCCGATCGACGCGGTCTGCGTCAAACGAAGGACGTCACTTCCGGGTTTTCAGGAAAGCGAACCTCGCGGCGCTCTTCGGGGACGCCGGCGGCTCGCATCACGGATTTGAAGTACGCCGCCAGGGTGTCGCTCGGAGGGATATCCGGCGCATCGCTCTTGCCCGTGGTCGAGTTGATCCCGCTGGCGTAGGCCTTGTTGTTGTCCGTGAACTCGTAGCCGCCGACAACTCCACCGCTGAGATGGGTCCCGATGATGAGGCCGCTCGCAAGGTTTCCGTAGTGGCCACGCCCGTTCCCGGGGTTGATCCGCGCGGTTCGGCCGAACACGTCGGCGGTCGCAAACAGCACATCATCAAGAATTCCGAAATCCTGAAGAGCGCGCCAAAATCGGTCGAGCGACTGCATCATGGTCAGCGACCGGGCGGCCTCGTCGGTGAGGCCTCCGGGGTAGTGGTTGTCGCCGCTGAAACTGTAGTTCGTCACGATCACTGGCGCGATCCGGAGCTTCGCGAGCGCCGCCGCGACGCGAAGCTGGCTGTCGATTGAGTCATCGACGATCTCCTCAAGGAGCGTTCCGAGCCCCGTCCCAAAGGCGGCGGCCTGACTGCGACTCGCCACGTATTCGTCGAGGAACCGACGTTGCTCCGGCGTCCCCTCCCGGCGGAGGTGACCGTAGGACGCATCGATGTAGTGGTCGCGAAGCGCGTCGAAGTTTTCCACGCCGCCGAGCGTGTTTCCGACGCTTCCCACGAGCGTCTTGACTTCGGTCGGGCTGTAAGAAGCAAGCGGGTTGCCGTAGGAGGAGTACCCGCCACCGGCAAGAATGAAGGGCTCAGCGGTCGCGGTATGGAGAAGCGCCGCCGTCTCCTGAGCGATGGCCGACGGGAGCTGCTCGTCTCCCCGTCCGATCTCTCCCCGGAGCCGACCATGGCACCGGAGCACCGACTTGAACTGAGGGTGAATCCCCGCCCCCGTCCGGTGATTGAACCACACAAGATGCTGCCGGAGCGACTCCGGCAGCGCGCTCCACATGCGCGCCACGCGCACTGGCTCATCGCCGAACCGCAGGTGGACGGGCGTCGCGAGATCCTCGGCGCTGAGATTCACGTCATTGACGACAAGGTTGGGTACCTCGGAGGTATCCACATCGCCCGCTACGGTGTGATCAAAGTAGTCTTTGCGTTCCGCATCGAAGGTCCCCGGGCCCGTGGCATTGACCGACTCGCCCGCGCCCGACGTCGCGAGCACCGTGACTCTGGCGTCCGGGTCCGCGGCAGTCACGCGTCCGGACAACAGGAACGGAAGAGGCAACCCAGTGACCGCGGCGCGAAGAGACCACCCCAGACTGGTTGCCCCGGCTCCCTTCAGGAGCTCACGGCGACTCGGTTTCTTCATAACCCTACCCCGGTTAGCGCCGGTGATTGGCACACGATAGTCCAGATGTTCGCAAGTGCCGCTTCGTCGTCGAGGCCGAGTCCGCAGGACTCACTCCCTTCCTGAAGCGTTGTCGACAAAGCTGCTGCGTCTGCGCAGATCGGCACCGCAACCTGCCGGTCATAGAGCTCCTGAAGCGTCTCACGGCGAGCCTCGTACCGCGCGGAGCCCCGCGGAAAGCCCAATAGGTCGGCGGTGATGACGTCGAGGGCGCGCTCAGGCTCGTTGACCGGAAGAATCCCCTGCCTTCCGGCGACGTCTTCGGCCGCCAGGGCGCAGAGCCCCTGAAAGGACACCGCCGACATCGCGCCGAACGAACTCGGCTGGTGAAACTCGGGCGCCCCGCGCGTCCACTGCTCGGTGGGGATGCTGCTCGCCAAAATCGGCTGGGTATTCCCGCGATTGCAGATGTCGGCCCGGCTGGTCGGCGAACCTCCTTCCGCCGCACGAATCGCAGAAAGACGAGTCCTCATCGCGTGGCAGTAGTGGTTTGAGCGGGCAATGCTCACCTGGGCTCCCGGAAACTCGGATCCCTCCGTCGGGGAGGTGTGGGTTACGAGCTCCGACGAGAAGAAAGCCCGTATCAAATGGGTAAGGTTGTGGCCCGAGCGCTCGAAGTCCTCGGCAAGGCTTCGGACCGTCTCGTTGTGTTCATCACACTCGATCGAGCTCGCCCACTGGCACACCTTGAGCACCCACGCTTTCGCAAACGCCGGGTGGGACGCGACCGCTTCGGCCCAGTCTTCGAGCGTGGCGATCGGCATGGAGAGTCCCTGGAACGAGAAGTCTGCGTCCGAAAACGGCGCTTCCGGCGCGCGCTGACGGGTGTGCACCGGGTCGAACGCGCTCAGCCATGCGACCCGCATGCCTTCGATATTCTTGTGGCAGCCGTAGCACTCCGTCCCCGGCGGAAACAGGTCGAGATCCACCCCCTCGTCGCCCACGTTTCGGAGCGTCGGATCTCCTGCGGTGAAGGTTCGACCCAGCGCGATCAGCAACGCCTGGTTGGCGGTCACCCGGAACTCGTTGTCGCGATTGGTGAGCCACGTCTGGAAGAAAGCGGGCGTCGTAAAGAACCCAAGGCGCGGAGCACGAAGGGTGACCGTTCCCCCGTTCGGGATGCTGCGGAGCTCCTCGGCGTAGGCCGCATCCATGAAGTCCGGCCCTTCGGTCATATGCGTCGACGTCGGATCGTGAAGGATGGTGACGGTCCGCCAGTCTTCCGCATCGGCGACCACGTCATATGCGGTCTCGTCTTCTCGAAGCACCTCGCGCATATCGTTCATGGGATTGTCCTTGCGGAACTTCCCATCGGGTTTGTCCGGCGGGTTGTCGCCCAGTTTGAGGGCGAGCAACAAAAGCGTCGTCATCTCCCAGTCGCGCGTTGTCACGATAGTGCGAAAGTCCTCGTTCGCATCGATGATCCGCTCGGCGGTACGGATCATTCCCATCCGCAGGTTCTCGCGAAGGCCGCTGAGGCGAATGGAACGAGTGTTCCGATACTGAAAGAAGTAGTTGGTGTCGGCGGGGCTTTGTTGAAGCGTGAGCTCGAGAAACTGCCGACGCTTGGCGTGAAACTCGTCGGTCTCCATCCAGCTCTCGACCACTTCCGAGAGGGCAGTCGGATCCGCGGATCCATCGGGAGCGGTCACCGCTTCAAGCTCCTCCAGCGTGACCACACCTCCATGGAGGACATATTTTACTTTGCTGAGCACCGTGAACGCATCATGCGCGACCAAGACCTCGGGTTCCGGGAGCTCGCCGTCGAGCTGACCGATCCACTCCTCGAGGCAGTTGACGTCCTCTCGGGGGACCACCGCCTCCGTGGCCAACGGCATCGGCGAAAACACGCAGCTTTCGTTGCCAAAACCCGCATAGCGGTCGGGCGCGATAGTGCGGAGGAGGAGCGACGCTCCCGGCTCCATGGGGTCGAGGAGGAAGTCGTCAGAACAGGTCGGATTGCGGGACGGGCGAGCCATGAGACGGGTCGTGAGCCTAGCCGACATCAGGTCGAGGCCGCCTCCGGCGAGGTCCGGACTCTCGTTGTGACAGCCGAGGCACCCATTGCGGGCGAACACTTCCTGAACCTCGGTCGTGCCGCACTGGCCGCCGCCTGGCTGGGACCCGTGCGGCCGGCTTGGGCCGGCGGTTCCTTCCGACGGCGTCACCGACCCTTCGCACCCCACGCCCGCAAATAGCGCTCCAGCAAGAAGAAGCCCTGCGAATCGGAGCCCTGCGAATCGGAGCCCTGCGAACCGGCGCCCTGCGAATGGGAGCCGGGTAGACAGGCCCCCTTTTCCCCGGAACCGGGCGAACGCACCCACGGACACCGCGCCCGTCGACCGCAGTAGCCCGAGGCTGTGCGTGCATCGCGTCATCCACACCCGCATCGACACCTCACCGTTGTCCATCGACATTACTCGCGAACGGGGGCCAACGTGTCTCACTCCTCTTGCGCTCCGGCGGCGCCGGGGCCTCCGCCACGCCATGCATCGCTAGAAACATGGCGCTCCAAAGTGCATCGTTGAAGGAGGTCGGACGCGCTTCGGCTCATCGACCCAAACGAGGAACCCGTTTGGACGCCGCCTAGATTCCGACCATCGCGGCGCTCTTGTCGACGAACGCCTGGACCTGCTCCGCATCGATGCCGAGCGCACTCCCGGCCTTTGAGAACACCTCCTGGTTGGGCTGATCCAGGTTTTGGTGGTCGAGCTCGATGGCTCCGCCCACCGCGGTCGACACCGCCTCCGCGACGACGAGGATCGCGTTCGTGCTGTTGATCGACCCGCCCTTCACCGGACGATGATGGCACTCGATGATCTCGACCCACTCTTCTGGCAACCCCCACAGCTTCGCCACCGATGCGCCGGCTTCTTCATGAAAATCCCGAAAGATGCCGGCATACTCATCCAGCGCCAGCTTGTGCCGACCCCGCCGGCTCGCGTCCGCGAGCGCAACGGTCGACGCGAGGAGACCGATGTCATGAAGGAGGCCCAAGAGAAACACCGACTTGTGCTCAAATCGAAGATGGGCCGCGATAAGGGCGGAGATCCGCGCCACCAAGAGACTGTGGTGAAACAGGCGCTCCATGAAGTCATTGCAGGCGGGGTGACGAAACACCTTCGCTTTAAGCGAGACCTCCCACACCAGATCGCGCATCCCCCGAAGGCCCAGCCGACTCGCTGCATCCTGAAGCGAACGGGGCGGGATCTTCGTGGCATAGGCCGGCGACTGGGCACGCTTGAGAATCGCCGTCGCAAGCACCGGGTCGCGCTGAACCACGGCGACAATGTCGGTGAGGGTGGACCGAGGCTTCTGGATCAACTCATTGACCTGAACCGCCACCTTCGGAAGAAGCGGCGGGTGGTAGTCGGGTGACGCAAACGTCGTTTTGAGCGCCTCGGTAATGTCCTCTTCGCTCGCGATCGAAAGGTCGATCGTATGAACTCCCTTTCCGTAGTTGGCGTTCGCGCGGGCGTTGGAAAAGGCCATAGAGATAAAATACGGATCCGGAGCAAACGGCTGAACGCCCGTGTCGCCATTTTTGAGGTGGCTCAGCGCGCGGAATTCGACGAAACGTCGGCGCCCCTAGCGCCCCGGAATGGGCATCGAGATGCGGAAGAGTCCACCGTGGTGGGTTCCGTGGGGCTGGAACCCTGACTGGATGCGAATCCCATACGTGATGAAGAGACTCTTGCGGTCTGACCCACCGAATGCCAGCCCGGTGACGCGAAGCCGCCGTTCGACCTCCTCGCGCACTACGAGTTCACCAAGCAGCTCGCCGGCGTGGCTGAACACCAGAACCTTGTTGAGGCTCCCGACGTACAAGTTCGAAGCGATGTCGATCGCCAGTCCATCGGGAGAGGTGAGATTCCCGATGACGAGCTCCGGCTCTCCGAGCTCACTGCGATCGTCGATCGCACTCCGCCAAAGCGCGCCCGACTCGGGCTCATCCGACCCCCGAGTGGTGAAGTACACGGTCTGCCCGTCGCCTGCCATTGCGAGCGCGATCGGCCCGCTCGCGTCCTCGGTGCCCAGGAATACGTGGCGAAGAGGTGCTTCCGGGTGTTCATCAAGCTCGACGATCGCGCCGTGGTTGCGCATATGCCGCGCCTTGAATGTCGTGAACAGGAGGGTGCCTCGTTCGGTAGCTACCACGTCGTTGAGCCACTTCATGCGGCTCCCGCGGGTCCGGTCGGCGGTATGAATGTCCGTCGCGAGCGACGCAGAGGTAGGCGATGGCCCAAATGGATCGAAGACCTCGATCAGCTCATCCCTGGCTTTCTTTGGGCTGATCCAGCAAACGAATCGGCCATGGGCCTCGAAGGACTTACACCAAGCGACCTCTCCCCCGTGCTCTGGATTGGGTAGGACGCTCGCAAGCGTCATGAGATTGGGAATGATCTGTGCGTAGCTCTCGACTTGGGGATCGAATGCGTACGGTCGGTACGACGGCTCGGTCTTACTTCGAGCGATGCTCATGCTGAAAAGCAACCGTTGCCGGGAGCGCAGCCACTGGGGGTGGGCGGTCGAAGACCGAAGCTGTTCCTCGAGAAGCTGCTCCACCGGCCCCGCTCCTTCGAGCGGGTCGACCTCGAAAAAGTCCGCAGGATCGTAGTCCGGGTCCGGGAAGACCGTTGGCTCGCCGGTGTCAGGTCGGGTGGTCGCGTCTTCTGTCCTTCCAATCTGTCCATCCGCCCAGGAAGTGCCGCCGTCTGGGGGATTCGAACCGGAGGACACCTCCCCCTCACCGCATCCTGCGATCATCATTCCCGCGCAGCACCCGAGCACGTACCTGGCCCTTCGGCGGTGCAAGCCGAACCCGTAGCTCGTCCCCATCGTCCGCTCCCGTTAAGTTGATCCCAGCCAGTACGTGGCGTCGACGGGAACGATCGGGTGGAACTTTCTCGGGCTCCCGGGAAACCTCCGTCGCAACCGTCGTGATAGCGTGAGGACGTGCGACAATTCCGTGCACTCTTTCGTTTCCTCGTCGTCGTGTCGCTCGTGCTTTTGGTGGGACGCCCGGCATCCGCCGAACCTCCGCGCTTTGTCCTCGCCGCTGACCCGAACACGGAACTCGACGCCGCGCTCGGCGCTCAGCTCGTCGACCTTCCGATCGTTGTCGAGCGGATGGTCCTACCGGAGGCCGGCTCGGAGCTCACGGTGCGGATTCGCTGGGGCCGCGCCACCGCCCTCGCCCACCGAGCCCTCGCCGTATTCGTCGTGGAACCCGCGGACGGAGCCTGGTTTGTCTCGGTGTTTGCCAACGGAAGTCGACTCCTCGCCCGGAGAATCGACGCGGGCACCCGGGCGGCGTCGATCGAAGAGACCGCCGTACTGCTGCGGGCCCAAATGCTGGCGCTGGCCGAGGGTGGTCTCATCGAGGTTGCGACTCCGAGGCTGCCCTTACCGCCCCCCCGAGCAGAATTCCCTCCTCGGTTCGTTGCCGACTTGGGTTACGAGCAGAGCTTCGCGGGAGCCGACCTCGGGCTTCGCCACAGCGCCGCCATCCGCCTCGCGATTCGGCTCAACGGGTGGGCCGAACCGTTTGTCGCTTACACGTTCACTCCACCCGGTCGCGTCGAGATGAGCGCTGGGGAACTCGAACTCACCGGTCATCGTGGGGTGATCGGATTCCTCGTGAGTCCGACCACTGGGTCGCGCGTTCGTGCGGGGCTCGGGCTTGCCCTCTCTGCGGAGGCGACCATTCGACAGACGCTTCGCTTCGAACCGTCGGCCCGGCCGTCGGCGACGCTCTGGTCCGTCGGCCTCGGAGCCCGGTTCGACCTCGCCATCCGGCTCGTCACGGTGTTCTCCGTGGGCGCCTATCTGGGAGTGGACGGATTCTTTCAGCGAATCCGGCACGTGTCCGTTCCGAACGACGACCCCCTCGACTCGTGGCCGGTGCGACTTCGCGGTGGCCTGTACCTCCGGGCCGAGCTCCCGTGACGGATTTATCAAAAAAAATCCGCCCGGATCTCTTCGCGCTGCTCACTTCCTATCGAACGCCTCGCGTGGCCAACGTCCTCGAAGTGAAGAAAGCTCCAAAAGGGAGCGATCTCGCGCTTGTTCAGCAAGTGGGGGCCGGGGACCGCTCGGCGCAGCGGGCTCTCACCCAACGGATCTTCCCTCGGGTGAAGACCATCGCCTACCGAATTGCCTCGCGTCCGGCGGACGCCGAGGACGCCGCCCAGTCAGCCATGATCGAAATTCTCCATCACGTCAGTGGGTACCAGGGCGCGGGTCGGCTCGAGAGCTACTGCGATCGAATCGCCACCCGAGCGACCCTTCGGCACCTCCGGGGCGAGCGCATCCCGCGGAGCTCCGAGCCCGACGAGCTCGCTGCCCCGTCCGCGGAGCTCAGCGGCCGGGAGCGTACACCTCAAGGTATTGAGACCTACCTGACCGCGCTGTCGCAGCCACTTCGAGAAGCGCTCGTCCTTCGTCATGTGCTCGAGTACTCGATCGACGAAATCGCGGAGCTCACGGGGAGCTCGCGCAACACTGTCAAAGATCGGTTGGTGCGAGCGCGGCAGGCCATGCGGCGACAGATTCGACGCGACCAGAACATTGGTACGCGAAGGGGGCAACGGTGAGCAGCGATACGAGGATGGGCGAGGCGGAGAGCGACTGCGGCCGATGGTGTGACATCAGCGACCGGCTTGCCCTCGAGGAACCGGTCACCGCGGAGGAACGGGCGTTTTGGCGATGGCACGCCGAAAGCTGCCCCGCGTGTGGAGCCGAGCAAGCGGCCTACGCAGAACTCGGCCGCCTCGAACCCACCGCTTCGCCCCTCGTCGGGCGCACCGCGAAGCGACGGTCCAACACCGGGGTGGTTGTGGCAGGCGCTGCGGTACTCGCGGTGGCGGCATCGGTCACGCTCGTTTTCACTCCGAACGGAGAGTCGCCGACCGCCAAAACGGTGGTCGCGCCGCCTCCCCCCGAGCCGGAAGCCCCGGTTGCCCTCGCGTCGACCGAGCAAACACTCACCCCATCCCGCGACGAGTGTCTCGCTCCGAGCGAGGGAGTCGATGTATGCGTCGCCGCTGGCGCGGAGCTTCGGATCCGCGACGCACGCTTCTTCGTGGCCCGCGGTCGCGTCGTCTTTTCCCGAAGCGACGCGGCGGCGGAGTACCCGCTTCGCGTAGCGACCCACGACGGCGCGATCGAACCACTTGGAACCGTGTTTTCGGTGGACGCTCGAGAGGACCAGGCGACCGCGGTTCAGCTGCTTTCGGGCACCCTCCGGCTCGACGCCGGCGGCCGAGTGACCGAGCTCGAGGAGGGCCATCGGATTCGACTCGGAGAGGACACCTCCGAAGAGCTCGACGATGCTGACCGCGAACTTTTTCGTCGACTTCTTCCCGATGAGATCCTTTCCACCCTCCCCGGTCCGTCCGAGACGGTGGCGGCCATCGGCCGCATACCGCGGCCGCTCCCTCGGCGAACGGAAACAGGCCCCCCGGAGACCACCCCGACCCCGGCGGAACTTCTGACCCTCGCACGACGCGCAATGGCGAGCGGAGACCGCACGAACGCCGAGGCGCAGTACACCCGGCTGCTCCAGGCTCATCCAGGAAGTCCCGAAGCGCGTTCGGCCCTTCTGACCCTTGGCGAGCTTCGCCTCGCGCTCGGAAGGCCAGGCGCTGCGCTCGCCGCCTTCGAGCGGTACGGACGACGGGGAGCCCTCGCGCCCGAGGCCGCCTACGGGCGCATTCGCGCGCTCCGGGCGCTCGGCAGGAGCTCGGAGGCGTCCAGCGAAACCGAGCGGTTCCTCGCGTCTTACCCGAATCACCTTCGCGCCGCCGAGTTACGCCACCGATAGCGCATGTTTCCGGAGTTCGAGCGTGCGACAATGCCTTCGTGACGTGGGGTTTCCATGGTGGCCTTGCATTCCTCCTGATGCTTTCCGCATGCGTCGTCGACGATGTGGTAGGCGGGGTTCCCGAATGCACTCGCTGCGGCGAGGCGTGCGCGTCCTTCGACGTCACCCGCTACATCCGAGTCGGCGAACGAGCGACGTTCGTGGATGTGGCCACCCTTCCAACGGGGGGAACCTTCGTCGTTGGCCGTCCATCGATCGTCGAAGTCTCGAACGACGGGACCGCACGAGGGCTCATCGAAGGGGGGACCGCGGTCGCTTACCGCACCCTGGGCGGAGCCGTTCCGTTCGTTGGGTATCTCCAGGTCACGTCATGTGAGAGCACCCTTTGTGTCAGCGTTCGGACCGAGGAGGTCGCGACCGGAGACCGAGCGCCCGTGGACGTGTGGGACCTCGCGGACCTCGGCTATGAGCTCGATTCCGACCCTGCGACCGCGGTCTCTTCCGGCATCGTCGAACCGCTCGCAGATGGCGCCCACTTCTTGACCGCAGAGACGGCCGAGGCGACCGCGACCGCTGACTTTCGGTCTTCGTATTGGCGACGACTCGAGAACGGCCCCATCGACAACTCCACCCACCGGCTCGAAGCGACCGATGAGGAGGTCTACCTCGGGACCCGCGACGGGATCTATGTGCTCGATCCGGACGGGCGCTGGCGGTCCCTGACGAACGGGTCCGAGCTCGGCTTCCAAAGGTCTCTCGAGGTCTCGGCCGCGGACAACCGGCTCTACGCCATGTTCCGGCGTGAAGGGTCGGACTCCGTGTTGTACGCGTACACGCCCACGTCCCGGGAGTGGGCGCCGGTCGAGGGCCTAAGGAGTCGAGACATTCGCTCGTCGGGCTCGATCTTCGCCGCCGCGGGGCGGCTGTTTGCCACCAGCCCGCGCTACTACCGAGACGATGGAGCCACGTTCGAAGCACGCGCCCTCCTCGAACTCGTAGGCCAACGACTCGAGCCGATCGGCTTCGACACCTTCGAACGTCGGCCGGTCGCCGCAACCATTTTTGGCTCTACGCTTCTGACCGTCCCTGGAACGGGGCTCGCCGCGTTCGACCTTCCCACGGGCCAGCCGGTCCGCGTCGCCTCGCCGGTGGACGAACCGCTGGGAAGTGGAGCGATCGACCGCGACGGTCGGCTGGTCGTCACCGGCCGGCATCAGGTGTTCCGGCGCGACGGTGAGAGCTGGACCGAGCTCGACCGGACAGCTCTCCCGGGAGACTCGAGCCCCGCGCGAGGCCGTCCCGATGCGGTGTTTCGCGTCGGGGACGACCTCTTCATGCGAAACTTCTTTTGGCGGACCTTTCGCCTCGAGGGCGATGCTTTCGTCGAAGAGTCGCTTTTTCCGCCGCTCCCCTCGGACCGACTGCCGAGCGACCTTCACTACGACACCGACGGTCGCTACGTGGCGGTGGTCCGCCAACAGAGTGACCGGCCACCAGAGCAGTGGCGATCGGCCGCCGGACAGCGCGGCCGGATTCCGAGGAGCCCCACGGCCCTCGCCTGGCTCGAGCCCCCGCGGTCGGTCTGGGTCGGCCACCCGTATCAGCTCGAGTTCGAGCAGCAAGGAACAGGTGAGTTGCTATTCAGCGTCGAAAACCGCTCGATCGCGTCGGTGGACGGATCCGGACGGCTCGTGGGTCTTCGCCCAGGTCGGACCCGGGTCCGGATGACCGCCGAGCACGACCCCTCGGTGCACCAGGAGCTCGCCATCGACGTGGTGGACCTAGCGCAGGCGGCAGCCGGAATCGTCCTATCCGCCAACCGTCGCCTCGCGATGTTCGTCGATGAGCAGATGACGATCGGAACTAGGATCGCCTTCCGCGAGTGCGGCTTCGCGGTACCGGAAGACCTCGACGGCGACCCCGACGGGACGTCCTTCGCGTGGGTGTCCGCCGATCCGAGCATCGCTACCGTTGACGCCAACGGAACCGTCGTCGCGGTGAGTCCTGGCGAAACAGTGATCCGCGTGGCTCTCGTCGAAGCTCCCCACGTATTCTCCGCCATCGCGCTGCGGGTGCAGACCGTAAACCTCGACTAGCAGGCGGATCCGCTTTCCCCTCCGGTGATTTCCGATCGCGATCATCGACTCGCCCGGCCGTCGAGGAACGCCCGGTAGAGTCCCCGGTCCCGTGTCGAGATCATCAGTACTCGGTCTCCCTCCGGACCGCCCACCGCACAGTTCGTCAGCGATCCACGAACCCCGATCTCTCCAAGAAAATCTCCCGCCGAGGAACTGACCGCGACCCGCGAGCCGTCGCGAGCAAACACCCGACCCATCGCGTCGACCGCGATGCCGTCCGGTTCGCGAAGTGGCAGGAGACGCTCGTTTGGCGTGGGGCCGAGGTCCTCGCCGGTCCGCGGCAGGGCGTACACTCCAGCGCGGGATCGGTCGTCGTAGGACGAAGCCGCCACCAGAAGCGTCCCCTCACCCGGGGTGAGACCGACTCCATTCGGATTCGGGAGACCTCGGTGAACCTCCTCGATCGCAGTGCCGTTCCACCGATATACGCTCCCCAGAGACCCGCTCCCTCGGCAGCGCGGGGCCCCATCGCAGCGATTGCTGAAATAGACCACGCCATTCGAGGCGACGACCCAGTCGTTGCCCAAGCCAGGAAACGTGGCGTCGTCGAAAGCGATGAGAAGCTCTATGGTCTTGCCGCGCCACCGGACGAGCTCTCGAGCCTCGCCCCGCGCACGCAGGCAGTAGGTAAACCCGGCGCCGTCTTGGCCGCGGCAAGACGTGCCCACCTCGACGAGCGGAGCGAGGAGCGCCCTCTCCCCGACGCGCATCGAGGTCCCGTCCAGGGTCACGACAAAGCCCTCGGTCTCGTCCGCGGTCGCGGCAAACCAGAACGGCCGGTCAAGGCTCCCCGAAGCCTCGACCGTTTGCTCCGCACGCTCCGGCACCGAGAAGTCGAACGGCTCAAAAGCGACAGTACGGTCCATCTCCGCATCGCCGGACGCTCGCGCATCCAGGACCACATCGCCAGCCGCGCCGTCACTCGGTGGCGCCGCGCTGTCGACGCCGGCGCCGATGCCAGTGCCAATACCGTCACCGCATCCCGCCGACACCGCCATCCAACCGGAAGACAGGATCGTCACCCAACACCCCGGTCGAGACGCCTGACCTCGGAGCCGGCGATTCACTACCCGAGCTCCGCGAGCGGCCCCGGGCAGTCCTCCGGACGACCGAACACATCATGCTCGACCCCTAGGCCCTGACCCACCGCCAGCAGGACCTGATTGATCGTCTCCCGCTCGCTCCGATTTGCTTCGATGTAGCGCCCGGCCTGGAAGCCACCGCCCGGACGACCGATCGTCACGACGATCTGCCAGTCCCGTCCATCGTGGTGCTTGCCGCCACCGCTATTGATCCAGACGAACACCGTCTGGTCCGCGACGGTTCCGTCGCCCTCGGGGAAGCTCGCGAGCACGTTTCGGATGTGCATCAGCTCCGCTGCCTTGAAGCGGGCGATCTCGGTCACCGCCTCCGTGGCTCGCTCGCGGGTGTAGCCTTCGAGGTGCATTAGCGATTCGTGCGCGTCGCCGCCGTAACCGATCCCTCCCCATCCCGCGTTGTGCGCGTCGAGACCGTAGAGGCTCAGGTGGCCCACCGAGGTGAGACCGAGGCCGATCGCGTGGGCGAGAATCGAACCGTGCGCTCGAATCACGTCCGGCGCCAACCCACGGGCTTCGAGATCTCCTTGTGGAAGGGGCGGAATCGCGTTCCCTCCGAGGATCTCTTGCCGTCGACCGAGCTCTCGCTCGAGGCCTCGGAACGAGTCGAGAAGCTGATCGAACTTGCGCCGTTCAGGTGCGGCGAGTTCCGCTCGAGCGCGGTCCACATCCTCGATCGCCCCGTCGAGCAGCGATCGCTCTTCCGCGAGGCGCTGCTCCGCGCTCAAGTCATCGCGATCTCCACCAAATAGAACCTCGTATGCATCCAACGGCGACGCGATCGCAGGAAAAGGGCGGCGAGGGCCGTCGGCGCTCGTGCACACGGGCGCTCGATCCCGTTTGTGGGTCACCCCGAGGGCGACCGAGGGGAACGGATCCTCGGCGTGGACCTCCCCGGCGACCCACCGATCGAACGACACGCCCCCCGGGCCATTCGCGATCGGAGGCACCGCGCTCAGCGTCGCCCAACCGTTTCCGTGCAGCCCGCCGCCGCCCCGATTGTGAAGCCGACGCACGATGGTGACCTCCGACGCCACTGGCCCGAACGGCGAAAGACAAACCGGCAGATCCCAGTCATCCGGCGAGCGCACCGTTGTGTCGAGCGGCTCACCCCGTCGCTGCATCCCCTGGTGGCCCCAGCCGTTTCCATCCGTAAGCACCACCAGCCGTCGGCCCTTCGGTTCAGCCCCCTGCCCCTGCGCCTCGGAGATGAGTCGTCGGGTGGTTGCCGACAAAAGACCGAGGCCGGCCCCCGCGCCCACCAGGACCTCCCGTCGCCTCATCGGTTCTCCTCTGCCCAAATGGGCGTTCGCAAGCGAGCCTCAGGCCCCAACAGCATTTGGCCGAAGAGGTCTAAGACGTTTCCCCCGGTCTCCTCGAAGCGCGCCTCGAGCCAGTCGAGGTAGCAGCGGTCGCTCTCCGCCCACGCCCGACCATGCACGTAGCGATACATCTGTTCGACGAAACAGCGGCGAACGTCCGACGAGTTTGCAAGGTGGGCCACGAGCTCCTGCGCGTCCGCCACCGAGCCGTCGGATGCCGCGGTGCCCACGATCTCGCCCGCGGTGTCGATAGGAAAGCCGTCCCACTCTCCTCGCGCCTCCCCCATCTCGCCGAATCCATCGAACGGAAAGCCGAGGGGATCGAGCTGACGATGGCAAGCCGCACAGCTCGGGTCGGACATATGCCGCGCTCGCACCTCTCGCGGCGAGAGGTTTGTCCGCTGCTCTCGCTCGAGCTCGGCCTCTAGGCCCGGAAGGTTCATGTCGACATCTTCTTCGGGGAGCACCACGTCCTGGCAGAAGAGTCGCTCGCGAATGAACTTGCCCCGGGCGGTGGCCCCATCGTGGGCGGCGAGCCAGCCGCCCCCCATCAAGATCCCGCGCCGGCCGTCGGTCGTCTCCCGCCGCGGTCGACCCTCCGCGTTCTCGTCACGAGGGTAGCCATAAAACTCGGCGAGGGTGTGGCTGTAGAAGGTGTAATCCGCGGTAAGCAAGGTCTCGAGGCGCGCGTCTTCCTCGTAGAGTACGGAGTGGATGAGCAGCATCGCCTCGTTTTCGAACCATCGAAGGACCCGCGGATCTCCTGGAGCAAGCTGGATTTCGTCGAGATCGAGCCATTCGCGGAAGAAGCGTCCGAGGCCCCGCACGAGCGGACGAGGGGAGTCGCTCGAACCCTGCACCCAACGCTCACGGTCCGGAACTTCGGCGGCGAGGCGCATCACCTGCTGAGACCGACCCGCTTCGTCGTGGAGAGCGCCTTCATCGGCCTTTGCTCGAAGCTCCGCATCGGGTGGCGCATCCAAGATCGTAAATGCGATGAAGTCGGCGATTTCGTGGTCGCTCAGCGACAGGACTCCGGTCGCCTCGTCGAGGACCCCAAGCTCCGACCGAAACAACGCAGCGGGATGAAGAAGGAGGCGCCGAAGCGCGATGTGGGTCGCCCGTTGGTCTCCGAACGCGGTGCGGTCACGGGCGAAGCCGTCGTTCAAGACGGCCGACTCTTCGGCGGTCAGAGGTCGCCGGAGGATCGCCGAGCCGAAGCGACCGATCGCCGCGTCGCATCCTCCGTCGCAGAGCGCGAGGGGCTCCAACATCGCCCGGTCTCGTCGATTTAGCTCGGTCATGAGGAGCCGCGACGCGTTGAGCGTCGACGGATCGTTCGTAAATGGCTCTCCGGTCACCTGATAGCGCTCGAGCGCAGAAGGAAGCGACGCCAACGTGTCTTCTCCGTCGAGTTCGTTCGCGAACGCAGATTGCCGAAGCGACGCGAGCTGGAGCGGCGTGAGCTGCCATAGTCGCTCCGGCGGCGGCCGGCAGGAGGCGTCTCCAGGGAGCGGGACGCCCGGCGGCCGGGGACGGCGGCTTTCCGCCAGCGGTGGACTCCCGTCGCTTGCCTCGACGCTGCCCTCGCATCCCCCGAGAGCCGCCAGCCCGACGCCCAACACCCACGCGGCCAGCCAGTGACTACGCCACCAGGGCATCGATCCGCCCCTCGAGCGCAAGGACCGAGTCGGGTTGGAAGTGCTCCACCATGACGCCCGCGCCGTGACACAACGTCGTCCATAGATCGGCAACTCTCCGATGCCCCGGCGACCCCTGGGGAGGGAAGCGTACGTAGCGGCCCCCCGGCCTTAGGAATCCTCCGCTCCCGCCAATCAACATCAAAGACCAGTGGTGATGTGGCCGGGAGTGGTGGTCGCGCCCGTTTTCGTTGTGCCAGACGACCAGCGTGTGATCGAGCATCGTTCCATCCCCCTGCGGAACTTCGGCAAGGCGATCGCACAGCCCGGCGATGAGGCCCGCATGATAGTTATGGATGACCGCATCCCCGCCGTGAACCGGGTCGGAACCTCCATGACCGATTCCGTGCAGCCCCTTGGTGTAGCCGAGGCCTTCGTATAGATGATCGAACTTCCGCCCCGTGTTGATCGCGATCGTGGCCACCCGGGTCAGCCGACACGCCAGGGCCGCGCCGACCAGTTCGAACATCGACGCCTGACGCCCCTCGGAAAGGGAGAGGTTGTCTTCCAGCGCCGGCACGTCGCAGTTCGCCGCCGATGCGAGGGTTTCGCCGATGCGCTGATCGCGATGCTCGATGCCCTCGAGCACGTGAAGGTACTGGTCCAGCTTGACGCGTTCCGTTCCGCCAAGCGCATTTCTCGTTCGACCGACGTCCTCGCGGAGGAAGTTCATGATGCTTCGATTGCGTTCGAACTCGATGCGGCTCGCCTCGTCGGAAGGACCGAAGAGCATCCCGTAGACGTCCCGCGGATCGCAGCGAATCGTGTGGTAGCGACCACGGCCGGTCGCGCATACCGTTCGAGCGTAGCGCCCTTCGTTGCCCTGAGCGCCGACTGCCAAAAACGGAACCGGTGAGTCGCTCCCGATGTGGCGGCCGAGGAAATGATCGATGGTCTCTCCCCCGGGACCCGAGCCTGCATTGGGAAGGGCGCACATGCTCGGCGCGCCCTGATAGTGGCCTCCTCCCAGTCCGACCGACATGTCATCGAGGATGGTCAGGCGGTCCCGGTAGCGCTCCAGATTGGTCATGGTCGCCGCGAGACTCGTGAACGGGACATCGTGAAACGCCGCATTTCGTTGACCGCCGATCACGTCGCCCGCCCGTCCTCGCTCGTCTTCGAGCTCCGGCGGACGAATGCGGCTGAGAATTCCGTTCCCGGCGAGGACGAACACGACCTGCTTGATCGGAGCCGACTGCCCCTCGGCGTCGGAGACGAGGCTTCGAATCATGGGACTCAGAAGCGCCGCCCCCGCCCCGAGGCCGGCTCCCCATAGAAGTTCGCGTCGTCTCATTGTTCCGCCTCCATCGCAGCGTCCGCGGCAGGGTCTCGGGTCAGAAAAGAATCGCTCGCGGTGAGAGCCACGAGGAGCTCGACAAGGTCGCCGCCGCTGTCGACATACGCGCCGTCCATCGCACTGAGCGTGCACGCGTCCCCGTAGCGCTCGTTCCGCCCCATCCAGAACCGAAACGCATGCCGAACCATGCATTGACGAACTCGAGCGCTGCCCGCGAGCCGTTCCGATAGCTCTCCGGCTCCATCAAACGGCCCGTCCGCATCTCCGGACCCGAGGAGCGTTCCCGTTTCGTCCATCTCGCGAATCGCAATCGTCGATCGACTTGGGTCCTCGGCGTCCCGCATCCGAACCGGCTCGCCGAGCCGGTAACGACCGTAGTCGTCGTAGCCTTGAAGACCGATGCCGATCCCATCGAGGAACTGGTGGCATCCGCTGCACTGCGCGTCTTCACTGTGCTGGGCGAGACGTTCGCGGAGCGTGGCTCCGTCTACGTCGGGAACCTGAGGAACCACGTCGAGCGGAATCGGCGGGAGGGCATTGCAAAGAAGGCGCTCGGTGATGAACTCACCTCGTCGAATCGGATCGGGATCGAAGTTATTCGAAAACGCCACGAGCCAGGCGGGATCCGTCAAAAGGCCGAACCGTGGCTCGACGCCCTCCCCCGACTGACCGAGGAGGAGGCCGTCAAGGAAGCCGCTTCTCCTGTCGACGAGCGTCTCGAGACGTCCGGTCAGTCGTTGTGACTGGCGGTTTCGAGCATTGACCCAATCTTTGTCGTACGGCTGAAGCCAAAGGTCGGGAAAGTCCTCCATGAGATCCTGAGCGGCTTTGTTGGTGGCCTGATCTCGAAAGGGAATCGCCGAGTACTGGAGCCACTGGCGAAGAAACCGTCCGACAGTGGTGGTTTCGCTCGGTGTCGCGAAGAGCTGACGAGTCGCCTCAGCCACGACCTCGGGGTTCATGAGGGATCCGTCTTCGTACGGCCCGTTCAGGGCGTTTCTCACGGACCCGTTGGTCAAGCTGTCTTGCGCGGTGAACCCCAGCGCCTGACGTCGCTCGAGAAGCGTCAGCGGGCGCCGGCCCGACGCGTCCGCGAGGCCCGCCGCTCCAAGCTCGCTTCGGAAGACGAATTCGGGCGTGAGCATCCGATGAACGAGCATCGCTCGGAGCGTTTCGACTTTTCCGAAGGTCGCAGCGAGCTCCATCGCACGGGCCACCGTACGATCCTGGTCCTCAGCGGTGGGCGACGGGTCCGCGAGACCGACCTTCGCAAGCTCCCGCCAATGCCCCGAGCGAAAGTACTCGCGAAAGCAGTCCGCTGCCGTCGGGCTCTCGTCGCGAACACACTCGGGTACTGAGCGTTCGTCGTACTCGACGGCTTTCGCCCGCTCCGTCGCCACGAGTAACAGGGTGTCGTAGGTCGGCTCGTCCATGCCTCCGGTTGCCGCATAGTTCGTGAAGTAGCCTCGCCCCTGGCGAGATGTGAGAAGCCCATTGTCAACGGCGAGCGAACTCAAACCGCGAAGCCGATGCCCGCTGAAGTAGCTCGTCCGGTATTGGTCGGACGTTAAGCGCCAGAGGCGAGGAGGTGTCGCCCCGTGGTCGGTTGCAGGATCGCACTGAAATAGCCGCGCATGGTCGAGGGTGTTGGGATCGGTGTCGTCTTCGAGTGCAGGGAGATCGGGAAATGGATCGGTCATGGGGCTCGACCCTGGGCCCCTCCCGTCCGGCCCTCCGGATGGGTCATCACCTGCTCCCTCGCCCACTGCCCCTTGGCACGCGGGGAGAGACCCGAAGATGCCGATGAGCAGTCCGATCGTGGCCGCTCGTGATTGACCAGGCGCTCGCCCCGCGCTCGAGCCGATCGCTCGCATTGACGCGGACTGGGGAACGGACGGACCGGCGGGACGGGTCGTGCGTCGAGCCATAGCATCTCCCTTCGTCGACCAACTACGAATGGCCTCGAAAGGGAGTGGCGCGCCCGAGCCAAACCGGGCGGAAGAACTTTGGGCCGTTTCTCGATATTCCCCAGGGGAGTCGCCTACGTCCGTGGCTAGCGGAAACCACCCTAACCCGCCTGGCGATCAACCTAGCGACGAGCCAAGCGATCTCGCCTTCGCGGTCAATTGGTCAAAGAGTGGAGTGTCTCGAACGCCCTCCTAGCCCGCATCGGTCACCAGAGGTGATGGATCGCGTTCGAAAGTGCTGGATTCCCGCGGACCTCGGACGGGAAGACGCCGCAGCGGTACTCGACGTACCGCGAGGACGGCTGGAGGGAGAAGGCCGGGGGAAGGCAGTGCTTTCGGGCGCGAGACACGCCGACTGGTGACCGATGCGGGCTTGGCGAGCGTGATCGCGCGGATGACGAGGAGTGTAGCGATCCTGACTCCTTGCCTTCGTGATGAAGGCGAGTGGACGACGGGAGCCTTTCTCCGAACGCTAGAGGTGTGAGTCAAACGTACGAGTATCTCGTGGTCCTTGAGCCCGAGCTGGCCAGCGTAGCGTTCGTTGAGGCGCAGGAAATGAGCCGCTTGCGCCACCCGATGACCGGACGGGTGAGCGAGACGACGGTCACGAAGCGTCGGCCGAGCCCGTGTTTTATCCGGATCGTCGCCGGCGCTCCTCGCCTCCGTTTGACCGATAGCCACTTCCACAACTTGGGGGCGATGAAATCACTCGTGGCCCGGATGGATACGCTGCGAGAGTTCGTCGGCGAGTCGTGGGCAGCGGTGCCGGTGGACGAACCGGAGACGTTTGTGAACGACGACGAGCACGTGAGCGAGTGGTATCGCCAAGCCGCGCCTTCGCCCGCCGCCGAGCTCTGGTACATGGAGTTTCACCGCGGCCCGCTCGAAGGGCCCGAGTAGCCGCTCAGTTCATTCCGCGAGAAGTTCGCCGAGTCGATGGCGCGAGGGTCGTCCGGATCCAACGTTCAATCGAATAGACCTCGTCGCACCCAAGCTCTGAGAAGCCGTCCGGAGGCTCGGGCGCATCCGAATCGCTCGACATGTGGAGGATGGTGTCTTCCCGCATGTCCGATTCGAAGACCACTTCCGGCGGTGCCGGCCCCGGTCGAACGCCCAGGAAGCGTACGTTGCCCAACTTCTTCGCCGCCGCCACCGCATCGCGACTGGGTTCGGCCTCGAATAGCCCGTCACTCACGATGACTACATCGGCTTGCCGCCACGCCCCGTCCTTGAGGCGCTCACACGCCCGTCGAATCGCTTCATGAATCACGGTGCCGCCGTGGAACGACATGGTGAGGAATCGAAGAAACGCCCTCGTCCCTGCTTCGCCAAAGCTCAGCTGATGTTCCACCAGATCGCCGGGACCGCTGAAGTTATAGACGTAACATGGCCGCTCCTCGAACGAACAACGCGCCATGGTCTGCAGCACAAACGCCTTGCCGAACGCTTCAGGGAACCCAAACATCGAACCCGAAGTATCGAGAACCACGATGACGGGTACCCGCTCCGCTCGAGGCGGTGCGAGTTTCTCACCGTCTTCAAAGCGCTGGGTCCGCCGAATCCGCTCGGACCAGACGCCCTTGGCGTGGTAGGCGAAGAGCGCGTTTTCGGTTCGCCGCGCATGCCACAGGAGTCGCAGGACCGGGTGGGTCAAAAGCGCGGCCTCGCTCGGAAGCATCCGCGCGACCTCATTGGATCGTTCCACGCCTCGCACCTCTGCCCCTTCCGGCCCTCGGATCCGAACCCGCTCCGTAAGGGTTCGCTCCACTTGGATGCCGACCCGTTCGGGAGCCTCGTCGTCCGCGCTGCCCTCCATTCCTCGCCCCAAGCTCACGAGGATCGCCCGAACCTCCTCGAGCCTCGCGAGGATCGCCCGAAGCTCCAGCGCATCGTCCCGGGGCATCGCCTTGAGCCACCCGCGCCCGGTGCCCGGGGGAAGGCGGAGGAGCCGTTCAAGCGCATCCATCACCTCGCTGAGCTCACGGAGGAGGCTCGCGCGATCATCCAACTGCGTGGAGAGGCGCGCTTCAAACCCCTCGGCCGCAAGCTCGAGGGCCAGGCGCTCCGCGTCCGCCTCGCATCCCTCGTCAGCCACCGCTTCGACCTCGGCGAGAGTCGGCCGGTCCGGCGCGATCGCTTGAAACCCGATGAGGGCCCGCTCGAAGAATCGCTCCGCGTGATCCATCTCGCGAAGCACGTACCCGACCACCTCGCTGGCGAGCTCCGGATCCCCGTCACAGATCGGACAGATGCCGCTCGCTTCGAGCGCTCGAAAGAATGCGCCCCGGAGCGGCTCGTGTGGCCACGAGAGCTCCTCGGCCGGCGGCATCCGGCCATGAAGAAGTTCGAGATGAATCGTCGCGACGGCCGGGCCTCGGGTGCGAAGTTCGCCATGCAGATTCACGATGGTCGGCTGGCGGAGCTCCTCCGGTAGCTCGGTGACAAAACGGTAGCTCACCTCAAGGTCGTCGGGCGGCTCCGACGGATCCACCGTCATCGCGAACGCTCATCCTCGGAAAGCTCCGACGCAAGCTGTTCGATCCGGGATCGCAGGGGGCCGAGTTCGGCGAGTCGACGCAAACCATCACGGGCGGCTTCCGCGTTCTCCAGCCCCCGTTTCGGGGCAATCCACAAAGACTCTGCATCGACGATCGACGACAGACCGCGCTCGAACCGCTCGAGGTCCTCCACGACGAGCGCCACCTGTTCACGTCGACGGGCAATGTGATCTTCACTGTATACCCTCGGACCTCGCGACACCTCTCGCTCTCGCCGACGAACGACATGCGCGGAGTTTTCCGTCCACTCGAGGAGCCGCGCCATCCCATCGGGAACGTGGCGAAAGTGTTTCTCCCAGAGCTCTTCCGACGTGTGACCGCTACGCTCGGCTCCTCGGAAGTCTCGCGGCGCGACGAAGAGATCCCCAGGACCGGCAGGGTTAGTCGTGGAAGCCCCGCTCCGCTCGTCAACGAACAAGGTTCGCCCATCGGCCCCCACCCGCGCCGCGGTTGTCTTGTGCTCACGGTCGAGCTGCGCCTCAAACGCGCGAAGGAGCGATTCAATGCGCTTTGGTTCCTCCACGAGCACCTGCTGGATACCGTCGCGAACGGCCTCGGCAACCACTTTGCGCTGCTCCGGGAGGTTCCAAAGCGCGTGCTCGCATATCCACACGTCGAGAATCGAAGCGGTCGTCCGGCCCTCCGTCGCGGCCATGACGCGAAGAAGTCCTGCGAGCTTCTGCCAGCGCCGATCGGACACATAGATCGCGCGAGCCTGAAGCGATCGACGAATCTCGCGCAATGCATCGCGGACCGATGCCGGAAGAATGACCGATGCGGCCTCCGCCTGAATCTTGCTTAGCGCTTCCCGGTCGAGGCAAGGCTCCAACGGGTGCTTTGCTTCGGTTTTGGCGGGCCGGAGCACGGCATCGAATCCCCGATCTGAAACCGGCTCCACCACCAAGCGTAGGAGAAACCGGTCATACAGGGCTCCCAGCTCGTCGCTCTCGGGAAGCTCGTTGCTCGCCCCCACCACCGAGAGAAGCGGCACCGGCTCCCGACCGGCTCCGTTGTCGAACTCGCGCTCGTGGAGCAAGGTCAAAAGCGCGTTGAGGATGGCGCTGTTCGCCTTAAACACCTCATCAAGGAACGCGATCGTTGCGGTTGGAAGAAAGCCCTCGGTCAGCCGGGTGTATCGATCTTCTTCCAGGCCCCGGATCGAAAGCGGCCCAAAAAGCTCTTCGGGAACCGAGAACCGCGTGAGGAGCCGCTCAAAGTAGGCGCCCGCCCGAAAGCACCGGTGAAGCCGGCGGGCAAGCATGCTCTTGGCGGTCCCCGGTGCGCCGATCAGAAGAACGTGTTCCCCTGCGAGGACCGCCAAAAGAAGCATACGCGCGGCTTCGTCCCGCTCCACGAGGCCTTCGGTGAGCTGTCCAACGAGAGACTCCCAACGTTGTCGCTCCTCGGAGATCACTCCAACAGGATGTCCGGCCTCCGCCGTCATCCGCGACGTCCCTGCAGTGAGTGCATCCACTCCCCCATCGGCACTCGGTGTGCCCTGCTCCGGCCCGAAGTCAAGGTGGTCGCTACCCAAGTCCTTCCCCTCGAACAACACGGGACCTCGGGCGTCGGATTCCCCCACGCGGCCCCGGTGGGCGCGGCGACTCGAATAGCCGGGCAGCTAGGGTCTCGGCCGGACATTTCGTTCACACCTGCTGCGCTCAGACGACAATTTTCTCAATGATCATCATCGACCCAAGATGGGCATGGCGTGTGCACTCTCACAAGTGCCATGTTGCCCCCGTACATTATCGAGCAGCTCCGAGAACGCGAGCGCCAGCGCGAGCGCCCCCAGCGTCAGCTGGAGCTCGAGCTTCCGCTTCCGACGAAGCGCGAGCCCGAACCGGTCCCCGAAGAGCAGGACCGCGGGGTCCACGAAATCCAGATTCTCTAGTCGAGCTTGTCTCCGCGCTTGCGCGCGATCACTCGAAACGGGCGGCGAAGCTCGTACCCCTCGGCCCAGGTGAGAACGAACTGGGGTTGCTTGAGGTTGGGCTCCACGCGCTGTCGAAGCTTGCGAACGGCGACGCGGAGCTTATTGTCGTGCCGAAGCGGGTGGTACTCCGCTTCTCGCCAGGCCTCGAGAAAGAGCGCTTCCTTCGTCTTCGGCGTGGCGCTCGCCAACGCTTCGAGGATCCGCAGCAAGAGCGGCGCGTCCTCGAGCGCAATAAAGGTGTCGTCAGAGCGTTGGACGCCTTTCCGCCGTAGGTCTAAGGCCAGCGCTGGCCCTACGCCCCCAACGCTCCGGCACGTCCACGTGCGCCGCTTCTCAACCGCGGCGAGGACCCGCTGATCTACGAGGTCGAGAGATGCCTCGATCCCCAGCAGCGAGGCTGCTCGTCGCGCGACCACCGGCGCTTCGTTGCTGAGCTTTGCGAGAGCTTCGAGCGCTCGGGGATCCAGTTCCTCGGACGATGCCCAGTCGGCGAACGCGGCGGCGGCTTCGAAACGCTTGGCGCTGGGCACCGAACGGCGGATCTGCGCGGCAATGTGTTTCACGTCGCTCCGATTCCAGATGAGCGCAAGGTCCAGCGCCGCTTCGGAGACCTCAGCGATCCCGTTCGCCGAACGAACCTCCTGAAGGTCGGCGAGGGCTCGACGACAATGCTCACGCCCTTGGTGAGGATCGCCATCAACGATCGCTCGATCGATCAAGGTGAGCCGCACGACGGCACGATGCCGTGCGTAGGGCGCGGCGTCGAGGGGGGGAGGCAACGCTTCCTTCCCCCAGCGGATGCGCCAGCGTGCGCCGACGCCGAGGTTGTAGCTCCTCCAGTGAGCGGGAGCATTCGACGCGTTCGCCGGCTCGGCGATGTGTTTCGGTGGAGCTTCGCCCCGAAGCCAACCCAGCTCGTTTCGAAGACCGAAGATCCCACACTGCGCGTCCGCGCTCGCCTCCAAGCGCCCCGCCTGTTCGATCACCGATTCAAGCCGCGCAAGGTCGCCAAAGGTCAAGCACCAACGTCCGTCCTGAAAGGCGACGTCGGCGGTCAGTACGTCGCTCGGCGCCGACGAGGGCGCCGCGTCATCGAGAACCTCCCGCGCCTCTGAGAACCGGCCAAGCTCAAAGCAGAGGTGAGCGCGAGCGATGCGAAGGTGGCGACCGGTGAAGGTAAATCGCCCAAGCTCCGGCTCCTTTGCCGCGAGCGCCTGCAGGAACTCGAGCGCGAGCTCGGGCTCGGTTTCGTGAATCGCAAACATCACCCGACGAAGAGCCCGCCGTGAGTTTTCGGTGCTGAGGTCCCGCAGAAGAACCGACCCCACTCGCTTGGCAAGCGACACCGCCTCGGTCTTTCGCCCGAGCTTGGCAAGGATATTCGCACGAACCGAGTCGAGCTCGACGACCAGGGGTTCAGGGATGCGAGCGAGCTCAGATGCGCCCTCGGGAACCGCAGTGTTGTCGACCATCGCAGTTCCCTCGACCATCGCAGTTCCCTCGACCATCGCAGTTCCTTCGACCATCGCAGTTCCCTCGGGAACCGCAGCGTTGTCGACCATCGCAGTTCCCTCGACCATCGCAGTTCCCTCGACCACCGCAATTCCCTCGACCACCGCAATCTTCTCGAACTCTGCGATCCGCTCGAGCGCGGCCCCCGGGTCGGTGAACGAGAGAGCGCGCGCCCAGAGAATCGTCGCCCGACCCTGGAGCTCGCTTCCTTTCGCGCACTCCTCAAACACCTCCTCCGCCAGCCGGGCCGCGGCGTCCGGATCCTGATTTCGAGCGGTGAGGAGGTGGCAGTAGTCGAGCTTCGCCTCGGTGGTCGTCGCAAGCTCCATGCTCACCGACTCCGCCGCTTCCCGACTTCCAATGATCGGAGCAAGCTTGAGTCGATAGTGGCCAATCCGCTCCGCGCAGTCGGAGTCCGGCCGCACGCCTTGCAGGATGCGAAACAGTGGAGCGGCTCCGCCGCCGCTAACCCAGGCATCAAAATGCGCATCGAGGAATGCGATCAACCCCAGCCGGTCGACCTCCATCAGGATGCGGAGGCCCTCGGTGGCGGCATACGAAAAGTTCGGTTGGACGAGCGCAGCGCCCACTTCCGCTCGCCGTGTCGCATCGGGGAGCGGAACCAGAGCCCGCGCCCGATCGTGAAGGCGAAGCAGTCGTGATCCGTCGAGCCAGCCCGCGCGGCGAAGCGCTTCCTGACGCGACTCCGTCAGCGCGTCGCCGGCGATCCGCTTCACTTCTTCGACCCCAAGGCCGACCTGAACGACGGCAAGGTTTTCGAGCAGCCAGCGCGACGGCGCATCGAGTCGCTCAAACTCAGACCGCTCGGGAAGCACCCGATCGCCCGGTCCCGTGCCGAGCCGATACTTGAGTTTCCAGGGACTTCCCGAAGCGCGCTTCAGCACTTCTTGGTGAAGATCGCCGAGCTCTGGTTGAAGCCGATGAGCGATTTGCGTCAACTCTTCATCCGGCATCGGACCGAGTTCGAGTTCTGCCTCACCACCCGTCGCTCGCCGACTCGTGATCAAAAGACGCCCCCGTCGAAGCCACCTTTCAGCGTC
>JBCCZL010000003.1:0-47263 GCA_039187775.1 Myxococcota bacterium
AGGCGGGAGGTCGAGAAACCCCTCACCATAAAGATAGTCGTAGATCGCGTCGCTGACGGACGCGCAGATCGTGCTGTGGACCTGGGGGGACGCCACGAACGCAAGCGTCGCTTCGCGAAACGCAGTGTCGCTCTCGCCGGCCGCTTTGAGGATCGGTTCGTGAATCTGAAGCGCGAGTCGCTCCGAAAAACGCTTGTCGAAGGTCTCTCGAAATGCGGGAAAGCGATCCGCCGTCAGTTTGTAGCCAAGCCGATGCCCCGCGGCGACCCGCGACTGGCGGATGACCTCCCAGGCGAGTTCGCCGATCCCCGGAGGAAAGTCCTTGTAGAAGTAGCGAGTAAGCTCCGTTCGGTAGATCCGAAGAAGGCTCTCCAACTCCGGCGTGGTGCGAGACAGAAAATCGGTGCAGAGCTGTCGAAGGAACCCCTGAAAGCGGTCCGCCGCGTGGTCTCGAACCAGCGGGTCGCTGACCGGGATGGCGCGGAGCTCATCCAAGACATCGGTCTCCCGACGTTTGAGCGCAAAGTAAAGCGCCTGCTCCGGCCAGCTCGCTTCCGGTACTTCTTCCGCACTCGCTTCCGTGATCCGGGCGTAGAGCTCTGAGTTGAAGAAGAGCTGAGTGACGCGGCGCTGGACATCGATGAGTAGAGTTTTTAGGAACGCCGACCGCTGGGGAGAGAAGAGCTTTTCGAGGAGCTCGCGGAGGTGTTGGATGAGCTCGATCTCCACGTCGGTGCTGGTTCGCGACTCCTCGCCGGCCCCCCGAAGCTGATGGAGCTCGTCGACGACCGCCGCGGTGATCGCATCGAGCTCGGCGTTGGTCTGACCGCTGCCGTAGTAACGGACTTCCGCCATGACCTGTTCGTCTCGAAGTCGCTGCGCGTTTTCGGAGATGGTGATTTTCTGCCGCGTCGACGGGGAAATCGTCGGTGGTTTCTTTTGAACCGGAACCGGCGGGGGCGGCGGGCGACGCACGGTCTGAGCCGACCGGCGAGGGACCGGTGGTGGGGGCGGCGGAGGCCGGGCAGGAAGACGTCCGGGTCCCGGGGGAGGCGGGATTCTGGCCATGCTGTACACTGTGCCTCGCGAGGGGCCCCTCGTAAACGCGCCCCTAAGGCCTCGAGATGAGCGACGAAAAAAAGACTGGAATCAACAAAGGTCGAACCATGGAGGTCTCGACCAACGAGGTGCAGGAGTACATCCGGCAGTACGAAGCCGAGCAAGCCGGAGAGGACGCGGCCGGCGACAGCGATGGCGCGGTTGTCGAGGCCGTAGTTGTCGAGGCTGCAGTCGTCGACGATTCCCCCGCTGCATCCACCGCCGGCCGGAAGCTCTCGATGCCCCCGTCCCTGCCTCCGCCGTTGCCGAAGCGGAGCCCTACCAAGACGATCCTCATTGGGGTTGCCGTGATCGGGCTGTGCGCCGCGGCAGGCCTTGGCGTGGGAATGCTGTTCCAGGGCGACACGGCCACCGAGGCTGTGGACGAGGCGCCCCCGGCCGAGAGCGTCGCGGTGGAAGAAGTGGAACAAGCCGTGATGCCGGAACCGGAGCCGGAACTCGTTGAACTGCCGCTCGATGAACTGGTGGTCGAGATCAACGGCGACAGCGAGGGCGAGACGCAGGCGCTTCAGCAGGACGAGTGATCGAGCCAGACGCTCCTTCGCTGCACGGTTCGGGCAAGCAAGTACACGAGAAACCCGGCGGGTCCGAAGAACCAGGTTCCGAAGAGGCACGGGATCAGCACGATTCTCCGGATGCCGTGGGTCTTGGCATCTTCCGCTTCCCACGCCCCCACGAAGAGATCGAACACCAGGTAGTGAATCCACGCAGCGATCGCGGTCTGAGGCTTGTCAAAGATCGCCATGACTCCATTCAGGCTGAACATGCTCGCGTCGCCACCACCCCCAAAGTCGGTGAACAGCAACACGCAATAGGCCACGCTGAGGAGTGCAAAGGGAAGCACGCTTTGGGTGAGCCATCGCGTGATCTGTGATGTTGGCGCGAACACGAGGGCGAGCCAAGCGGGCGCAGTGCTCACGTTGGCGACGAGAAAGACGATGTCGAGGGTTCGCGGATCGAGGTTCACGAGCCCAGGGTAGCGGTTGCCGTGGAGACCGCGGTGGAGCGGCGCGTTAGTCGGACTTTCGAAGGCGCCAGCCCCCACCTCGTTCGCGCTGGCGAAACTCCGGGCGGATTTCGCTCCGGGCGGCGGGGGAAATGAGCTCGCAGGGGTCGAACCAATGCACGGTTCGCGCGCAGCCGCGGATCGCCGGAAGGTCACCGTCGAACTCGGGTTCTTCGGGGCAGCGGTGATGCCAGAGGGCCCATCGATCGGGGACCTCGTCGAAGGCCAGGATCTCCTTCACGCCCCCGTTGCAGTTGGTGGAGACCACGAGAATCGGGGCGGGGAGCCGGTTCGCCGCGTGAACCCGGAGCACGAGATCGTGGTGAAACTCGCCCTGGGTCCAATGGGCGATGAGCTCGAAGCCTTCGAACTGGTCTCGAAGGACATCGAGGGCCCGCCCGAGAACATGAGAATCAGCGATTTCTTGGAGAGTCATGGTGGGAAAAGCGCGGTTTCGGGATCGCTTGAAGCTTTTTGACCAAGCTCGCGTCCGAGGATTGGGTCGCACCGAGCACTGAGTTCCGGCGGGGTTTGGGTCCGGCCCAGAACTGGGTCAGAATGGACATGAAGGTGAAGGTTCGCTGCGGGAAATGTGGAACAGCGGTTCGATTGTCAAAGCCACGGCCGCAACCGTTTCGAATTCGTTGCCGAAAATGTGGTGCGATCACCCGAGTGAGCGCGGGGCCGACCGAAGGCGGGGACCGAGCCCCGAAGGTTTCCCGGGCTTCTGAGAGTCCGCCGACGCCGTATGCGGGCCGTTCCGATCGTCAAAGCGCGGTCGTTCCCCCACCCCCTGCCGATCGCCGACTCGGCGGTCCTCGACCCGCCCGCGGTTCCACCGCTCCGCCGGCCCCTCCACCCGCCGCCGCGGTCATTTCACTCGGCCGGTGGTTCGTCGCGAAGGGGGGCAAACGGCGCGGACCGCTCACCGTGAGCGATCTCCGGCGGGAGGTCGCGGCCGGAACGGTGGACGGCGCGACGCTCGTGTGGCGGGAGGGATTCGAGGGGTGGCGTCCCGTGTCGGCCGTCCCAGAGCTTCGTCGCTCACTTCCCCCGGCCCCCCACGTCAGAGGCAGTGGAGGGAGCATTCGTCGAACGAGCAACGGCGGCATCGCGGTGGACGTGGTGGCGCCATCCCCGGTACAGCCGCCCGCGCCGGCGGTACGACCGAGCGCAATGCCGCGCGCCGAGTATGCCCCGTCGAACCGGCCGCGACTGCCGCAGCCGGCCCCCGAAACCGTCCTCGTCATTCCAGCGGACCCTGCTTTGGGGTCTTCGGTCCCGGAACTTGCGGATCTCGAAGTTGCGCCGGTTCGACCTCGGAATCCCGGAGTATGGATCGCGGCGCTCGGAGCGATCGCATTCGGCGCTGCCCTCGGCGTCACCCTCGCAGTTCAGTCACCGACCGTACTGAAGGTCTATGTTGCCAAGGCACTCACCACGCCTCTTGCTCCCGTAGCGATCGAGATGCCCGAGTCGGAAGCGAACGAGGCCGCGCTCGAGAACGAGGCCGCGCTCGAGAACGAACCGATCGCGAGGCTTGAGGAAGTCACCATCGAGGCCACGATGCGCCCGGCCCGCGATCCCGGACGTCGACCGACCGCCATGGTTCGCGATCCGCAGCCAACGTCGGGGATCCCCTCCCACTGGACGGCCGAAGAGACCGCGAGTTCGATCACCGTTCCCGAAGCCGAAGGACGACGAGAGCTTCGCCGTGCCAGCGACCAGGAAGTACAGGCGGCGGTCAACCGAGAGCGGGCAGGGTTGCAGAGCTGTTATCAGACCGCGATCCGCGGTCGAAGCGACCGGCCTCGAGTCACGCACCGCGTGCAGCTTCGCATCCGAGCGAACGGATCGGTGGCTTCGGTCCAGGTGAATGAGTCGGGGGCGGCGTTGTCGGGCCTCGCCCGGTGCGTCCAGCGGCGGGTGGAGCGCTGGCGCCTTCCACCGCCCGGAGAGACGAGTTCCACCGAGTTCGCCATCGTGTTCGGAGTGAACTGAATCCATCCATTCGGATTCCATTCGGGACGGAATCGCGGCACCTTCGTCGTTTGGAAAATCGATCCGCATACCTTCGAGGCGGACTCGGAGGAGATCGCACCGATTCGCTCGAAGAGATCCGAGGGTTGGCGGACGACGCCGGTGTTTTGCGTGGACGGATTCGGCGCTCACTGATACCTATCTGAGTGGTGAAGCTGGTACACGTTCTCGTACTCGGTGGGCTCTTCTCCACGCTGCTTGGCTGCGGGTCGACGTCCGCAGGAAACGATCCGAGCGAAGTCGCTCCAGCGACGACGGTCTCGATGGCCCAACGCACTCTGGTGTTTAACCAGCAGCCCCTCGGCCAGGCCGATGCCGACGCGGTGGCGAGGATCGATCAGACCCGAGGAGCGCCACTGCCGGACGGCAACTACTGGTACGACAACGAGAGCGGGGCGCTCGGGCCCTGGGGCGGTCCCGCTCAGGAGTTTGTTCCGGCACAGCTCAATATTGGTGGACCGATGGTTCCCAACGCCTCCACCGGTGGCACCGCGGTGTTCGTGAACGGCCGAGAGATTCACCCCGAGGAACTCATCACCCTCCAAAATGTGGTGGGCCGCGAAGTGCCGCAGGGCCGCTACTGGATGGACTTTCAAGGCAACGCGGGCCCCGAAGGCGGCGCGTCGCTGATCAATCTGTTTGTCGCCCTTCACCAAACCGGTTCGCCACCGCCGGGCACCCCGCCGATCGGTGGCTATCCGCCCGGGCGGTGACCGACCCGTCCCTGCACCTCGTCTCTCGGCGAATCTTTACCGCAGTCCCCGGTGCGCCGGACGAGTCCGCGGGGGTGGTGTCGATCGCGGGAGAACGGATCCACTCGGTACGAACTGTTGCCCGCGCTGAGGAGCTCGCGGCGCTTACCGCGGACCTCGAAGGCCAGGTGCTGGATTTTGGGGAACGGCCGCTCACTCCCGCCTTCGTTAATGCCCACACCCATCTTGCGCTCACCTTTCTTCGAAGCGTTCGGCCCAACGTCGATCCGGACAATCTAGTCGAAGACCTGTTCTTTCATCACGAGTCTCGGCTCACCGAAGCCGCGGTTCGGGCGTTCGCTCGGATGGGCGCGTACGAATCGATCCTGAGCGGCGTGGGATTTGTCTGGGACCACTACTACTACCCGTCGGCAGTGATCGGGGCGCTCCGCGACACGGGTCTCGGGGGAGTCGTCGCGCCGACGCTCCAAGATCTCTCCGGGCCCGGCGTGGGTCAGGCGCCCGCCCTGCTCGAAGCGACCGCGGAGCTCGCCCAGGGCCTCGAGAACGACGCGATCTTCACCGCGTTTGGTCCCCACGCCACGGATACGGTGTCGAGCGCACTGCTCGCCGACGTGGCTCGAGCCGCCGAGGAGACCGGCCTTCCCGTGCACATCCATGTGGCCCAGAGCCTCGACGAGTACGAGCGAGTCCACGCCGCGCACGGTTGCTCACCCGTCGAGCTCCTCGAGCGAACCGCGATCCTCGACCGGCGCGTGCTTCTCGTCCACGGCCTTTTTGCCTCCGATCGCGACCTCGACCGGCTGGTCCCGGACCGCCACTGCCTGGGATTCTGCCCCTACTCGCAGCTGATCTTTGGCCTGCCTGCGCCGGTCGGACGCTGGGCCGAAAAAGGCCTTCCGTTCTTTGTCGCCACCGACTGCGCTGCGAGCAACGATTCGATGAATGTCCAGAAGGAGCTTCGGTTCCTTGCGAACCAACCCACCGGCGGGGCGACGTTTAGCGCGAGCTATCGCCGCTTTGGCGCCGAGGGAACCCCCGCAGCGGCGCGGGCCGCCTGGGCGGAGCGAAACCAGCTTCGCGCGGGGGCGGACCGACCGAGCCGCCGGCTCCTCGACCGGGTGTTCTCGCTGCCCGGAAACCTCCATCCACACGCTCGCACCGGCGTGCTCGACGCGGGGGCGATCGCGAACGTCTTGGTGTTCGATCCGGACCATCCTTCCCTCTGGCCGTGCATCGATCTTCCGCACACCCTGGCGATGGCGGATTGCACCCTCGGGATTCACCAGATGTTCGTCGGAGGCAAGGCACGCGGCGAAGCCGGCCGGTTTCAGGAATCACTGACCGAGAGCGAGACTTATCGGGCTCACGCCGAGGAAGCTCGTTCGTGGATCCGGCAGCTACTTCTTCGCTAGCTGCTCTTTTAGCGCGAGGAGCGGAGAGAGGCGCGGATCGAGCGCCGCCTCGCGGGTCGCCTCTTTTACTCCACCCTCCCAGCGCCGGAGGCACTCTGGGCGGGTGCAGTGGGGCTGCATCGGCACTTCGAGAATCAGGCCTTCGCGCACGATGCTGTCGAGGACGATCTCGTCCCCCTCGAAGAACTCCTGAGCGATCTCTTCGGGGGTCAGCTCTGCCTCCTCCGCCGTGGGCCGGGTCTGGGGCCCGGTCGGGCTGAACAGCAGACCGAGGTTCACCTCGAGGGCCAACGAGACATCTTCAAGGCATCGAGCGCAGGGGACAACCAGACCCGACTGCGCAGTGCCGGTGACGATCACATCGTCGCCGCTGAGATGCGCCGAAATGGAGACTTCGCCCGACTCTGGCCCCGGAGAAAAATCGGTGCCTTGGAGCTCGGCGGCGAGCCACTCTCTTCGAATCGGAAAGCGGAGCGCCTTGGGCGACTCGTCCAGGTCGCTGACTTTGATGGTGTACTCGGCCATGGAAAACCTTGGTCGTGTGGCGTCGAAGATAGGCCGTTTCAAGGCTCGACGCCGCGGCCCGGGGCCCGCATAAGAGAGGGTTCTATGGCAGCCCGGAAACAGATTCGCAAGGCAGCGCAGGCGACCCGTCCCCGGAAGGTCGGCGATGACCGATTCGAGCCGATCCGCACGGTTCGGGTCCGCGGCGCCCGGGAACACAACCTGAAGAACATTCGCGTGGACATCCCTCGGGATCGGATGGTTGTAGTCACGGGCCTGAGCGGCTCGGGAAAGTCGTCGCTCGCCTTCGACACGGTGTTTGCGGAGGGGCAGCGCAAGTACATGGAGTCGCTCTCCGCGTACGCTCGCCAGTTTTTGGATCAGCTCAAGAAGCCCGATGTCGACGACATCGAGGGGCTTCCGCCGACGATCGCCATCGAGCAGCGATCCGCGGGCCGAAGTCCGCGGTCGACGGTAGCGACCTCGACGGAGATCTACGACTACCTCCGGCTTCTCTTCGCCCGCTGCGGCGCGCCCACCTGTTGGGAGCCCCTCGAGGTCAATGATGACGGAGATGTGGCCCGCCGCTGCGGAGAGCCGATCGTGGCCACCCACCCCTCACAGATCACCGCTCGGGTCAGCGAACTCGCGGAGGGAACCCGGCTCATGGTTCTCGCCCCGGTGATTCGAGGAAAGAAGGGCGTTCATCGGGAAGTGCTCGAGCAACTGGCCAAGGACGGCTTCGTGCGCGCGCGGATCGACGGCGAACTCGTGGATCTCGGCGAGGTGGTGGACGACCCCAAGGAAAGCCGCCTCGCTCGCTACGAAAAACACAACATCGAAGTGGTCGTCGATCGGCTGACCATTCGTGAAGGAGCCCGTCAGCGGCTCAACGACTCGGTGGAGACCGCCCTTCGGACGGCGGAAGGCACGGTGATCATCGCGGTGCAGAACAAGGATGGGGCGTTCGAGGAAACGGTCTATTCGGAACACCACTCGTGTCCGATTCATCCGCACCGCTCGCTGAGCGAACTCGAGCCGCGGCTCTTCAGCTTCAACTCGCCCGAGGGCGCATGCCCCGAATGCCATGGGCTCGGGGTGCTGATGACCTTCGACGAGGAGCTGGTGCTCCCCGACCCGGACAAGAGCCTGCAGAGCGGCGGGGTTGCCCCCTATGCCAAAGGCGGGCCAGCCGGGGTGTTCGCCAACCGCATCATTCGGCGGTTTTGCCGAAAGTTCGGCCTGAAGCCGGGAACCAAAGTGGGGGCGCTCGATCCCGATGTGCGCACGCTTCTTCTCCGCGGCACCGCGGCGGTGAAGAGCAAGCGCTTTCGCGCCGAGTGGGAAGGCGTGATCTCCCACCTTCACGGGTGGTTCGAACGCACCGAGTCGACTTCGGTGAAAGAGTTTCTTCAGCAGTTCATGCGCGAACAGGAGTGCGGGGCCTGCCGGGGGGATCGGTTGGGGATCGGTTCGCTCGCGGTGTTCTTAGAAAGCGAGACTCCGCTTCCCACGGCGGTCGCGGAGCGCCGGGGGCGGCACGGGTTTCATACCGATCGTCGACGGTTCAACATCGCCGACGCGACCCGGCTCAATATCGAAGAGGCAAGAGCCGTATTTGCGTCGCTTCGCCTCAGCGAAGAACAAAAGAAGATCGCGGGACCCATCGTCCGCGAAGTGGTGGCCCGGCTCGGGTTCCTGAGCTCGGTGGGTCTCGAATACCTTTCCCTCGACCGACGAACCGCGACGCTGTCCGGGGGCGAAGCGCAACGCATCCGACTTGCGACCCAGGTCGGCTCGGGGATCGTGGGAGCTGCGTACGTGCTCGACGAGCCGACGATTGGCCTCCATCCCCGCGACAATACGCGCCTCATACGAACCCTTCGTCACCTCACGGACATTGGGAACACGGTCATTGTGGTTGAGCACGACGAAGAGATGATTCGGTCGGCGGACCACGTGCTCGACGTCGGCCCCGGGCCGGGCGTGCACGGAGGAACCATCGTCGCTGAAGGCACGGTCCCTGAGATCGAGGCGACGGAGGGTTCGCTCACCGGAGACTATCTCGCAGGCCGGAAGAGCGTGCCGGTTCCTTCGAAGCGCCGGCCTCTGAACCAGAAGAAGGCGATCAAGATTCGTGGGGCCGAAGCCAACAACCTTCGCTCGGTCGACGTGGCGCTGCCCCTCGGCGGCCTCATTTGCGTGACCGGAGTCAGCGGCTCGGGAAAGTCGACGCTCGTCAACGAGATCCTCCTCAAAGCGGTTCGTCGTGAGCTGCTCGGCTCGAAGGATCTTCCTGGCAAGCACCAGCGGATCACCGGGATCGGAAATGTGGATCGGGTGATCCAGGTCGATCAGTCCCCGATCGGCCGGACGCCCCGGTCGAACCCGGCGACCTATACCGGGATGTTCGACGACATCCGCAAGCTCTTCGCGCAGGTTCCCGACGCGCGGGTGCGCGGCTACGGACCGGGGCGGTTTTCGTTTAACGTGAAGGGCGGTCGCTGCGAGGCCTGCCAAGGGCAGGGACAGAAGCGAATCTCGATGCACTTCCTGCCCGATGTGTATGTGACCTGCGAAGTGTGCAAGGGCACGCGTTACGCGAAGGAAACCCTCGACGTAAAGTTTCGTGGTTTGACGATCGCGGATGTGCTTTCGATGACCATCGAGGAGGCGTGCGACTTCTTTCGGGCGCACGAGCGGATCCTTCGAATTGCGACGTGTCTCAACGATGTGGGGCTCGGTTATCTGACTTTGGGTCAGCCGTCGACGACCCTGTCGGGGGGCGAAGCGCAACGGGTCAAGCTCGCCACCGAGCTCTGGAAGGGGACGACGCTCCGGAGCCGATCGGACCACAATCTTTATATCCTCGATGAGCCGACGACGGGCCTTCATTTCGAGGACGTGCGTCGGCTGATCGATGTGCTGGGCCGGCTCGCCGACCAGGGCAATACGCTCGTCGTGATCGAGCACAACGTCGACGTCATCAAGAGCGCCGACTGGATTATCGACCTCGGTCCGGAAGGGGGGCTCCGCGGAGGCACCCTCGTCGCGATGGGCTCGCCTGAGGACGTCGCCGCGACCGAGGGAAGCCACACCGGGCAGTATCTTCGCGAGGTTTTGGGAGAGCCGACGGCATCCCAACGGAGCATCCCGAAGAACGCGGCGGCAAAGGCGGCCGTCTCCAAGAACGCGGTGTCCAAGAATGCAGCGTCCAAGAATGCAGCGTCCAAGAATGCAGCGTCCAAGAATGCAGCGTCCAAGAATGCAGCGTCCAAGAATGCAGCGTCCAAGAATGCAGCGTCGAAAGAACAGCCCGGGCTCTCGGACGAGGCCGTGCCGAAGAGAGGCTCTGCGTCGGCGAAAGCGCCAGCAACCAAAGCGAAGGCTGGGCCGAAGACCAAGGCTGGGCCGAAGACCAAGGCTGGGCCGAAGACCACAAATGCAGCGAAGACCACGCCGAAGAAGAAAGAAAAGAAGACCACCCGAAGGGCTCAGCAGGTCCCTAGCAAAGCCGAAAGCCCCGGCTGACGCCGCTCCGGTCTGACGGTGCACGATTCACGGGCGCGGAGGGTCGGATGGCGCTACCGTGAACGCGGGCCATGTACCTGATTCACCGCAGCATCGATATCGACTTCTCCCATCACATCCGGGGACACCAGGGCGGGTGCATCAACATTCACGGGCACACCTGGAAGTTCGAAGTGGGCATCGCTGCCCACGAACTCGACGGCCAAGGCTTCGTGGTCGATTTCGGAGACCTCTCAAGGGACATCCTTCGACCCTGCCACGCCCTCCTCGACCACGGGCTCGCGGTAGGCGAAGACACCTTTCGGGAGATCGAAGGGGGCCTTGCCACCATTGGCGAGCGGCTTCTCGCTAGCCGCACCGAGCCCGGACCCGCGCCGAAAAAGGTACAGCTCGCGGGGGCGGAAAACCGGTTTCCCGGAGGCATGAAGGTCGCGGTCTTTCCGTTCGCTCCGACGAGCGAGCGCCTCTCCCGGTGGCTCTTCGAGGCCGCGTCCGAGCGCTTCGACGACACCCGAGTCCGCGTCGAGTACACCCGCATCTACGAGACCCTCCACCCCGTCGAATCGGTCGCCGAATACCGAAGCCCCGCGTAGAAACGCGAGCCCCGCGCGCACATCCATGCCGTTCTGGCCCACCCGTCAGAGGCCGTTCGACGTGGCCTCCGGTGCACCTGAGTTCGGCAAAGCGGTCGTGTGGGAATAGCGTGAACGAACCCGACTGTTGTCAACCGGATGCATGTCTGGATGCTTCCTCTTTTGCTGGCCGGTCCATGCGCCAACCATCAGCGTGCCAACCGAACGTTCATCGAAAAGGCGTAGGGTTCCTCGAAGAAAGCCATCCGCCCTGTGGGAACACAATCTGGATTCTTGGACCATATTCCGAGCGGCGCCGTGGCCGCGTCGATCACCGCGCACGTCGACCCGGACCCGATGAACTCCCCACCGAAACGCTGGAGCGGCGTTTCACGCGGAACGAAGTGCCGACGTCTCCGTAGTTAACCGTAATCACGACCGATGTCGCATCCCAGTTTGGGAACGGGTCCGCGGCGATTCGTGCGCGGCGCGGTGTTTCTGATCCGTTCTTCGGTTTATTCGTCGCCTTCGAGGACCCGCGCCGCGCGACTGGTAGCGCCCCAACAGCACCGCCTCTCCGGGCTTCTGCGGCGGCGCGTATCCATCGATGAGGACGCAGACACCGAGCCCCTTTGCTCCGACGAAGCGACCCTCCGGTCCGCAAGCGCACCGCCCCAACGCTCTGAAAGCACCCGCTTTTCTGGGCCCGGGCAAAAAAGTTCGGCCTGCGGATGGAAAATCCGCAACTCGGCGACGCCCCTCCCGATAAGGGCCACACGAAACGGAGCGCGGGGCATGCCTCGCGACCCGCGCCGCTAAGGGAAAGGGGAACGAAGGGTGGGGAGTCGTCAGCAGAGTGGGGTGGTGCATGCCTACGAGCGACACCGGCCGGTGGTGTCCGACAGCCACCACGTACTCCCGGTATTCGTGGTTCGCTCGGCGTTCGAGACGCATGGTGAGTCGAGAAGAGAGAACACCCACCAAGACCTAGGTACGTCGCCGAAGACGAGCGAGCCGAAAAGGGATCTAGAACTTACCTGAACACAACACATTGGTGCCCCGGCAACAAATTAAAGTCACTCCGCTGACACGTTCGTGGGTTGCGCTCCTGAGAAGGTTTGGTAAGACAGAGATCACAGGAGGGGATAGCTGCCGATTGACCGCCGCCGAGCCGTCCGAGGCCATTTACGGGGTTATTGCCCTGCAGCATGCAGGGCAGGTCGTTGCTGATACGGCGGCAACGCGTTCGACACGAGCAAACAATTTTGCGATTCCACAGGAATCGCGCAGAAGACGTTCGCCCGGACCAATAGGGGGATAGAAAATGAACAGGTTCGTCAGAATTCTAGCGCTACTTCGCTCTTGCGCTGTGGGAGCGCCGCGGGAGTCACACCTTGACGTTCGCTCCGCGCTGCGAAAGCGGCAGCCTTTGCTCAAAACGGAAGCGGCCGAGGCCACGTCGGGAACGGGACGCTCGATACTTCACGATCACCGACGACTTCTTCTCGTGCTTGCTTCCGCCGCTTGCGTTCTCGTGTGTGCGAGCTGTGAGGGGGAACCAACGCAGAGAGCCGCGGTGCATCGGTCCGCTCTCACCTCTGGCGATGGGGGCATGGATGGAGACGGCGGAAGCTCCAGTCCATTCGCAGGTGGGTCGGGCGCTTCGACGGCTCCGTATGAAATCGATTCCTGCTCCGCGCTCCAGGCAATGGAGCTCGACCTCGATGCCCACTACCGGCTTGTGGCGAACATCGACTGCGGGGGGTTCGATCCAGGCGATGGCCTGGGATTTCGCCCAGTGGGAACCGAATCGGATCCCTTCACGGGCACATTCCTAGGCTCGGCTCATACGATCAAGGATCTCCAGATCGACCGAGAGAACGACGAGTATGTCGGGCTGTTCGGTTATGCCGAGGGCGCGTCGTTGGAGCGCTTTGGCCTCGTTGATACTGACATCAAAGGCAAGGACTACGTTGGTAAGGTAGCCGGGTTCGCATCAGACAGCATCCTTGAGCTGGTCTATGCGCTCGGCAACATTCAAGGCAGATACTATGTCGGCGGCATTGCTGGCGCGACCAACGGAGGGTCGCTCTCATCCTCGTATCAGCGCGGCGACGTGTCTTGCCAAGATGAACTCTGCGGAATCCTGATCGGTTTTGCCGCCGATACCCCGATCGAGCAAGCCTACGGTGTTGGCCGTGTCGATCTGTCGCCACCAAACCTGTTCAACCCCGAGTCCTCCGTAGTGCTCGAGGCGGGTCTCTTCGATTGCGAAGTCGCGGAAGAGTGCGGTGTGCCCAACGGGGCTGAGTCGAGCGACCTCAAAGATCCGGTGTATCTCGACGGTGCAGGATTCAACCTCAACGATGTCTGGGGCGAGCGAGCCACCGCGCCCGACTATCTCTGCCTGTTTTGGGAATCCGGATGTGTAAGCCCTGTGATGTGCGGAGCTAGCGACACCACATGCGATGGCGTCGACGACGACTGCGACGGGGGTGTCGATGAAGGATATCTCGCGATCGCCACCAACTGCGGGGCCGGAAGCTGTGCCTCGACAGGCACCACAAGCTGCGTTGGAGGAACGGTCCAAGACAGCTGTCTTCCCGGAACTCCGTCTGGCGATGACGCGGTGTGTGATGGAAGCGACACCGACTGCGACGGGCTCGTCGATGAGGGCTTCGTTTCGGCCCCCTCCGCGTGTGGGCAAGGCGCTTGCGCGGCAACCGGCACGCTCAGCTGCGTCGATGGAGCGCAGATTGACAGTTGCGTCCCGGGAGCACCGGGGTCAGATGACGTTTCGTGCAATGCCGTGGACAACGACTGCGATGGTCTGTTCGATGAAGACTATGTGTCGAGTCCGACGACGTGCGGCATCGGTGGATGCCTGCGGTCCGGGGCGGTGATTTGTTCGGCCGGGTGGCCGCAAAACACCTGTGTGCCGGGCACCCCCGCAGGCGACGATGCGACGTGCGATACGATCGACGACGACTGTGACGGTCTGATCGACGAAGACTGCTCTTTCGAGCCTACATGCGCCGACTTCCGTGCCACCTGTGGAACGATCAGCGACGGCCGTGGAGGAACGCTGGACTGTGGCTCGTGCTCCTTCCCCGAGGTTTGCGGGGGAGGTGGGGTTCCGAACGTCTGTGGGGTCTCCGTCCTTCCACCCGACCCGGCGACCGTCGCGCCACCGGCGCCTAACGGCGTAGGACAGACACTCGCCGGTGCGCTGGATTTCTTTGACGAGGGCACGAACCCGATTCAGCAAGGGGCCGTCCCCAATGCCATTGAGACCCATCGTGCCGCGGGCATTCGCGGAAGCGTAGTCGACGAAGCGGGCGACCCGCTGCCAGGCGTCCGAGTCCACGTTCACGGTCACCCGGAGTTCGGCTGGACCTTTACTCGTGCCGACGGCGTCTTCGACCTTGTGGTCAACGGCGGTTCGGATCTTGTGATCAGCTACGAAAAAGACAACTACCTACCAATCCAGCGAAGAGTGAACCTCGGATGGGGGGCCTACGGCGTTGCGCCCAACGTCGCGCTCACCCCGATCGCAAACGTCGCAACCCACATCGCCTTCGGGTCCTCTTCAGGCCAAGTCGCTACCGGACCCGTCGAGAGCGACTCCGACGGCGCCCGACAAGCGACGGTCTACTTTCCCGCCGGCGTCACGGCCGTCGTGGAGGGCGGCGGCACGACCACGCCGCTCTCCACCGGCCGCCTTCGGATGACCGAGTTCACGGTGGGCGAACGCGGTGGGCTGGCGATGCCCGGTACCCTGCCGGGAGCAAGCCGGTACACGTACGCCGTTGACATTTCGATCGACCAGGCCGGTCCCGATTCATCGGTTCGGTTGAGCGAACCCGTGAGCCTCTATGTCGACAACTTTCTGAACCTTCCGGTCGGCTACCTCATGCCACTCGGGTCCTACAGCCGCGAGCTCGCGGACTGGGTTCCAGAGAAAGATGGATTCATCGCCGAAGTCACGGGAACGTCGGGACCGATGGCAGACATCGACCTCGATGGCGACGGCAGCCCAGAAAATCCGACGGTCCTCGCCCTCTGGGGCATCGACGGCGCCGAGCGAGAGGTCATCGCGGCACGCTTCGCGGTCGGCGAAACTTTCTGGCGCGTTCAAACGGAACACTTCACGCCGTTCGACTGCAACATGACCGGCCGCCGCCGGTCGCCTCCCGATCCTCCGATTCCGCCCGAGCCGGAGCGGAACGAACCGGAGGAAGCAGATTGTGCCAGTGGGTCGGTGATTCACTGTCAGACCCAGACGCTGGGGGAGACCATTCCGGTGTCGGCGACAGGATTCGACCTCAACTATCAATCGGACCGTATCCGCGCCAACACGCTCGACGAGCATACCGTCATATTGGACATCTCAGGTTACGGCGGGAGCCCGGAGGCGATTGGGACGCTAGTCATCGCGGAAGTTCTCGGTCGCCGACTCGTGGAGCAGGTGTTTCCGCCGGGGACGCCAGAGGTCGTGATCGAATGGGATGGTCTCGACGCCTTCGGAAGACAGTGGAACGGTCCCGCAGAGCTGCGAGTGGTCGTCGACTCGACAGCACCTTCGCAGTACGAACTGATTCCCACGCCGATCCTCGGAGGTGGCCCCGAGAACTTCGGCAAGTTGGGTGCTTCGTGTGAACCAGGGACAGACCCTTGCTGTGTGAGCGCCGGCGGTGGCGGCCAAGTGATCGCGGGTCGCCTCCAACCCATCACAGCCCAACCAAGCAGCGTCTATCAGAAATACCACACGTACGTGCTCGGTGCCCCGGTCGCCGAGACGCTCGGGCTGGGAGGCTTCTACCCTTCAAACTACCACCGGTACGTTCCTCTAACGGGCGAGTTGGTCCTTGGCTCCGGGACATCCCTCAAAGTGCGCGAAGCCGATGCGGTGACGACGATCGTCGCTGGCGCTGGCAGCAACGGAGTTGCGGATCCAGGCTCCATCTCCGGTAGTGCACGTGAAGCCGACCTCCATAACCCCATTGCGATGGCGGTGGGGCCATCCGGCACGCTGTACTTTGTCCAGGAGCGTCGAGTCAACTTCCTCACGTCCACCGAGCTATGGAGCGTCACTCCCGATGGTGAACTCGTCCCGGTACTGGTGAGTGACACCGTATCACCGGAGATCTGGCCCGCCTGGGAAGCGGCAATTTCTGCGCTCGGTCGCACTGCGGACAGCGTCGGAGGTCCACAGAACTCGTGGCTGGGGGTGGACGCCGACGAGAACGTCTACTTCGTTCTTCAAAACCCGTACAACCGGATCTTCCGAATTCGGAACCAGGGCAAGCCGGACGTGAGTGTCGAACTCGTGGCCGGGCCCTCCATCGACCCGGCGTCGGTCGAATGGGCAGACGGCACGCCGGTTGTCGGACCCGGGGTGCTGCGACTTCTGTCGTTCTCCGTGCAACCGAACGGCCAAGTCTGGTTCGTGAACCAAAGGCAAGTGTCGGGCGGGACAGGGTTTAGTTCAGAAATCGTTGAAGTGACGCCCAACGGGACGGGCCGCGTTCGCTACACGACCCCGGTTGGCGCGAGCTTCTTCGGCCCCTTGCAAACGAGTGCGGATGGCACCATTTACGTCATCGAGAACTTGTCCGGCGGGGGTCAGGGCGTTCGCGAGATCTTGCCCGACGAAACAACCCGTCTCCTCCTCGGCGAGGGCACATCGACCGGCTCCCCATGGGAACAGATGGCAGACGATATCCGGTTCAACGCCATCGACCACATCGCGGTGGCGGCCGACGGCGACCTCTTCTTCTCACTAGGAGGCCTTGGTGAGCTCGGCCGGCTGAGGGCGGGTTTCGTGGAACGGATCGGGTTTGGCGGATTGGCGCCGCCGCCGGCTTCGACGATTACCGCAACCGAGCCGGGCCCATGGGGAGGCATCGCCCGGCGCGTTGTGCCTTCGCCCGATGGCTCGGTGTACATCGCGGAGGCCGGCACCCATCGGATTATTCGACGACGGTTTGGGTCAAGGCCGCAGTTTGAAGAGGGCTTCCGAATCGCGTCAGAGGACGCAAGCCAGTTGTACTACTTCGACGCCACGGGCCGGCATCTCCGAACCACGGATCCGATGACGAGTGTCGACATCTGGTCGTTTGAGCACGATTCGGAGGGTCGACTGGTTTCTGCAAGCGACGCCGACGGAGAGGTGACGCGTTTTCAGAGACCGAACGCCTCTACTGTGGTGATCGAGGCTCCCGGGGGTTCCTCGGGAACCCCCATCACGACGACCTTGGCCCTCGATACCGATGGGTACATCGATACGATTACGGATCCCGAGGGAGCCGTTTGGGCATTCGACTACGACCCCAACGGCTTGCTGCGTCGAATGTGGCGGCCTCGACAGAACCTCCCAACGGTGCGTGCCGGGGTTCCGTCGACGTTCGACTACGAGCGCACGGATGGCCCTCGGGAGCAGGCGCGCCTCGTTCGCGATGCCGACCCGACAGGCCGTACCCAAACCCTGAGCTCCAGCCACTTCCGTGGCACGCAAACCCCTCGCACAGGCACGTGGTGTGACGGGTCAACGTACATACGCGGCTACCAGATCTCGAACATCGAAACCACGGTGAGTCGAACGACGACGACGGGACAGACCTACACCTACACAAGCACTCGCGCGACCCCTTCGAGTCCGATGTCGATGACGGTGACGGCGCCGAACGGCCGCTCTCATTCACGGAGCGAGCGTACGAGCGACAACACAATGTCTCGTGCGTGGCCTGGCGGTCGAATCACGGTGCACGACACGGCCGATCCAGTGGTTGGCGGCGATGGTCGTTACATCAACCTTGCCAACGCCACCGTCGATGCGACCGCCACGAGGCCTGAGCTCCAGCTGGAGGTGACATCCGTCCGAACGGCAACCGTCGGCGCCACCAATGGAGTGGTCCTCGGGGACGTGCAGAGCTGGCGCGAAGACACCACCGTCAACGGAACAGACACTTCCACCATGGAGTACGACGGTGTAACACGCACCCTTCGAGAAACCTCCGCCGAAGGCCGCGTGACGGAAACGGTCTTGGATGTCGTCGGCAGACCCGTCGAAATTCGAGTTCCCGGACAGGTCCCCACCACATTCACGTACGACCCGACCGGACGCCTGACCTCCATCCAGCGTTCGAACGGAACCGAGACGCGCCGTGTGGACTACGGCTTCGACCCCAACGGCTACCTGAGTTCTGTGGAGGCGCCCACGAGCGCAAGCGACCTCCTTCGCGTGGCGTACCCAGACAACAACCTCCGCGGATCAGCCCGCCAGGTTGACCGACAAGGTGCCGGAACCGTCCTGTTTGACCTCGATGTGGAAGGACACGTAGAGAGGCTGACTCCTCCAGGGCGGCCCGGTCATGAGTTCGACCGGTCGGACACGGCACTTCCCACCGCCTATCGACCGCCCGGCGTGGTCGTCTCTGTCCCCGGCTCCTGTCCAGCGGGCGCCACCTGTGTTTCTTACGACGCACACCATCGCGTATCCTCGACCACCCGCCCAGACGGTCAGGTGATGACGCCGACCTACTCCGTCAGCACCGGACAGCTTCTCAATGTGCAAGCGAGCGGCGAAGGAACCTGGTCGCTCGCGTACGACAGCAACGGGCGGGTAACCCGCGCAACCGCCAACGATGGCGGCTTTATCGACTACGAGCACCAGGCAGACCTCCCCGTAGCGACGGAGTGGGGTGGCACACACACACTCCTTCGCGGATCAAGTCCCGCGTGGTCCGGAACAATCAACGGTCGCGTGGAGGCGTTTCACAACGACTACTTCCGCATCGAAGCGCTCGAGGTGCAGGGAGGGCATCGCGCAGAGTACATCTATGATCGCGACGGTCTCGTCACGGAGGTGCGTGCGTCGACCGGTTCGCCTGTCCCCGCTCTAAGCTTCGGTCGGTCTCCGGTCGATGGGCACCTAGAGTCCACGACGCTCGGGTTGGTCGAAATCGAGCGTGAGCTCGACATCGGCACATCGACGCCAGGCTTTGGCGACCTCGAAGGGATGGTCGTTCGCACCGGACCTTCGACCACCGTGTATGAAGTCGACTACCTCCGGGATCGCGCCGGCCGAATCACCGAAAAGACAGAGGTCCTCCTTGGGGCCACCGAGACTCGTCGGTATGAGTATGACTCGGCAGGTCGCCTCCACATCGTCCGCAACCAACTCGGAACTCTGCTCTCAGAGTACCGGTATGACGATCAGGGCAATCGAACCTACGCCCACACGAGCAGCGGCACCGTATCGCTAGGCACGAACCTCGGGTGCCCCGACTCCGCGGGAATGCCGCTGGCAGAGCCCAGCAACGATCAAGACCAGCTCTGTCGGTACGGAAACTACAACTACACGTACGACGCAAACGGCAGACTCGAATCCAAGGCCCACGTCACCGATAGCCTAGACGTCACCACCTACGACTATGCAGGCGATGGTCGGCTCCGGCGCGTCGAACTCCCCACCGGCCGAATCATCGACTACGTGCATGACGCCCAAGGCCGAAGAATCGGCCGGGTGGTGGACGGCGTGTTCGACAAGGGTTGGCTCTACAAGGACAGCATCAACCCGGTGGCACAGCTCGACTCCACAGGCACGGTGGAGGCCACCTTCGTCTACGCCACGCGTCCCCACGTGCCGGACTTCATGGTTCGAAACACTGGGGAAGTCTATCGTTTTGTGACCGACAACCTCGGCTCCGTGCGGCTCGTGATCAACGTGGCCACGGGAGCGACGGTCGAGCGCATGACCTACGACGAGTGGGGAAACGTCACCTCATCCCTCGGCGCGTTTAGCACCCAACCCTTCGGCTACGCCGGTGGTCTCCACGACATCGACACCGGCCTCATCCAGTTCAACGCACGAGACTACGACCCGGTCACAGGTCGATGGACCGCAAAGGACCCCGCCGGCTTCGGAGGTGGCGACTCCAACCTGTACGCCTACGTCGGCAATGAACCCGTCAACCACCTCGACCCTCTCGGGCGGTTTTCAATCACCGATGTCGACATCTCCGAAGACAGTGCTCTTGTCCGTACGGCCAACTTCCTCAACGGTTTCGCAGATCACATCACGAGACAGTGGTGGGCGCCCGATGGGCTAGTACGACCCATTCTCGACGCGGGAGGTGTCTCCGACATCATCGACGAGTGTTCAGATGCCTACTCCCTCGGCACGATCGCGGGCGCAATCGCGGAGATGGTATTCACCATGGGTATCGCGAGCGCGGCAACCGGGAGTAGTTCCGCATCACGTGCCGGAGGTTCGGCACTGGATGAGACAGTCGAGCTGTTCCATCACACCAGCACTAAAGGGGGACAAGGAATTAACCAGTCAGGCGTGCTGCGCGGCTCAAGTGGCGTGGGACTCTGGCGTCCCTGGAGGACAGGCGACGTGTACTTGACCACGCATGCAGAGCTAGGCCCGATCCGACGACTGGTGTACGGCTTGACGAAGTCAAAGACCGCGTTCGTAGTTCGCGTACGCCTGCCCAAGTCTCTCGTAGAACGCGGCCCGTTCGGAATCCGAATTCATCGGGGTGACATTCGGCTGGGTCCGCCGCAGAGTTTCTGATCATGGGCCTCGTGAAGACAGGTTGCTTTCTATTGGGGACTTGGGGAGTCATTCTCGGCATCCCAACACTAGGGGTATTGTTTGCACGGACCTGGATGCCGTTGTGGGCCGCACTCTGCGTCGGGTTAGTGCTTCTATTGATCGGCATCGTTCTAGGCGAATGGCTTGCGCGAGGGATGAACTGGCTTCTCGGAAGTCGGGGAAGTCCTCAAGACTAGACCAGGACACTAGCAGGCTCCGCTAGGTGGAGCCGGGTTGAACAATGACGTACGGGCTCCGGACTGGGTTGGCGTACGCAACCTTTGTTAGGCTACCTGTCGGTGGCCGATTGGACATCGTAGGCCACGGCCTGATTTGAGGTCGTATAAAATTCTGCCTTGCAGCGGGAGTAGTACCAAGTTTGGATGGTGCGCCAGGTGAACCCGGGGCGTACTCGATGGCGGCGAGCACAGGCATCTTGAGATAGGGGCTGGCTCGTTTCATGGACCTCCATTGTGGGGCGGATGCCTCGCTGTAGAAGAGGGACGCGGGGAGCACCGAGGAAGGTCTTGTGTGGGCGGCGCGTTTGGGGCCTACTGCGGGGGCACCCGACGACCTCATCGTGGGAAGAACCGACATGTGTATCGGCTTGAAAGCGCCTCGTCTTTTCTGCACGCGAACTGGAGAAAGACGTTTACCAAACTTGGTGCTTCTAAGACCGGAATCTGGCCGTGGCAGTAAGATTCTCATGTTCAGTCGACGAACGAAAAACCCGTTGGGCTCGCTGATCTTTTCAGATGGCTCGGTGCAGCAACTGACCTCGACCGGCCAAGACCTTGAGCTCAAGTTCAAAGACTATCGTAGCTCGGTCATCCAAATCAGGTTTCACGGCGTGACGGTTACGAAAGCCAGCGAAGAGCTCTTCGACTACGAAGTCATGGACGCGCGTTTTGAGAGATCGTCGGACGGGTGGACGCTGCGACTCAGCGATGACGACGGCGAAGTGTTGCTTGAGCTTTCTTATCAGGACGCTGACTTCATCACTGTCCAGTCCCAAACAAGCTAGGGGCCTAGACAGACGATCGGTCCGATGCAGACGACAGACAGACGATCGGTCCACGACAGACGGACGATCGGTCCGACGGCTAGATTGGATGTGTTCGCAGATGAATTGGGGAACTTTGTGTCCGCATGGCGACTGAATTCAGATCAGCTCTGGAATGTCCTAAACCGCGGTGCGTTGTGAGCGACGACCGCAAGAGTTCAGGCTCCAAGGTGATTCTCGAGCTGTCGGAAGACGAGGCGTTGGTCCTGCTCGGATTTCTCACGCGGCTTAACAAAGACAGTCCCCCGGAGCTCTTCGCCGACCAGGCAGAGCAACGAGCATTGTGGGACCTGGAAGCGTCTTTGGAGGGGCACCTCGTCGCAACAGTTCGAGCTGATTACGATCAGCTTCTAGCTGACGCCCGGTTGAGGGTGCGGGACTCCGAGTAGAACAATTCACCTCCCGAGATGTGGCTTGCGGCCTCGGGCGGCGGTCCTCGGCAAGAAAGCGGGTGGAAACGAACGTTGACGCCTCGGTAAGCTGCGAGGATGCGCACTGCGGCAGGGCCTGTGATGGTGGGAGTTGTGATTGCCCTCCGGCTGGCTGGATGTGGAGGCTCCACCGCCCAATGGTCCGAACCCGCCGATGAGGTCGCGGCGGTCGAGCCACCCCCGGAATCGACGAGCGCTCCCGTTCCGTTTTCCGCCAGCGAGATTCGCGAGGCGACACCCGCCGGGCGAACGATGAGGGTTCGCTTGGAGTCAAACGGCGAGGTCCAGTATCAGCGCTGGCGGTTCGAGGAAGCGGACCTTGAGGGGTTTCAGTTTTCGGTCACCGAGACCGACGCGGAGGGACAACCGACCGGCGAGCCTCAATCGAGCGAAGGGACCTGGGAAGGGCTGGAGTCGCACGGTCGTTTCCCTGCATCGCACACCACGATCGAGAGCACCGAGGTCACCACGGAGTTGGGCACGCTGACCGTCCGCCTATACACGGTGAACGTTCCCGAACGCGGAGAAACCCACCGGTTCTGGTTTGCGGACGACCTCCCGGGCGCGCCGGTGCAGATGACCGTCGATGCGGGCGAACAACGGGTCAGCAGCATGCGGATTCTGTCGAACGAGACACCGAGCTCCCTCGCGACACAGAAGGCAGCGCAGTTTGAAGCGACCTTCCACTGTCCCGCCGGCTTTCGAGTGGTGCCCGCAGGTGAGCGTGGCGAAGCACCGTCGGAGATCGAGCTCCGCTCCGCCGACGGCTCGCTCGACGCCGTGTATTGGTTCTTCGAGAGGATGCCCGAGATGTTCGCGATCCCTGGACTGCTGGAGAGCACCCTTGCCGCGGCCGCCCTCAACGCGTCCGATGGGGAGGCGCTCACCCAAGTCGAGGCGCCTCCGCGACCTGCGCTGGCCGCCGATCGAGCTGCGGCAGTGGGATTCCAGCCCGGACCTCACTACTCGCCGCGAGACCACGGACATATGTGGGCCGTCGCGAAAGGGGCCAAAGTGATCTTCATCGCCCTGATCTTCGACACCGCCCCCGACCCGAGCCTCCACGAGCGAGCCCTTTCGGCGGTCAGCTTTGACGAGAACAACTTGGGGACGAGGTAACTTTTTTCCTCACCTCGATCGCCAACCCCCCGAAATAACTGATGCGCCGATGCGCCGATGCGCTGGCCACGCGCCATGCTTCAGGATTGACTCGCGTCGCCGCGCGGCTGCAGGGTCCGGCAAACCTCACCGGCGTCGAGAACAAGGCCCCTCCCAATCGTCACACGCGCCCACGAGCCATCTCGCCCCCGGTTGGCCGTAAGACCCCTCGGCGTGAAGAGCAACGTCGTCAGCGATGTTCGCGACATCGCTCCCTTGAGGCTGCACGAACATCTACCCGCGGGATGTCGCGGCGGCTTCGAGGCGGGATTTGGCCTCGCTCAGCTCAATGGACTCGGCATGACTGAGCATCGACGCCAGAATCGACTCCGCGGCGTTGAACATGCTGGTCTCGCCGTACGAGAGTTCGCCCTTCTTCGCTCGAGTCTGGACCAAGCTGGCGTAGAGGGTTGCGATGTCAAGGTAGCGGTGACTCCGAAGGAGCGCCCGTTGGGCCTGGTAGCGCCGATTCCAGGTAAGCATGTCCGGGTCTCCGAGCGCCGTCGACTGGGCCACCACGTCCAGGATCTCCTTGCCCGCACTCGCCAAGTCCACGCGCTCGATCTGACTCTCCGAGAGAACCAGCATTGGATTCGCCGGAGGATCGGGGACCATTGTATTTCGATTCTCGGCGAACATCCGGGTCACCAGGAAACGTCTCGTTTCACCGGCAAGCATCATTTCTTTCTTTTCGATCACTCGGAACAGTCCGCCCGCGAACCCGTAGTCGCCAACCTTCCATTCGGGTGCGGGCACGAGACCGAGGTCCGAACGTCGTTGCGCCAAAGTCTCGGGAGCGACGCCGAGCGCCTCGCATACAGCGAGCATCAATCCTCGGTGAGTGTCCGGATTGATGCGCACGGCGCATTCGATGGCATCGACTCGGTCGGCCGCGCCAAACGATGGGAGATGGACCAGCGCCTCTTCCCACTCGTCGAGGGAAAGCGCCCAATCCTCGACGCCTGAACGGGTCAGACCCGGCCACGCCAGTAGACGGTTGTCGTCGGAGCCGAAGCTCTCATGGAGCTCCGCCGATTCGTAGACCGCAAGCCCGTGGCGCTCGGCCGCGCGCACGATCGAAAGGTACCGACCCGCGGTGCGGTCATACTGTGTTCCTTTCCACCACTCGTGGGTCGCCGGTCCATTGGGCCGCTCGCAAAACCCCCCGGGAGAACCGTTCGACGTGATCGCGCTGGGAAACGCGCCCCGAAGCTCGGGTCGAGCCTTTATCAACGCGCCAAAGAGCCGCTCGGGACCACCGTAACCCTGCGACGGAGGATAATGGAGGTGTTCGGACATGCGGAGCGGCTCGTACGTTACGCCGAAGTTCCGCGTCCACACCGAAGGCAGGCTGGCCGCGCTCCACTGAATCACTAGCGCACAGACTTCCGTCGCCGCCTCGGTCGTAGGCGACTCCAATACTCGCTCACGCGCCGTCGTCCAACGCTTGGTCGCGTTCTCATGGTCGTCGAACGCGCTCTTCGGAGGCGGATCACCGGCCACCAGCGCGGGAATCAGCTCCGAAGCGATCTTATCGGCGTCCACCAGCTGAAAGCTGATGTCATAACCCACGGCTCAGTCCCGCTTGACTCCTAGCCCTTCGACGAGCTTCTCCACGATGTCCCATTCCGAGTGGTCGACTTTGCCGTCACCAAACACCGCGTGCTCGGCAAGGGTCACGATGTCGTCGCGGTCCTTGGCCTCGGGAAAGAGCTCGGCGAGCTTCGGGATATTGAGCGGCTTTTCCTTGAGCTCAGCCAAGCGCTGTTGAATTCCATCGGTGACGCCGGACACTCGGCTTAGCTGAGCAAGCTCGCCAGCGTCGATTTCGCCGTCTGCGTGATACATGTGGGCCAGCATCACCAGCAGCTCCTCGCCGCCCTCATCGTGACCGGTCAGTGCCGGGGCTTCTGGATTCTCCAAGACATCGATCATTTCGCGCGGCTTCATGAACACTCCTCGTTGGGTGGTGACAGATACGTTCCCCACGCCGTCAATCTTCCGCGACGGCTCGAACTCGGCGCCCGACGGATCGGTACGGGCAAAGCACGGGGAGGACCACGATTTCACCTTACAGAAGCGCAGATGTCCATGCTCCGCGCCGCGCATCGTAGACCCGGCTGGACTGAAGGACGCGGAGGGCTTCATCCCTCGGCTGGTTCAGAGCACTCCTGCCCGTCGGAAGGCCCCAGTTCGAGTCGGTGCGGAGGGTCGCCGTCGAAGTCGGTACAGCGCTTGGGAATTTAGGGGCGGCCGGGAGGACCATCTGAGGGTTCCCGGTTGGGTCAAGGTGACGTTGAGCTCACCCGCGGGCCCGGCGTCAGTCAAAGCGCGCCTGGTGTCTTTCGGTGGTCGGGTCCGAGAATGTTGTGTCTTCGACCGTATAGACAAGCCCTCGCCTTTCCCGTTGGACCGAGCACACTCCTTCACTTACCAAGCGCTGGAGCTCCGCCTGAACGCGTCGCAGTGGTAAGTCCAAAGCCGTGGCGGTCTGCTTCGCGCTGGTTGCCTTTGACTCCGCCACCACCCGCAACACGCGGTCCACCGTCGGTGGTCGGAGTCGAGGATCGGGCAGCAAGATCGGCTTCTCGGGAGTAAGCACCAGCCGATTGTCCCGGCGGTCGATCCGGCCCAAAGCGCCCAAGTGTTTTCGGGCTCGCATGAGGGTCATACGAAACGTGCTCTCATGCACGGCCGCCTCATATTTGAAGCCGTACGCCTGCTCGAATAGTGCCTCGGGAACGACCCCATCCGGTCCGCTCAAAGCCAACGCTGCCAACGCGATATCCAGCCGACCTTGTCGGCGATGGCCGCGAGGGATCTGGACAGCTTCGCCATCGAGGGTCACCCCCAACGCGAGAAACCGACGTGGTGGGTCGCGGGGGGACACCCGAACCAGGGCCGAGATCGGCGCGTCAGATGTGTTGTCCCCACCGCCCAACATAAACATCCCAAAAGGGACGTGTTCGCTCTTGCCCGACCCCCAGGCGTCGGCCGAGGCCTGCGGATCGAGTATCGATTCGCAGGCGTCGATCTCGCGGCGGAACGGTATGAGCGATGCGAGTGAACGACGAAGCCTATCGATGTGCCTGGCCCATCCACGGCGCTCGCCCTGCCGCGCCGCAACAAGAGCGTCATCGAGCTGGCTCTCATTCGCCCGCGGAACTGCGCCCGCAAGGAGAAGCTCCCATCGAAGCCAGCGGCGATAGGGCGGCGGCACGACGCGCCAAAGCGACGAGAGGATCCGTGTGGCAAGATGCGGTTGGCCGGACCGGCGTCGAAGCCGCGCCAGAACCAGGTACGCAAGATACTCTTGTTGGGGCAGCGCCTCAGTGCGCGCCATGCGGGCTGCTCGCCGTCCGAGTTCGAGCGCGCCGCTTCCATCGCCGCGTTCGTCTGTCAGGAGTGCCCGAAGGACCTGCAGCTCGATCACCAATGGTGCGTCATGATGCTGCGAAGCCCGTTGCTGGGCTTCAGCGAGGGACGGGGGCGCGTCTTCGCCACTTGCCCACGAACACCACGCGTCGGCCGCATAGCGCCAGAGCGATGCAGACGTGTCTCGATGCCTTGAAACGCCCCCACACAAACCGCCGACCATGAGGCGCGTACAAAGGGCTGCGTTTTCGGAGTTGTCTTCGAAGGGCGCGGGTTTCGGCGGAGCGACACCGCGCCACCCAGCGAGGCAAAGATGAAGCATCGCCCATCGGTTGGGGGCGACGGCGATGCTCTGAAGTGCCCTGTGGTTTGCGCTCCAGACGTCGTAGTAGAGCGCATCGGTCATGGCTGTAGGACCGCGACTCCGGTGAGTGGGTCATTGGGCGGGGACCTCCCGTCGCCGGAGAGCACGATCGCCAACGTGATCGAGACTGCAATGATGACGGCAAGGGCGCCCCCGGTAGCCAACCCGGCGACGAGAGCGCTCTGGTCACTGCTCTCAGAGCCCTGGCCCGAGTCATCCGGGACCGGCACGTTGGTGACGACCAGCTCGAGTGCCTGGCGCTCCCCGCGAAGTGTCACGATATCGGCAAACGCCACCTGCTGTTCTTCAATCCGAGCCGCGACGCGATGCTGGCCTGGGTCGGCTTCTAAGAGCAGATTCGGTGAGGCTCGTCCGCGGGCCTCCCCGTCGAGCATGATCTCCGCCGCTTCGACACCCTCGATCCGTACTGCTATCGACGACATGTCCGCGCGGACATCCTCGAGAAGGTCAATGGTGGCCTCCAGTTGTTCGCTCGGAAGCTCTTCGTCCAGGAGTGACTCAAGCTGCAGGGTGGCCTCGCGGATCGCTCCGCCCCTCCAGCACGCAAGCGCGTAGTTGTAGCGGGTCGAAGCTCGGGGGACGATCTGGAGCGACCGCCATAGGAGTTGCCTTGCACGCGTCCAGTTCTCGGCGTCGAGGGCTTCGACACCGAGCTGGAACAACGTCAGCGCTTCCTGTTCGGTCATGTCGAGTTCCGCGTTCTCTTGCGGATCTTGCGCATGTGCCACCGCTGTGAAAGACATCACGAGCCCGACTACCAGATGCCTTACCAAGACCGCCACACTCGGTCTTGCTTGTTTGGCCGCCGACGAGGTCGTGCATTCCGTTCGTCTGGCCCTCCCCTTGGGCTTTGCGTCTCACCGTAGTTCGCTGGCTCTTCAACGTCTGAAGGGTCGTGGTCTCGTGCTCCGGAAGGGGGCTCTCGCGGATCTCCCGTTGGTGCGACCGCGGCCGACTCCGCCTCCTCAGCGGTATCGTTGCGTTCAGGGACTGCGGGCGCCGACCGAGGAGAGGAAGGCTCGTTGGCAACCCTCGATGCGGGAAATGGCGTCTCCTGACCGGCGACATCGATGCTCGCGTACGCTACCACGACCGCAACTAGGAGAAGTGCGACGAACACGACGGAGAGAGCCCTCGTGCGCTTCCCGACCGATGCCGGCGCCGCGATATGCTCCGGCACGCTCGACACAACCTCGCTCGGAGGAACCGCGGGAGGTACGGTTCCGATGTCGGGTGGTGAAAAGCGCTCGCGGATCCACGCGCGGGCGTCGAACACTCCCTCGTGAACCCGAAGCTCCGCAAGAACTGTCTCAAGGACGTCTCCGACCTCAGCCGCACTGGATGGGCGAGCTGCAGCGTCCTTCGCCAGAAGTCGCAGGATGAGGTCAACTAGCCTCGGCGGTACGTCATTGCGCTCGTCGTAAATGTCCGGCGGCGGCTCATGGAGGATTCGCTTGGCCGTTTCCCGTTCGTCCACCTCTCGGTACAGCCGTCGCCCTGCGAGGACTTCAAAGAGCACCACGCCGAACGCGAATAGGTCGGATCGCACGCACGCCGACTCGAAGCGCAATAGCTCCGGGGCCATATACGCGAGCTTTCCCTTGAGAACCCCCGCGGTCGACTCCGCTTCTGAGTGAATGAGTTTGGCGATACCGAAGTCGGTAAGCCGAGCCTCACCGTCGAAACCGATGAGGATATTGGATGGACTGATGTCTCGGTGAAGCAGCCCAGCCGGGGTGCCGTCAGGCGTCGTGAGCTCGTGAGCTGCGTGCAGGGCACGCGCAACCTGGGCCATCGCTCGAACGACCAGCTGGAGTGGAACCACCTCGCCACGCTCGCGAACGTACGAAACGATTGCTGTGAAGTGGGTAGCCTCGACATAGTCCATCACGAGGTACGGACCGTCGTCGTCTTCTCCGGCATCCAGCACCGGTACGACGTGAGCGTGGCGCAGCATCGATGCCAGCCGCGCTTCTTCGAGAAACATTCGACGGTAGTTCAGGTCATCTCGAAGATGGGGACGAAGTCGCTTGACCGCGTACGGGCGCTGCACGGGCCCGGCGACGCGCCACCCCACCCATACCTCGCCCATTCCGCCGCGAGCTAGCGGTCGTCCGATTCGGTAAGGGAAGCTGGTCCGGGAGGGAGACAGGGTAGATGTTGCAGGAGCCGGCCCGTCCGTCGGGCGAGGGTCAGAACCAAGTTTCGAGGATGGCCTGCATTTGGAGGCGTCTGGCGCAGCCACAGCTCGAGCCTATCACGCCCGTCACGGACACGACTCTAGCCCCGGGCACACGATCGGAGCAACCGATGCCCGTCGCTCCGGACCGGTCGTTCCGGCGCCTAGACTGCCTAAAGTCCTCTGGTTTTCGCCCCAACACACGGCATCTTCGCGGGTGAGCGCGCAGCTCACTCGATCCCCCAACGCGAGGTCGATGGCGCCTTGGAGGTCGGCCACCTGCACGGGGGTTTCGCGGTCCTGCTGGTCGGGAAATCCAAGCGCCTCGCCAGCTCCCGATCCCCAGCAGAAAACCTCTCCCTGAGGCGTGCGTGCGCAGGCATGCGCTGCGCCAACTTCGACTTGTTCAACCGGAGGTACGCCAGCGATGCGAAGCGCGACCGAGCTGCAGGACGAGCCTACGTCGGGACAGTTCGTGGAGGCCGTCGTGCCAAGTTGTCGCCGGTCGTTCTGGCCCCAACAGTACACCTGTCCGTCGCCGCCGACAGCACAGCTGAAACCTCGTCCCGGCGATCCTCCGGCGGCAATATCTACGATCGCGTCGAGGGGACCGTCTGGTCCGTTCACGGGCACACCCTCGCCCAGGCCGAGCTCTCCGAATCGGTTTGATCCCCAACATCGAACACGGCCCGCCTCCAGGACGCAGGTATGGTCTGCGCCGGCAGCCACGTCGGTAACCTGAGACCGGTCGACCGTCGCCGCGATCTCGATGGCCGAGGCAGGATTGTTGGCAGCTCCCGGAATCTGTCCAGAGGAGTTATTGCCCCAACACCAAAGGCTGTCGCCGAGGGCGCATCCGTGTTGGGAGCCAAGGTCGACGATGTGAGCTCCGGTGATGCCGGGGAGCCGCGAACCAGCTCCGCCGAGGTGGTCCCCGTCGTTTCCGAGACACCCGACTTCGCCTGCGTCAATGAAGCAGCAGAGCTGCCCGGTCGGAGAGCACGTCACCAGGCGAGGCTCCAAGGCGCTGTCTTGTTGGATTGGCTCGCCATCGCCTGGACCCAAAGGCTCCTCGCCCCAACACCACAGGGACGAGCAACCCTCACCGCCCCACACTGCACACCCGCCTTCGCGGCCCGCTGCGACGGAGAGCGGAGCCTGTCGGCAGACACACGGCCCCAGCGGGGTGGGTGAGTCGGGTCCCCCGTCATCGCCGGAGGGGCTCACGCAAGCTGGGATGCAGCGACCTGCAACACAGGTCTCCCAAGGTGCGCGCGGACATGAGAGTCCGCAACGATCATCAACCCGTAGCCATACGTTGCGCTGGTCGCCCGGCCGAAGTCCCACGTCCGCTCGGGCAACCGCGATGGGAGCACTGTCCATATCGAGGAGGGTGATGGTCACCCGAAACCGCGCGGATGGGGGAGCGAACCCCGGGACTACCGGAAGCTGCTCCGGCAGTCCGGTCGTCGCATCGAACCGGCGATCATAGACGGTCTCCCCGTACTCCACGACCAACCGAGCACCGTTCGTTCGTTCCCGGAGCGCGTCGGGAATGCCCAAGTGTACCACGACATACGTCGGGTCGGATCCCGCGCATCCGGCAAGCGAAACCAAGCCCGCGACGACCAGAACTCTCACTTACCGGAGAGGATACAGCGAGTCGCACGACGCGGCACGGTACGCTCATATCCCAGGCGGCGGGGACGTGACTTGCGTGCCCGCTCCGTTGGCAAGCCGGGTTTGCAGCGCCGCATCCGCAAGCTCCGCGGTGTAGGCGTACTGCGTGCTCGGATCGAAGACCATCGCCGGCTTGGCTTCTTCGATGACCGCTCCCCCAAGCGTCCAGTTGCCGACCGCCCGAATGTACCCCTCGTCGGGAATATAGTTCGGAACGGAGGTACGGGTTGCCATCCTGTTCCGGTCCGCCTCGAACACATTGTTCTCCAGAAACACCTGCGAAAAGCATGTCGCGTTGACCGCATCGCCTCCGGCCCCTTCTCCCCAGTGCAAGAGGTGATTGTTGAACATGTGCACGGAGCCGAACCGAACCAACGGGTTTCGCCTGGCCGTGTTTTCAAACACATTGTGGTGCAGCGTCACACGAATCACGCGGTCGGCGGTGCGGGTATTGTTGGCCCCGATAAGCATCGCCTTATTGTGGTTGTGCAGGCGGCTCCACGACACCGTCACGTCCGTTGACTGTTCGGTAATGTCGATGAGCCCGTCCCTGCAGTCAGAGAGGGAGACGTGGTCGATCCATACACCTTCGCTTTGATAGACGCTGATCGCGTCTCCTTCGCATGCTCGAATCTCCAGATTATGGATGACGACATTTCGTCGCCCAGAAATGCGGAGACCTCTGCCCGTGAGGACAACCTGTTGGCCTCGCCCATCGATCGTCTGGTCGTTGCCGACGCGAACTTGCGACCGAAGAGCAATCTCACCGGTGACTTCGAACACGATCCACCGCGCACCTGCAGAAACGCAGCTTCGAAGCGTCCCTGCTCCGCTGTCATTCGTACTCGTTACCCGACACAGCGGAAAACCAGCGCCTCCCGTAACCTCGCGCGCAAACCCGACCCGTGTCGCAAGAATTCCCTCCCACGGCTGCCCAGGCACAAAGGTGCCCCCATCAGGAGAGCCCGGGGAGCCACCGTCGGGTGGAGCGGGGGAGCCACCGTCAGACGAACTCGTTCCCGCGTCCGAGGGGTCGATAGGTCCCCCATCTGTCTCAGGAGGTGGCTGTGTTGCGTCGGCGATTGGCGGGGGAGCGACGTCCGCGTCGGAACCCGGATTGGAGCCGGAATCGAACGTGCACGGCGATGGGCACCCCCCGCCTGCGGAAACCTCACCATCGCAGGCGGTCAGAACGATCGTTGACAGCGCGGTGACGAATAGCGTCGAGGCGATCGGCTTCGGCACTCCTCTCCGCGGCACGCGCATACGCCGCGAAGGCCGAGGTAGCAAAGGGCCGGGCATGCCTCCTCCGGCGCGGGACGCCGCCGGTCGAACCCGTGTCCACATTCCTCGATGGGTCGTATCGCCCGGGCTTTTGCGGATCCTCGGCTTTGACTCTTGACCCGCGATGCACGGGAAGCTGGAGCTCATCTGAAAGCACTTCGAGACTGCGACGGTGTGGATGGAACGGCGCGTTCCCGAGTGGCCCAAAGGGCCGCGGATCGTCACCGCGGGGGCGAGAGGTGGGGAAGGTTGAACCGGCGCCGGATCGCTAATTGAGGATCTTCGATGAGCTCTAGCCATGCCTGACGTTGGACGAACGTCGCCGTTTATGCCGTAACCAACCGCGCGCCGTGACCGGCCGACCGGGAGCTGCGCTCAACGCCTCCGAAGAGATCACCCCACGTGTCTCACAGCCGCCTGCACGCGGTCGGGCCGTAGCCGCCGAACTCAGCGGGACGATCCCGAGGGTCCCTCCCCCGACCCGTTGGCTGAAGACCCCGGCCGAAGCTGACGATACTTTAGGGCTCGACGGAGCGTTCCGGACCCATCCTCCGGGTCTCCAACGCCGCCCCTGATCCTCAACGAAGGTCTGCCCGATTACAATCGCAACTCCGCACTACCGGCGCTGGAAAACGAGGATTGCAACCGAAGGCCGTTTGGCAGAGCATCGATGCACGGATGCATCGCTCAGTCGCGATCCTTGGGGGGGGACCTGCCGGTTCGACCCTCGCAGCGCTCCTCTCCCGAGCCGGCCATCGTGTGGGGGTCTTCGATGTCCCCGCCCCGCGCGATCTCATCGTCGGGGAATCTCTCGTGCCCGCCGTCGTGCCGATGCTTCGGATGCTCGGTGTGGAGGAGCAGGTCGCGAAGTGTTCGCTTCGCAAGCAGGGGGCGACGATCACGCGAGGCCGCGGACGTCCCTTCGTTCTCTCGTTCGATGAGGCCCGAGGACAGCTCCCATCTTACTCATACAACGTTCCTCGGGCGGAGTTCGACCAGATCCTTCGCGGTGCGGCAGAGGCCGCGGGCGCGGCTCGCTTTCCTCACCGGGTACGACTGGTTGCAAAACCAGGTCAGCGGGTGGAGCTCTCCTCCGAGTCGCGCGATGTGACCAACGGCTACTTCGGACCGTCAGGCCCCGACCTGGTCGTGGACTGCAGCGGTCGGGCCCGACTGATCGCCCGTCTCCTCGAGCTTCCGGTGACCCGCGGTGAACGTCGAGACGTCGCGCTCTTCGCCCACTTCGATCGCTGTGCGCTTCATCGGCCGACAGATATTCATGTCGACCGTCATCGACGAGGCTGGGGCTGGCGCATTCCGCTTCGCGACCGGGTGTCCCTCGGAGTCGTGGTCGATTCCGAGCATCTCGCGGGAGCCGACAGCAGCGAGGACGCGTTCGACCGGTTCGTGTACGGGGAGCGGCGCCTTCGCTCCTTCATCGGCACCGGCCGCCGCATGTCAAAGGTCGCTCGTTACAGCAACTACCAGCTCCAGAGCCGCTCGCTTGTCGGTCCAGGATGGGTTCTTTGCGGCGACGCCGGAGGGTTCGCCGATCCGATTTTTTCCACGGGGACCTATCTCGCGATGAAGGGAGCCACGTCGCTTGCCGAAGCCATCTCCGCCCGGAGTCGCGCCGCGCTCTTCGGTTACGAGGAACGCTGGCTCAACGAGCTCACGGAGTGGAAACGCATTATCGACCTTTGGTATGCGGGGCGTCTCTTCGCGCTTCTGCGACTTGGCAACGTGATGCGCCGCAATCCCCCGGGGCTCCTGATCGACGACCACATTACCAAGCACATGACGCGGATCTTCACGGGGGAAGCCGGCCTCCGAGGATACAGCCGAACGCTGCTCCGGGCGGTGGCGCCTCTCGGAAGACTGGGAGCGCGCGAGCTCGCCATTGCCTGACCCGTCGATATTGCCTGACCCGTCGATATTGCCGGACCCGTCGATATTGCCTGACCCGTCGATATTGCCTGACCCGTCGATATTGCCTGACCCGTCGATGCGTCTTTCACCACCCGCGGTGCCGTGGCGTGCTTCGGGCTCGATCCGATGGGTGCGCCCATGAGCGTGTTGGATCAGCTGGCGGATGCGCTCAACTCGCTCTTCAACAGTCGCCAGCTCCGCCATGATGCGTGGCGGCGCTTTGCGGCGGAGCGACACGGAGTGTTTCATGAACCGAGCGGAGGGTTCTTTAGCTCCCGAGACGCCTCGATGGACGTACCGTCGAAGGACGCACTCGTACACGTGGATACCTATGTGGTCCGAAGCAACAACAGCTCGACCACCTATACGCGTTTCCGCGCCGCTTATCTGCTGCAGACGGGCCCTCGCTTCAAGGTCTACAAAGCGAACTTCTTTGGCGACATCGGCACCGCGCTCGGCTTCGAAGACGTCGAGCTGGGCGATGCAGCCTTCGACCAAGCGTTCATCGTTCGGAGCAGTGATGTCGCCGGGGCGCGGATCGCGTGGACCGACGCAGCGCGAAGAGCGATGCACACGTTGGGTCGCGGATCGGTGGTCTCCGACGGCTCGCACCTCAAGTACATCACCACCGGGGCGATTCGTGATCCGGCGGTGCTATCGCGCGCCACCGAGCTCCTGGGTGCACTAGCCAGTTACGGCGAGGGCTGGTTTTCGGTGGTCCGCTCCCTCCCCAACGCAACCTACACCCCACCACGGGGTCGCTACGATAGCCGGACGGTACCTTCGGTGCGCGTGGTCGAGCGGGGAACGGAGGTGCAGATTTACCCCTCCCTCGACCACCTGGGGCTCACAATGGTGGCGGCGACTTTGGACCGACGCTCGCTGCCCCCGTTTACAATCCGCTTTGCCGAAAAGGGCGACCCTCTCGACCCACTCCCGCCGGAGATCATCCCGCCGGATGCAAAGGCGGGGCTTCGGAGAGTCGCTCCGTTCACGCTCTCGCACGACGGGAACTGGATTCGGGTGACCTTTCACGGCCCAGAGAGCCAGCGGCGTCTCAAGGCGGGGGTCGAACTCGCGGTCCAGGTGGCGGGCGGGGGAACTTCGCAAGGCGCTTTTCGCTAGCGATCGGAGCGTCGGTCGGGCGTCTCCTCGAAAAACCTGCAACAATCATAGGCGCCCCGTGTTGGGTAGAGGAACGAGGGAAGCTCAAGGAGGGTTCGGTGGGCGAAGGAGGCACGTCGACACGCGCTCAGCGCTGGACGCAGCGTTCGACGTTCGCCGTGCGAAGACTTTCTCTCAATCTTCCGCTGCCATCGGTGCCTGCGCGCCCGGTTCGTCTGTCACTCGGTTCTTCGCGCCTTCCGTGGTGGTTGGCCACCGTCGTGGTCGCACTTGGCCACTCTGCGGTACCCGTCGATGCAGAAGCGCAAACGCTGGAGCGACCCGTCGAGTCCGAGCTCCCGCCGCATGCGGTTCGACCCGACGTGCTTCGCGAAGAGCGCGACGATTCTACCGAGGAACAGGAAGCGGATATCTTCGCCCGCAACCCGATGGCCCGCGCGGCAGGATGGTTTCTTCGCCCCGAGCCCGCGCCGAGCGGACGCGAGGAGGAAGCGGAAGAAAACCTCGATCGCTATCTTCGCGAACGGCTCCACGAAGATCGGCTCACCTCCGTCGGCGCCCACCCGTGGTACCACCAGATGCAGCGGGCGATGCGGCGAACCCTCCGGCCCGACATGGATCAGTTTCGCCGCGAGCAGCAGGCGGGCATGAACGCGGCCCAGCAGCTCTACAACTTCCTCCGTCGCTACGGGAACGGCCCGGAGCCCCCGCAGGATGTGCCAGGGCAGGTCCTCGCCGCAGAGCGACCCGAGCTCGACGGATTCGAGCGGCAGATGCAGGAGCTCGCGGATATTCAGAACCTCAACAACGCACCGGTCACCTGGTACCGAGTGGATGTGCGAGTGGCCCACAATCCCGAGGGCGAGCACATCGGGTCCTGGGTGATTCGCTCGAGTGGTTACGACGAACTCGATCGCGCCGCTCTCGAAGCGGTACGCACCGGAGCGCAGGCGATTCCGGTTCCACCGCCGGAGATCGTCGGAGACCGGGACGCGATCCGGAGCGACTGGGCGGTGGAGATCGGAGACGTGGCGACATACATCAACACGTTCGGCTGTGTGGATGATCCGGTCACCGAAGGTCGCGACTTCCAGTGCGTGGATGGATTGGGCACCGGAATCGTCCGGACGCGAATCCGCCTCCTTCGGGTGGTCGATGCCGAGCAGGAGATGTTCGAAGATCAACGGTTCCGTCACCGGAGCCAACCCCCGCGGCTCCGCGGCGAATAACGGGGGACCCGACCCTCGAGCGAACCTGAGCGGTTCCGTCGAGGATTCGCCGCCCCGACTTTGGTAAGCTCGGTCATGTCTCGCTTGGTCGCCGACCTTCCTTGGACGGAGATTCGTTCTCGCCTTGACACGGGGGCGGTCGCCGTCCTGCCCATCGGGGCCGCGGCGAAGGAACACGGTCCGCACCTGCCGATGCAGACCGATTATCTTCAGGCCGGGCGTTTAGCGGCCGAGCTCGCCGAGCGAGAAGACGTCCTCGTGTGGCCGACCGTCGGTTATGGCTACTATCCAGCGTTCGTCCGCTTTGCGGGGAGTACGAGCCTTTCCCGGGAGACCTTTCGGGACGTGATCGCGGCGCTCCTCAAGGCACTGGAGGATGCAGGGGCAAGCCGAATCCTGGTGCTCAATACGGGCCTGAGCACGATCGGGCCGATTCGGGAGGCGCTCGCCGGGAAACGGCGCGCGAAGGTGGGGCTCGCGAACGTGTACCGCGGCCCGCTCTATGAGCGGCGGCTCGCCGAAGTTTGCTCCCAGACCGAAGGTTCCCATGCGGACGAAGCCGAGACGTCGATCATGCTCCACTTCTTTCCCGCCAAAGTTCGGCTCGAAGAGGCGGTTCGCTGGACGCGAAAACCTCCGCATGTGCCCTGGGAGCCCGACGATGCGGGGGATCCCTCCTACTGCCCGGACGGGGTCTACGGGGACCCGACGCTGGCGACGCGCGAGAAGGGCGCGGCGCTGGTCGCCGCCATGCTCGATGACCTCCGCCGTTCCCTTCGCGAGCTCTGAACCCCAAGCGCCACGAGGCTCACCAGAACGTAGACCCCTCCGACGGTGTAATGCATCGGAGTCAAGAAGTGCTGAAGGGGGGAAGTCATAAGAACCGACACGGTGAAGTCGGCTTGAAAACGCCGGGCGACTCCCACGTGACGTTCTCTCAACGGCTCGACCTCCAGGTTTTGAAGCGGGGCTCGGTGAGGGTTTCCCGTCCCGAAGTTCGTTCCGGGTTCTGTCGAGGAAGCGGGGTCGATGTCGGAGGGCCTGGCGACTAATGACGGGCCGCCATCGAGACCATCGCGGTGCAGGCTGCCAAGCTCGGACCCGAGGGCCGGGAACCACCCGGAACGAACTTCGGGACGGGCGGACGAGCTCAGGTACGCCACGCTCGACGAGTCCAACCGGGGAGCTCGGGCGGCGGGATCCACATGCGGATGGTTGTCCGACGCGGAGAAAGTGTCTCGCGTCTCGAGGGAGGAGTCCTCGGACTCGAGCGTAGTCTGGGTATGCGCTTCGTGGCCCTCCTTCTGGTGTCCTTCCTCGCCGGAGGCTGCGGCAGCCTGCTGTCACCACGACGGCCGATGGCCCGCGCGGTGGTCGTCGCACCGCAACCTCCCCCGGTGGTGGTGATGCCGACACCCGTCTACACCACCCAGGTGATCCCCCGAAGTCACGGGCCGTTGGTGCACAGGACGGTGGCTCCAACCTATGTGGGAACCACGGCGACCATCTCGACCCCAGGACTGGCGGTATCCGGCACCGTGGCTCCAGGGGTCTACCATGGTGTCGCTCAGATTCAGCAGGGCTCCGAAGTAGTCCAGGTTCCCTTTCAAATTCAGGTACCTACCGCCACGCCTTGATCAGTCCCCTAACGGGGACTGATAATAGGATCAGTGGTTAGCGGCAAAGATCTCACTCTTCCTCCGGGCGCTCGATGCGAGAAGTGCGGCCAGCCTCTCGAAGGCAGTCCGTTCTGGGTCACCGATTATCCGAAAGCGGTCCACGAGACATGCCGCGATTGGAGCACCGTCGCGTGGCCTTACGCGCGTGAGCAGCGGGCCCTCAAGCGCCTCGCTCGCGAGCTTCGAGAAACGTGGATCGTGGTGGTGGACACCGCTTGGCATCTTTCGGCCGCGCGTCGAGGGTGGCCGCAAAACGGAGCTCGGGTTGTCGCCGACTGTCGTCAGGCACTCGACCGCGTCGAAGCCAAAATCCGGCGCCTCGGAAGTGCGCCCCGCTGGCTCGGACGCCGATAGGACGGCTAACGGCGTCCCTTTTCGACGCGCCACACCGAGTCGACGAACCAGCGCTTATCGTCGAGGTACTCCGCATCGATGGTGTATCCGCAGTCTTTGGCGAGGGTGTGCACATCGGATCGGAGGTACTTGTAGGAGTACTCGGTGTGCACGGGCTCCCAGGGGTCGAACTGAAACGCTAGGCGAATCGCCTCGATGTACACGGTCTGACGCTCGAGGCTGACGAGATAGCTTTCCATCGCGCCGGAAAACACGTCGTAGGTTCCGAAGTGACGGAACTTCTCGGTGTCGAAGTTGCCGCCAAGCTCGCGGTTGATGCGGGTGAGGAGATTGAGATTGAACTTCGCAGTGACTCCGGCAGGGTCGTTGTAAGCCCGCAGAAGGACGTCGATGTCTTTCTTCAGGTCAAATCCAATCAGCACTCGATCGCCGTGCTGCAAACCGCCCCAAAGACGCCGGAGGAAGGCCCGGGCCTGACCGCGATTGAAGTTGCCAATATTGGACCCAAGGAACATCACGAGGCTCTGACGCTGCTCTTCCTCGGCGGCAAGCCAGCGGAGTCCGTCGTCGTATTCGCACACGAGCCCCTCGATCTTCAGCTCCGGCATCCGGCCTCGCACCTTGCCGACAAGGTCGCGCATCGCGCCTTCGGAGATGTCGATTGGCACGTAGCGTACGTCGACATTCCGGTCGAGCAGGTGCTGGAGAACGATCGATGTTTTGACGCCGTCTCCGGCGCCGAGGTCCACCACATTGGTCGGGCGATCGCTCAGGAGCTCTGCGATCGCGTTCTTGTGGGTCGTCAGAACCTCGCGCTCGCAGTCCGTCGGATAGTACACGTCGAGATCCATGATCTCCGCGAACAGGCGACTGCCTTCGTCATCATAGAAGTAACGCGAGCTCAGTCGTTTCGGGGAGCCGCTCAATCCGACGAGCACATCATCGGCAAAGTCTCGTTCCCGATCCTGGAGCTGGCCAAGGGCGTCTGGGCCCAGTACGCGATAGTCACTCATCGATAGGCTCCCCGGTGTCAACGACGGTCGGCAGCGAGTCGAAGCCCGCTGAACTGCCACCGCTTGTCTGGCTGAAAGAAGTTCCGATAGCTCTTACGAATGTGTCCCTCGGGAGTTGCGCAGGACCCGCCCCGAAGGACCATCTGATTGCTCATGAACTTTCCGTTGTACTCCCCGAGCGCTCCGGGAAGGGGTCGGTAGCCGGGATAAGGACGGTAGGCGCTCGCCGTCCACTCCCACACTTCGCCGAACACATGAAGGAGCTCGCCTTCCGCGCGCCGACCGTCCGGATGGTAGCGACCATCCTCGAGCAATGTTCCCCGCGACTTGGGCGTCGCGCGCATCGCAGCATGTTCCCATTCCTGTTCCGTCGGGAGACGAAGGCCGGCCCAGCGCGCAAACGCGTCGGCCTCGTAGAAACTCACGTGACAGACCGGCGATTCGGGTTGGACCGGCTCGAAACCGCGAAGCGTCATCTGAAACCACTTCTCGCCGTTCTTCTCCCAGTAGAGCGGCGCATGCCAGCCTCTTTCCTGGACCGTAGCCCAACCGTCGGAAAGCCAGAGCGCGTTCCGCCGATAACCATCATCGTCCATGAACTCTTGGAACTCTCGATTGGTGACGAGGTGTCTGCCGAAGCCGAACGCCTCGAGATGCGCGCGATGACGCGGCCCTTCATTGTCGTAGTGAAAGCCGTAATCCGCATTCACGCCGATCTCGACGAGTCCGCCCGCGATCTCCACCATGTCGCGACAGCCGGCTCCCCCCGTCGACGGAGCCTCGGGAACATCGTCGCGATAGCTCGGACGAAGTGGATTGCCCGCGAAGGCATGCTTGATGTCGGTGAGGAGAAGCTCCTGATGCTGCTCTTCGTGATTCGCTCCAATCTCGAGGATCGGGGCGGCGTCCGCGACAAGCTCAAAGGCCGCGGTCTCGATAAATCGCTCGACCTCCGCGTCCACGCGCCGTCGGTACGCCCAGACCTCATCGACGGTGGGGCGCGAGAGCAGGCCGCGGCGTGGTCGATCCCACTGAGGCCCGACGGCGTTGTAGTAACTGTTGAACAGCATTCCGTAGAGCGGTTGAAAGTCCTCGTGGTCGTCGCGGAACGCCTTGAGCACGAACGTCTCGAAATACCACGACGTGTGGCCAATGCTCCATTTGGCCGGACTCGCGTCGGGCATCGACTGCACCACGTAGTCTTCCGTGGTCAGCGGTTTGCAGAGCGCTTCGGTTCGCGCTCGGACCGCCCGAAAGCGAGAAAGCAGCGTCGCGCGAACGGCGGAGGAGGGAGGCGGGGACATCGGACGTCAGCGCTCAGTCAAACGAGGGGACTCGCGAAGCAAACGGCTCAGCCGTCGACGCGGTCTCCGTCTTCTCCCTCAAAGGTCAGGGAGAGCGAGTTGATGCAATAGCGCTGCCCGGTGGGCGCGGGGCCATCTTCGAATACATGTCCAAGATGCGCGTCGCAGGCTGCACAGCGGACCTCGGTCCGGACCATACCGTAGCTCCGATCCTCCAGCAGCCGAACGCCATCGTCCGCTTTGGGACGATAAAAGCTCGGCCATCCCGAGCCGGAGTCGTACTTCGTGTCCGAGGTGAACAATGGGTTGTCGCAACACGCGCACCGATAGGTCCCCGACTCTTTGTGTTGGTAGAGTTTGCCCGTAAACGCGCGCTCGGTTCCTCCCTGACGGGTGACCGCATAACGCTCTGGCGAGAGCTCCCGCCGCCACTCCTCGTCGCTCTTCTCGCTCGCCATGCGCACACTTTGGTGCTCAAGCACAACGATGTAAAGCGGCCAGAATTGACTCCTGCCATCGCCAGAAAAGGACTCAGCGAATCTCTACGCGTCTTTTCGCACCTCTCTAAAACCACCAAAGCACTCGTAGCCGTCGTCATCGTTCCGTCTGCCTGGCGTCCAGCGTAAGTCGGCCTATGCCTTCGACTTCGCCCGCAGATGCCAGCGCGTCACCCAACGGCGCCGGCCCCTCTGACGGGCGCGCACCGCAACCCAATGCCACCGTCGAAGCGGGGCGAGATGCGACGGTTCCAGACCCGATCGACGAAGTGCTCGCCCGCTACTGACACTCGATGCGCATTGAAAATGCGCGGAGCTGGCCGAAGTCCTCGGCTTGGGTGTCTCGAATGGTCACCCGCCACTCGCCCTGCGCTTGCTTGCCGACGGCGTTTCGAACGCGGTGCGTTCGAAAGGGGTTTCCGCGACCGCCAAACAACGAGTAGTTCTCGTCGGCGGGCCCTCGAAGACCGATTCGAAGGTCCCCGTGGTAGGTGTGGTTGCCCCGGAGCGTAACTCGAAGCTCCTGAATGATGCACGGCTCCGCGACGGTTGCTCGGGCGCTCACCGATGAGAAATCACGGATCGCGCCGCCGCCGCGTCCGGTCACATTCAGCACCCGACCCTCCCCGGCCGGCGTCGGCGCGACCGCGGTCATCGAAGCGAGGGCCGCGGTGATCGCGATCTGTCCGTTCTGCGGCGCGGCGGTGATCGTCGTCGACTGATGGCCGGCCAGTGTGAACACAAAGTCGAAGGTCTGTGCGGCCTGGCCGGGAGCCGGAGCGGGAATCGGCACGACCTGCGTCAGGGGGGTCGTTCCGAGAACCCGCCCTCCCCCGGTGACGGTCGCTCCGGGCGGGGTACTGTTCGCGGTGACCGTGATGTTCACCGTGCCTCCGGCCGCGGGAGGCGCGGGGTTCTGCCCCACCTTGGTCGGGACCGCGGTCGGCACCGGCACTGGCGTGGGGTTGGACGTCGGCGCTGGCGGGGGCGGGGGATCTTCCTGTCCGCAACCTACACCAAGGCCCGCGACGACAAGAGCAACCGGCAGTAACCTTCGCATCCTGGTAGCCTGTCTAGCAGCGACCGCTGTTGGTTTCCACCCTGCGAGCGGTCCTCCGTGGCTCAAATCCCGGGCCGGACGCCGCCAAGACCTCCCTCGATTCGGACCTGTGGGGTGAGTTCGCATGTTCGTCGAAGCCGCGAGCCACCGAGCCTACGATGCGGTGGAGCTTCAGCTTCCCTTTCGTGAGAACGCGTGGCATCGAACCGCGCAACCACGTTTCGAAGCCGAGCGCCGGGACCGCTACAGCTGAAACGGGTAGGTGACTCGAAAGCTTGGGTCCGAGAACTGCGGGAACCGAACCGTCCGCGCCGCCCGCGCGATGCAAGACCCCTCCGGGCTCCCCGCAAACGTCCCCTGGACCACCGCATTCCGCACCCGACCGCTCGGCGCCGCGGTCAGCTGAACCATCGCCACCCCGGTGCGCCCATTGGCGCACGCTCGAATCGCCCCGGTGGCGGCTCGCATCGCGGCGAGGACATCGTTTCGGCTCGGCTGCGCCGGCAAGTTCGCTGGCACCGCCGCGGGCACCGGCTCGGCACGGCGGTCTCGATCGGCACGGCGGTCTCGATCGGCACGGCGGTCTCGATCGGCACGGCGGTCTCGATCGGCACGCTCGGAGCGAGGCAGCTCTTCCGCACGCCGACGCTCGGTTGACACCGCCTCTTCGGAGACTGCTGCTTCGTCCGAGACGGCTTCGTCTGAGACGGCTTCGTCCGAGACGGCTTCGTCCGAGACGGCTTCGTCCGAGACGGCTTCGTCCGAGACTGCGTCTTCGGATTCTTCGGACACCGATTCTTCCGTGGGAACGGCAACCGGTTCCGACGGGGGAAGATCGGCTGGCATCGCGCCGGGCTGCGCCGACGCCGGATCCGACGGCTCGACCGCAATCGGCTCGTCGACGGGCGTTTGACCGCGATGGACCATCGCAGACACCGCACCGCCGAGGGCGAGCGCAGAAACGAGCGCCACCGGCACCACCCACCGCGCCGAGCGCTTCTTGGGCTGGACAGAGGCTGACGCAAAGACCGGTGGCGGCGCTTCCGGTTCGGGCTGACGCTGCAGCGCCTCTCTTCCGAGATCACCAAACGAGATGCGGTCCGACGGGTTCAGATTCTCCATGCGATTGCCCCCTGCGACGGGTTTCCTGACGTAAGGAAAATAGCAACAACAGCGGAACATGCAACCGAAACGGAAAGTCACACCTCATCGAACATCCTCCCGACGCTTGCGAAGGCGCTCCCAAGAGGCCACTCTGAGGATATGAGGAGCAGCAAGGCGTATGTGATCACAGCGCTTTTCGCTGCGGCCGGGTGCGGAGCGGGTGCAGATGAAGCGGGACCGGTGACCACCCCCGCGACCGACCCCACGACGGTGGAATCGCAGGAGGTCGCTCCCGAACCGGGAGAAACGCCCGAACCCGTCGCCTCGGAAGCGCCTCCCGTCGCGCCGGACCCCACCGAAATCGCCGAACCGGCGCCGGAGGAGGAACCCCCGTTCGAAGGGGCCCTTTCGGTGGAGGAGCTTCTCGAACTCTCACCGACGGTGTCGGCTTCGGTAGGGCTGCCCAACGATGGCTCGATTCGCGGTGCGGTCGCGCTTCCCGCCGAGGGCCCGGGGCTCCGCTCCAATCCGCGGCGACCCAACGAGACTGGCTATTGGGGCACCGTCGAAATGGTCCAGGCCCTCGTGCGTGCCGCGGCCCGGGTAAATGAAGAGCTCCCCGGGAGCGAGCTCACGATCAACGACCTCGGATTTCCGGAAGGAGGGCCGATCCCTCATCACGGCTCTCACCAGGCGGGCCGAGACGTCGACACGTTGTTCTATCTGCTCGACGAGGAAGGCGAACCCCGCCAGGGCAAAGGGGTGCCCATCGATCCCCGCGGCTGGGGCTGGGATTTTAACGATCTCGGAGACCCCGACGACGACGTTCGAGTACGGATCGATATCCCCCGCACTTGGCTCTTCCTTCAGGCGCTCATGGAGGACGAGACGGTGTCGGTCCAACGCATCTTTGTGGTGGAGCACATCCGAACCATGCTCCTCGATCATGCACGCCGCATTCGGGCGCCGTACGCCGCTCGATCGCTGGTCTCCCAGTCGACATGCCAACCCGGTTCCCCGCACGACGACCATCTTCACATTCGATTCTTCTGCTCCGCTGAAGACATCGGCGAAGGCTGCGAAGACAGCCCTCCGATGTATGGATGGCACCGACGGGCGCTCCGCGCCGAAGGAATCGAACCGGTGATCGCGCGAAGGCGTCCCCGACGGCGGGCGCGCACGGTGAGTCGTCAACAGGCCCGGGCGGAGGCCCCACCGATGCACGCCCGCGTCCGACGATTTCTGGCGCAGCGGGAAGAGTGGGCGGAAAAGCCAAGCCCAGGCCGTCCGTTCTGCCCCTGACAGGCGGGACCGCTGTACCGCCGTTGAAACTCCGACCCCGGGAAGTCCCTTTCACGGAAACACGCTATCCTCCCTCCATGGGCGCCGGAATCTTTAATCTCATCATCGGGGGGCTGATGGTGGCCGGCGGTCTGAGCGGCCGATTCACCCTCCTCGGAACCAACAGTACCGAAGCCCTCGCGGGACTCGGCGCGGCGATCTGCGCCTACGGCATCTACCAGATCGTTCGCTCGCGGCGAAGCAGCTAGTCCTTCGCCCGCGTGAGCTTGGTCGATGATCGGGGTGGAGGCGGCGCCGGCCGTCGTGCCCAGCCGACGAGGAATACCCGAGGTATTTCGAGGAGGCAGCGAAGCGGTCGGGGCGGCGGACGGGGGTGGTTCCGTCGCGAGGGCGAGCAATGTCACGCGGGTGAAGGACTAGACCTTCGGAAGGAGCCCGAACGCGCGGAACGCGTAAGAGCTTCCCGCCGTGGCCATGGCAACCATCCGCGCGCGGCCGCTGAGATCCGGCGATCGGCGCGCCGGCGGGGTGGTGGCAAACGCGTCCAGCCACGATTCCACCGGTTCGCGCACCAACACGCCATCGAGGCTGAACAGGGCCAAGTCGTCCACGCCCGCCGCGCGGGCCAACCCCACATCATCGGCAAGCTCGCTCGGATCCCGATATGCCTGCTCGTCGCCGAGGGCTCCCGGGCCAACCACTCCGAGCGACAGCGCGGCCCGCTCCCCAAACTTCTTCCTCGTGCGCGACGCCGCCCACGCAAGGAGGCAGCGCGCATCCTCGCGCCGGAGAAACCCTCGCGAGTAACCTTCAAAGAGGCTGCTGTACGCCATCGGGCTCATCGCTTCGCAGGGAAGGTCCTCGACCGGCGTGTCGAGCACCCGCTGCCAGCCGCGCACGTTTTGATCGAGCACCACCACCGGGGGCACCGCGGCGAGGGTCCGAAGTCCTCGCGCGTGGACCGCTCGGGCGAGCGGCGCAAAGTCGACATTGGCGCCACGTCGAAATAGCCCGCGGGTCGCGGTGCGAAGATCTCCTCGGACGAGCCGGCGGAGATCTTCGATCGACGGTTCGAAGTCGAGGGCGAGGCCCTGGGGAAGAACCGCCGGGTCGAGCTGTCCGAGAAGCTCGTCGACGAACGCGGAATAGGCCCCGTGATTGTCGCCTCGGGCCCACCGACCGTCGCCGTCACCGAGCATCGGCCAGAGATACAGGACAACGCCCTCGGCCCGACAGGCGTCGACCAATCCTCCGACGTCGGCAAGCCGGTCCGGGGTCACCGCCGCGCAGAGCTCGATCTGTCGCTCCGCGAGAGGCCCGAGGACTCCCCGTTCGCTAAGTTTCGGATAGGAAACGAACTCGCTCCAAATCCGTCGGCGAAATGAAGATCCGCTACTGTGCTCGCCATGAGGGTCCTCTATGGCGTCGTTGGGGAGGGAATGGGGCATGCGATTCGTTCGCGGGTCGTGCTCGATCACCTGGTGTCGCAGGGACACCAGGTCCACATCATGGCCTCGGGCCGGGCGATTTCATTCCTTCAGCAGCACTTTCCATCGGTCCACGCGATTCACGGGCTGCACATCATCTCCGAAGACAACCGGGTTCGTCGAGGCAAAACCGTGTGGTCCAACATCGTGAAGGGCACGGCGGGGATTCCGAAGAACATCGCCGCGTACTTCGAGCTTCTCGAGGAGTTTCGCCCCGAGGTCGTGGTCAGCGACTTCGAGTCCTGGACCTATCTCTACGGCAAGGTTCACAACCTTCCGGTCTACAGCATCGACAACATGCAGATCATCAATCGGTGCACGCTTCCCAAAGAAGTGATCGGCGACGGCGCCGACTTCGCGCTTGCCAAGGCCTTCGTCAAAGGGAAGCTCCCCTACTGCCAACACTACTTCGTGACCTCGTTCTTTCGCCCGCCGACTCGAAAGAGCCACACCAGCCTTCACCCGCCGATCCTCCGTGAGGAAATCCTGCGCGCCGAATCCACCCCGGGCGAACACCTCCTCGTCTACCAGACCTCGGAAGACCACGACGTGCTCATCGACACCCTCGCCGCCACCGGACTCGAGTGCCGAATCTATGGGCTCCGCCGAAACCTCGAAGAAGAAGTGGTCGAAGGCGACCTTCGCTTTCGCCCGTTTAGCGAGGCAGGGTTCATCGATGACCTTCGGAGCGCGCGAGGGGTGATCGCGAGTGCGGGCTTTACCCTCATGGGAGAAGCGGTCTATCTCCGAAAGCCGATGCTCGCGGTTCCGCTTCGCCAGCAGTTCGAACAGCTCCTCAACGCCCGCTATCTCACCCTCGAAGGCTACGGCCGCTGGACCGAAGAAGTGAACGCGGACGCGGTCCGGTCGTTTCTCGATGCGATCCCTGCCTGCCAAGATGCCCTTGCAGCGTACTCTCAAGATCGGAACCGTTCGATCCTCCTCGCCCTCGACGAGCAGCTGGACCAGGTCGCCGCGGGGATCGTCTGACCCGGCGTTTCGGAGGACCTCGCAGTCCCGCAGACTGTGGGTTTGTCCCGATTCCAGAACCGCCGCTCCAAAGATGAGCTTTTCCTGATTCTCCGCCGCGGATGGCTGTGATACCTCTCGAAGGGTGAGCG
>JBCCZL010000004.1:0-46671 GCA_039187775.1 Myxococcota bacterium
AAACAGCAGGGCGCGATGTATGGGTCCGCGGTTGCTGACCCCTGGGCATTCACCTACCCTCGCGACAGATGACCGGCGACCGTGTAAAACGACCGGGGCGGGACACGGTCCGAGGGTTCGCCGAACCCGACGGGAAGATCATCGACGACGACAAGACGGTGCCCCATGGCCCCCCGGTCGCCGAGGCCGACGAACTCGAACCGAAGACGATCCCCGCCGAGCCTTTGAACCAAAGCGGTGAGCTCGACGCCCCGCCGCCACCCGCGGTCCCGAAGCCCGCACCGGTTCCGACCGACGCTGCTCCCCAGCAGCTCCTCGTTCCTCAGCAGAAACGTCGGGGAACCCCGGTAGTGGAAATCGAAGTGGTGCACGAGCACGGCCCCGCTCCGAGCACCGACCGACCGTGGCGAACCCTCGAAGTGTGGACTCGAAACCGCGTCTACACGCTGAACTCGGTTATGACGTGCGTGGAGGTCACCGACCGGGCGACGCGGGAGCGAGTGGCGAGCCATCCGTTTCTCGGGATGCGTCTCGTCGGGGGGCAGCATCGGGAAGGAGAAGTGATCGAGCTCTCTTATCCGTTTCCCCGACCGGGAACCGAGGCGGTGTTTGAACACGCGGCAAATCACCGCCGCGGCAGCTTTTCGCGGACCAGTGCGGTCAACCGGGTGGTGCTCCGGCTCCATATCGTGACGGTGTCGCCGAACTATGTCGTTCCGACGTGGGAAGAGATCACTGGTGCCTTCGCCGCACCGGTCATCAAGTCCGACAAGAAGAGCTGATCGGACCTGCCCGCAATCTCCTACTTCTACGCTCGTCACTCCGCCCTCGTCCCGACTTCTGAATTACCCCACCCCTGAACGCCCATGGGAAAGAAGAACGCACTCGACGCCGAGGCCCTCTGGCGGCTCCGCCGCCCGGGCCCCCCGGTAGGCTGCAGCGACGGTACCTGCCTCGTCGCGGTGACCCGCTATCAGGTCGATGACAATATCGATCGCTCCGTCGTGTACCGCGTGTACGACGACGGCACGCACGCCCTACTGTCTCCCCCGACCCTTCACGCCAGTCTTCCCGCAGCAAGCCCCAACGGACACCATATCGTCGCGGTTCTTCGCCGCGGCGAGAACCACGAGCGGCACTACGAACTCGCCGAGCTCAGCGACGAAGATGACCCACGGGTGATTTGTCGCTTTGACCGGGGGGTTCGGCAGGTCCGCTTTGTCGACGATGAACGGATCCTCTGTTTGGTCGACGTCGCGATCCCGAATGCGGATCCGACGCTCGGCCGGCCCGCCGAATCCTCCGCCCACGTCACCGAGGATCGCGTCTATCGATTCTGGAATCGCTGGCTGTCCGAAGGGATTGTTCCGCATTTCTTTGTCGTCGATCGCACGAGCGGCGAAGCCGTCGACCTCATGCCGGACAGTCGCCTCCTCTTCGATCTGATGAACCCTTCGGACTGTTTCGACATCAGTCCCGACGGCCAGCGGGTCCTCTTCGACGCCAACCGCACCGAGCCTCCCTACGACACGTTGGTGCGCGGCCTTTACGAGCTCTCCCTCGATGGAGGCAGCCCCGTTCGGTTTGGAAGCGACCACCACGCCGATCAGCTTCGGCCTCGCTTCACCCCCGACGGAACCAAGGTCGTATTCGGCCGGAAGGAGCGCGCGGAGTTCTACGCGGACCGCGTTCGGCTGGTAATTCGAGACATCGCCACCGGCGAGGAGACCGCCCTCACCGAGACCTGGGACCAGTCGCCCACGCATTGGGAGTGCCGAAACGACGAAGTGCTCTTCGCCGCCGATCATCGTGGCCGGAGCAACCTTTATCGCCTTTCCTTTACCGGCGGAACGCCCATCGAATTCTCCGGCGGCGGCACCGCCGGTGCGATCGCCATCGGCGACAAGGGCGTTTGGTTCCATTATCACGACCTTCGCACGCCCCCAGAGCTTCGCCTGTTTCGTTCCAATGCCGACACCGCACTTCGGGTAAGCTGGAACGAGGAGATCCTGGCGTCGTTCCAGCTCGGCGCGGTCGAAGAACAGACGATTGAAGGCGCGGACGGCGAGCCGGTCCAGCTCATACTCGTGGTGCCTCCGGGGACGAAGGCCGACCGACCCCTTCCGCTGGTTCACTTGATTCACGGCGGTCCACATTCCACCTTTGCCGATGCGTTCCATTTTCGGTGGAGCGCGCAGGTCATCGCGGGCGCCGGTTATCTCGTCGCGCTCACGAACTTTCACGGTTCGTCGTCGTTCGGCACCACGTTCACCGAGAGCATCCTCGGCCGCTGGGGGGATCAGCCGGCGACCGACATCGAGGCGGCGACCGACCATCTCGTTCAGTCGGGGCGCGCGGACCCGGACCGGATGGCGATCACTGGCGGATCCTACGGCGGCTACCTTACCGCCCGGCTCGCCACCCGGGTCCATCGCTACCGCTGCGGAATCGTGCACGCCGGCGTCTATGACACGGAGGCGATGTATGCGACGGACGCGAGCTTCGGGCTGGAGCTCGCGCAAGGTGCGCGCCCTTGGGACGACTCGCCGCGGGCCGAGCGATACAATCCCGCGCGCCACGTCGGCGATGTGCAGACTCCGCTCCTCGTCGTTCACGGGGAAAAGGACTACCGGGTCCCCTACACCCAGGGACTCCAGCTCTACGGCTCGCTCCGGGCCATGGGCAAACCCGCGCGTCTCGTGATCTACCCGGACGAAGGCCACTGGATCCAAAAGCCCCAGAACTCGCTCCACTGGTACGGCGAGTTCCTCCGGTGGCTCGACCTTCATCTTTCGCCGACGGGGCCCTGAATCTCGGACAATGAGAGACCGGGCGGAGCGTCATCCCGGCGGTAGTCCCTCGATCTTGGTCGCGCGCGCTCCCCGAGGGCATCGTCGTCGCGCGATAGACCCTGCGCGCTCGAGCGCTTCCCGAGCCGCACGCACCCCCGCGATGGGGCTGGCCTATACTCCGCGCCAGCGTGGCTACCACCGCACTCACCGACGCAGACGACTTCCGACGACGCACTCGCGTCTACCTTCTCGTTCTCTTTGTCATCGACCTTGGCGCCTACGTCGGGGATCTGATCGCGATCGTGTTCGACACCGGAGGCCGGCCCGAGCTGGGATGGCCGTACGCGGCGCTACGTTACCTGACCACCGTCGCGCTGGTCGTCGGGCTCATCGTCGGATCGCTTAAACCCCCACGGCGGCAGGTGCTCGGCATCTTGGAACTCAGCGTGACCCTGGGGTTGGCGATCAACTATGCGTTGCTATCCAACGCATTCCTCGGAGCGGAGTCGCCCGAGACCGCACCCGCGGCGGGTCTGCTCGGAGCGACCCTCCTCCTTACGCTACGAGCCAGCCTCGTGCCGAGCGGGGTGGTGCGAACCACCTTGACCGGCATTGCCGCGATGGGGTGCTGGTGGTGGATCGCCCAGGAGGGCATCGCCGCGTTGCCTCCAGTAGCCACAGAAGGATTCACCTTCATGGCGGGCGCATTCATCGTCGCTACCAGCGTGACCTCCTGGGTGATCTACGGGCTCCGGCGAGATGCCCAGGAGGCACGCCGACTCGGCCAGTACGAGTTGGGTGAGAAGCTCGGGGAGGGAGGCATGGGCATCGTCTACAAAGGAACCCATGTCATGCTGCGTCGACCGACCGCGGTGAAGCTCCTTCCCTTAGGAAAGGCCGGAGCCGAAGCGGTCGCGCGCTTCGAGCGAGAAGTGGTGCACACGAGCCGGCTCGAGCATCCCAACAGCGTCTTTATCTACGACTACGGACGCACTCCCGAGGGCCAGTTCTACTACGCGATGGAGTACCTCGACGGGCTCACCTTGCGCGAGCTGGTCAAAAGAGACGGGCCACTCCCCCCCGAGCGGGTCGTTCACATTCTTCGACAAACCGCATCGGCCTTGTCCGAGGCCCACGGACTGGGACTAGTCCACCGAGACATCAAGCCGGCCAACATCATGCTTTGCCAGCGCGCCGGCGAGCCCGACGTCGTCAAAGTACTGGACTTTGGTCTCGTGAAGTCCGTCGACAACTCCGAGGTAGCTGCCGACGTCACCAACGCCAATGCGATCGTAGGGACGCCTCAATACCTCGCCCCAGAGGCGATCCGCGCCCCGGAACAAGTGGGCGCTGCCGCGGACGTGTATGCGTTGGGTGCGGTAGGCTACTTCCTGCTCACGGGGCGCCATGTATTCGTCGCGAACACCGCGGTGGAAGTCTGTAGTCTGCACCTGACCGGCGTGCCTGAGTCGCCCGCGGCGATACGCGGCGAACCGCTGCCCGATGCGCTGGAGGCGCTCGTTCTGAGATGTCTCCACAAGGACCCGGCCGACCGTCCCTCCAACGGGCGCGCCGTCGTGACCGCGCTCGATGCGCTCAGAGTCGACGCGTGGTCACCGGACGAAGCGGACCGCTGGTGGTCTTCCTTCGGCGACGAAAGAACGCCGGCCCCCGTGGCCGGCGGGCAGCGAACTCAGCTGAAGGTGGACTTCGGAAAGCGATAGGTGGTGCACATCCTCGCTCGTTCGTTCAACCACTCGACCCCCCGACTCCCGCATCGGGTTTTGGCTCATTGCAAACCCGCTCGAGCCTCCTTCGACGGTTCTGTCATATTTCCAGGAGCGGCATGACTTCTCCTCCTCCTCACCGCGCCCTGCCAGCCGAGTCGACCGCTGCGGACCCCGGCGACGCACCGGAGAGTGACTGTTGTGGCGGACCGAACCCAGCGAACATGACGGCGGTTCCACGTCACATGATGACGACTCAAGGGGCTCCCTGGGTTGCCCTCGGGCTCATCACCCTCATTGCGGTCTCGACCGGCTGCGCGGAGACGCCGGTCATCGACCTTCGATTGGTCAAGGAGGCATCGCTGATCCTCGAGGGCGACCTCCGCGTTCGCTTTCGACGAGTGAGCGACAACGCGGTCATCCACGAAGTCGGGGCAACCGGCAATCAGGTGGACATGGCACCGTCGCGCGCAGGGCTCGATTTCCTTCGCGAAGGCGAGGAGCTCTTCGTCACCCTCCGCGGCGCGTCTCCTCGTTGCCCTAAGCCGGTGGTCGGCCGATCCCTCGCGTTTCGGCACCGACGCGAGTCCTACACGATTCCGATCGCCATCGGCTGCGCGGATCAGTTTAACCGAACGCTCGCCGCCCCCACCGGCCCCCGGCTCGGCCACACTGTCACCGCCCTCGGCGACGGCGGGGCGGTGATTGCGGGGGGGGCGCCGCGGATCGACCTGAGCGACGACCTTCCCGCGCCGCTAGGCGAAACCCTCGCCGTCGAGCGATATGACCTCGCCACCGGTCGCTATGAGACCCTTGGACCATCGGCGCTCGGCCAACCCCGGATCTTCGCACCCGCCCTTCACAACGTTCGAGGGGAAGTCGCGCTCTTTGGTGGGATCGTGGCGACCGACCCCGCCAATCCGCGAGACCGGATTTGCGCCGATGATGTGCAGGTGGTGTATCCGGAGCCGCGGACCGTCGACCTCACCACCGCACGCTGCTTTTCTGGTGCCGCAGAGACGCAATCGGGCTTCCTCGTGATGGGCGGAAACGTCAACACCTTCGAGCCAGCGGTCGAGCTTCATGGCAAACGGCTCATCCAACCGCCGGCTCCGTCTACCGGCCCAAGCGATGTCTGGGTCTATCCGCAGGTCGTCGGCCTAGGCGGCGCGGTGATCCTCGCGGGCGCTTCGCTTCAAACGTCAGATGCGCCGCTTGCCCTCGGGATCGAAGACTGCGGCGATGGACCCTGCATTCGGCCGCAGCCTCTCGGAGAGATCCCCACCAACTGGTTTCCCGGATTTGGCGACGTCCTCGCGGTCGTCGAATGCCTTGCGAACCCCGAGCGTCAAAGCCTCTTCGTGGTAGGCGGCGCATTCGTCGAGCCACCGACGCCGCCTTCGGAGGAGCCCGGGATCGTGCCCACCGATCGAATCTGGTGTTCCGCGGTGGAGCTCGATCAGCCCCTGCGCTTCGTCGACACCCAGGTGGTGCTTCCCTCGGGGCGCCACTCCCACTCGCTCTTCGCCGTGGGCGCGCCGGGCCCGCGCACCACCCTCGTAGGCGTCGGCGGGGTGACCACCGGCGATGACGCGGTCCGTCTGGTCGTCGACGGCTGCAACTGCCTCGTCGAACAGGTCGAAGAAAGCAGCCTGGGCGTGGCCTCCATCTTTCTTTTCGGGAGTGGGGCGCTCCTTGCCGACCAAAGCCTTCTCGTCGTCGGCGGGGGCGAACCGGACCCCGTCGAGCCGACCGTGTTTCGGGGATTCGATTTTTCCCAGGTGTACTTCCCGGATCTGGAGGGAGAATGACGCGACGCCGATTCGGACTCCCCGCGGTGCTTGCAGGCATCGCGTCTCTGCTCGGCTGTGGCGGCGCGGTTCCGCCGGCCGGCGAGACTCCTCGATTCGAACCCGAGGAACGGGTGGTGGTCATCGCGGAGGAAGCCCCACCCGGAGCCCCGGCAGCACGCCGGCGCCTCATTCTTGCGGAGCCACTGCCCTCGCCGGCCGACGAAGCGCGACCCCATATCGAAGAAGCGAAACAGCATGCACTTCGTTTCGAATTTCACGAGGCGCGGCAAGCCATCAACCGGGCTCGGGCGGTGTTGGAAGAACGGGCGGGAAGCGAAGCGGACTTCGAGGCCCTCCGCTGGACCCTCGCCTATCGAGCGCGAGTGGAGAGCGACCTTCAGAACACGGAACTCGCGGAGCGCGCCCTTCGGGATGCGGCCCGCATCAGCTCGTCTCCGGAGCTCGACGCCCGCGCATTTCCGAGCGACCTTGTCGAACGCTTTGCCGCGATCCATCGAGACCAGCGCGCCCGGCCCCTCGCGACGCTCACCATCACCGTCGAGCCCGCCGAAGCCCGGATCGCTCTCGACGGTGGCCCCTGGCAGCGGGCCCCGGTCACCCTTCGAGCTATCGAGGGTGCGCACTATGTTCGCGCCGAGGCTCTCGGGCACTCACCGAGGGTGCTTCGACTGAGCTTCGACCCGGACGGAACGGGACAGCTTCGGCTGGCGCTTCCCGAGCTGGAAGACGAAACCGCCCTCGCGCTTCAGGTGTTCAAAGCGGGCGACGATGCGCTGCAAAGCCTTGGCCGAGACGAGCGGAACGCGTTCGCCAACGTGTTCGACGCCACGGTGCTCGTTCGCGTCGAAGACAACCGCTACCTCGCCGTCGATCTTCGAAGTGGCCGGTCGGCGGGCGGGGATGTTCGGGATGACGACTTCGTGGACGAAGCTCTCGGGCGCCTTACCCCGGCTTCAGAGACGATTCCAGAAACGGCGGATGAAGGCTCGAGCGTCGGGAGCTCGCCCTGGCTTTGGATCGCGGTCGGCATGGTCGCGGTAGGGGCGGCGATCGGCACGTACTTCCTCGCAACGCAGGACCCCGAGCCCGAGATCCGCATCTCCACGGAATAGCCAATGCGCCGCGCGTTTGGACTCTTGGGGAGCCGTGGGGTGCCGGCAGTAATAGGACCTGGAGTCAGCGGAGAATCCGGCGTCACCACACGGTTCAACGTTGCAGTCCTCGCCGTCACGGTCCTCGCCGTGACGGTCGCATGTGGCGCCGACCCTCTTCCGCCTCGCCCCGGTGATGTGCGGAGCGATCCAGGCCTCGAAGCCCTTCCTTCCTCCCCCGATGCGGCGCCAAACTCCGTGATGCGCACGCTCGATGAAGAAGCGAAACGGGTGTTTCGATTACTTCGGACCGAAGATCCACGCGGCCCGGACGCGCGGAGCGCGCTCCTTCAGCGGCTCCGCGGACTTGGACCGCCGCATCGGCAGCGCGCCGCGGCGCTCCGCGGACTTCTCCACGAGGCGGGGTCGGCGCTTCCAGCCAACGGCGACCCTCAAGCCGCCTACGCGGAATGCCAAACTGGACCCAACGCTGCGCTGGTTCGGTTTTGCGTCGCCCGAGCGGCGCGACTCGAGCGACTTGCGGCGGAGCATTCGCTGCTTTCGACCGAGGAACTCGGGTTCTGCCTTCCCCGCCAACCGTCCTCCCGCCGACGACTCCCGGCTCTTCACGTCGCCTCTCATTTCACTTCGCCGCTGACCCAGGACGAGCTTGCGGCGATTCGCGACATGCTGGTGGCGTCGACTCCCACTCGATTTCGAATCCCCGCGCGGGAGGCCGAGTGCGCCGACCACACGCACCGTGCTCACCTCGAGGCGCGGTGCGGCGACGCCGGCTGCGCCCTCGTCCTTCGAGGCGTCGGCGCCCGACTGGCCGCCCGCATTGCCCCTGGCCGAAGTGAAGCGCTCGCGCGCTGGCAACGGGCGGCGGGCCGTCTCCTTCCGGAGGACCCCCAGATTTCTCTTCCCGGGGACGCACCGCTTCGGCGAGGCCGGCTCCGCGTCGAGAGCATCAGCGGGCCGGACCGACCCCTCGCCCACGAACGCGCCGCGGCCGCACTCTCGGACTTGGAACGCTGCGTCGCCGACTCTCATCCCGCCGATCAGATTCGAATGAGCGTCCTCCTCGCAGCCCGATCCGGCGAAGTTCTCGAGGTCACGGAACACACCGCCGGGCCCGCGGGACTTCGTGAGTGTCTCCGGTCTCGCCTCACCGGCCTCACTCGCTCCCTTCGCCGGCGCGTCCGCATCCAGCTCAGCGTGGCGTCCGAACTCGACGAGCCGTTCCTCGAAAGCTGCGCCGAAGCGGGCCCTGCGACCGACGCATGGCTCGACGAGCCCATGCTTCGGCGGGCGCTCTTCGACTGTCGTCGCGGCACCGAAACAGCCCCCTACGAAACGTTGAGCTTTCCCCTGACGATTTCGTTTCGGGCGGACGAACCAAGTTCGGTGTCGTCGCCGTCATCGGTTCCCGAGTGCCTCCGAACTGCCCTCGAAAGGGTCCGTCCCTGCTCGGGGACCGGCGAACTCCAGACCGAACTCCGGATCGGACCGTTGGCCGCCCCCGATCGTTCATCGCCATGACCGATCCCACGCCAACCCACTTCAACGCGGTGCGGCATGGGGTTTCGTTAGAATTGTACGTCGAGGGGAACTAGGCTGATCGAATGGCCAAGAATCGTGGGCGTCGCCGCAAGGGACGGCGAGGTGGGAGGTCGAAGGGCGGCGGTACCCCTCCGCGAAACAGAAAAGCCGCGCAGATGAGCATCGGCATCGCGGTCGGACTCGCGCTCCTCGTCGCGCTGATCCTTCTCTCCGCGCGCTGACGCGGGTGGCGGACTCGCGGGAGGGCCTTTTGGCAGCGACGCGGCTAGCGAAGGGGACCGATCGCTTCGCTGACCTTGCGCTCGACCGCGCCATCCGCGAGGAGCGAAGTGCACGCCTCGATATCGCGGTGAAGCGGCCGGTCCCCTTCGAGGGTGGAAACCCGCTCTCGGACCGTCTCGAGGGCCGCATGAACCCCGGAGGCCGGGCGGAGCGGTTTTCGATGGTCGAGGCCCTGTGCGGCGACGAGCATTTCGACCGCCAACACCTGCCGCACATGCTGAACGACCTGGGCAAACTTTCGCGAAGAGATGCTCCCCATCGACACGTGGTCCTCTTTGCCCGCCGATGACGGGATCGAGTCCACGCTCGACGGATGGCAGAGCACCTTGTTTTCACTGACCAGCGCAGCCGCCGTGACCTGCGCGATCATGAAGCCCGAGTCGAGACCACTCCGGGGCGCAAGAAACGGCGGGAGCCCGCTCGACATCGCGGGATTGACGAGCTGCTCGATCCGTCGCTCGCTCACATTGGCGAGCTCCGCGACCGCCATCGCCGCGGTGTCGAGGGCGATTGCGACAGGCTGGCCGTGAAAGTTGCCTCCGCTGATCACTTCTCCCTCGCCGTTCGAGTTCACGAACAGCAGGGGATTATCGGTGGCGGCGACGATCTCTCGCTCGAGGACGGTGCGGACCCACCGAAGCGCGTCTCGAGTGGCCCCGTGCACCTGCGGCATGCAACGCAACGAGTACGGGTCCTGGACCTTGCCGCAGTCCACGTGGCTTTCCATGATTTCGCTGTCCGCGAGGAGTCGACGAAGATTGTCTGCGGCCTGGCCCTGCCCCGGATGGGGCCGGGCTTTCTGAATTCGCTCATCGAAGGGACGACTGGTCCCCTTGAGTGCCTCAAGGGACATCGCCCCGGCAACGTCCGCCATTCGGCACAGCGATTCCGCTTCCACCGCAGCGATGACGCCGATCGCGACCATCATCTGGGTGCCATTGATCAGCGCGAGGCCCTCCTTGGCGAGGAGCTCCACCGGCTCGATGCCGGCTCGGCGAAGGGCATCTCCGCCCGAGAGTTCCTCCCCGCGGTAGCTTGCCTCGCCCTCCCCGATCAATACGAGCGCAAGGTGGGCGAGGGGCGCCAGGTCGCCCGAGGCGCCGACCGACCCCTGTGAGGGAATCCGCGGCAATACGTCCTGATGCAGCATCGCCATCAGGCGCTCGATCACCTCCGCCCGGCACCCCGAATGACCGAGCGAGAGGGTCTGAGCACGAAGCGCGATCATCGCGCGCACCGCCGGCGCGGGCAGCGGATCCCCCACTCCGCATGCGTGACTCCGCACGAGGTTGCGCTGGAGCGCGCGGATCTCCGCCGCGGCCACCCGCGTCTCCGCGAGTGCGCCGAACCCCGTGTTGACGCCGTAAACATTGGGCGCCTCGTCTCCCGCTTCCGCGAGTCCGTCGATCCATCGTCGCGCGCGGTCGACCCGTCGCCTCGCATCCTCGGGGAATTGGAGCCCCATCTTGCCCTGCGACACCGCGAATAGCTCATCGAGCGTCCAGGGTTCTCCCAGCCGAATTTTGTCCGTCACCATCTCCGAGGGATGCGCCAGGCCCGGCCCGGGGTCAACCGCGAGAAAGCACTGTGATTCCGCTCAGGATACGGCGGTATCAGGGTTCAAACCGTCGCCGCGCAACGGTATAGTCGACGCTCGCGAAAAAACGCGGTTTTCATGAGCAACGCGACTCCCGAAGAGCCTTCAACCGTCGAGGGCGAAGCTGTCGACGGAGCGGAACGGCAGCACCCGCCGTCGATCCCGCCGCCGAGGGATGCCGCTGAGCGCACCTTGGCCATGCTTCGGGCCGAGCTTCAGGCCGAGGACGACCCGAACCGAAAGGCGATGCTCCACTTCGAGGTCGGTCGCGTGCTCGAACGCGGCTTTCGGAGCGATGCCAAAGCGGTGCGCGAGTACCTTGCCGCGTACAACCTCTGGCCAGAGTTTCGGCCTCCCCTCGATGCGCTCATCAATATCTTCGAGCGACGCCGGTCGTTTCAAAACCTCGCGAAGCTCTACGATGCGGAGGCCAAGGCAGCGACCAGCGACCGAGAACGAGCCGCCGCGATCCTGTCCCGCGCCGAGCTCTCGGCGGACCAGCTCGACGCCCCCGATGACGCCGACCGGCTGATCGACGAAGCCCTGACCGCCGACCCGGGCTCCCGAGCCGCCGCGCTTATGCGGGAAGACCGATCGCGTCGTCAGGGCGATGCCGCGGGGGTCGCCGAGGCCCTCGAAGGACGGATCGCAAACGCGGGTGACCCCGGCCTTCGAGCCCTTCTCCTCACCGAACTCGCCCTCGACCGGGAAGCCGCAGGCGACATCGCCGGCGCGTTGGAAGGGTTCAAGCGTGCCGTGGCAGAACCCGCGGCGCGCTCGCGGACCCTCGAGCATATGGAGCGGATCGCCCGCAAACATGCGGCGGCGGCCGAGCTCACCCAATCCCTCGAGGGTCGGGGGCGCCTCGCGCTCGCCGCGGCAAGCGGAGAAGAGCAAGGCCAGCGATCGGCGGTGGTCAGCACCCGGGTGCTCACCGACGCGGAGAGCTCTCGACACCTCGCGTCGTCCCTCTTCTACGAAGGGGCGCGGCTCCGAATGCACGAGCTCGGCGATCCTGAGGGTGCGATCGAGAGTCTCGACCAGGCGATCGACGTTCGTCCCAATGATCTGCTCCTTCATCAAGAGCGCATGCTCGCCTACGAGCTCGCTGCGGACCACGACGGCGCAGCGCGCGAAGCCCGCTATCTGATCGACAGCGGCGTCGGCAAACGCTTCGCGGCGTCGCTCCATTTCCGGCTCGCCGAGACCGCCCAGGCGAATCAGGATTTCGACCAGGCGTCCACCGAGCTCAGCGCGGCGCTCGCCGCGGACCCGGGCTCCGCAGCCACCGCGGCAATGCTCGAAGACCTGCTCATCGATCGAGGCGACGCGGTCGGCCAAGTCGAGAGCCTCGAGAAACACGCGGAGACCGCAGAAGGAGAAGCACAGAGTCGCCTCCTCTGGCAGGCCGCCCACATCGCGAGCAGCGAGCTCGGAGACTTCGACCGCGCGAGCGTACTGTTTCGCGCCGCGGTCGCCACGTCCGATCACCCCACTCCGATCCGGCGGGAGTTCTACGGCGCGGCCCTCAATCACGGTCGGCTCGACGAGGCCCGAATCGCCCTCGACGCGCTCCTCGAAGCCGATATCGACGAACCGGAGCGAGCTACGCTGCTCCGAGAGAAATACGAGATCCTCCGCTATGCGTTCGACGACACCGCGGGCGCGGACGCGCATCTTCGGGCCTGCCTTGACGAACCGGTCGCCGCGAGCTGGGCTCTCGAAACCGCTCGGCTCTCAGCGGCAAGCCACGGGGATTGGGCGCTCCTTCAAAAAGCCCACCGGGCGCTCGCCGACCGAGCCCAGGGAGAGCTCGCCGCGGCCCACCTCTCGGCTGCCGCTCGGGCCGCGCTTCGCGCCGACGATGACGACGGTGCGGTGGCGCTCCTTCGTTCGGCCCTGGAACACTCTCCAGGCCACGGTTACGCGGTCGCGCTCCTCGAAGAGCTCCTGCAAGCACGGGGCGAAGCCAAAGAAGTCGTCGCGCTTCTCCGCGAGGCCGCCGATTCGCAGGCAGGCCACGAAGAGGCGGTGCTTCGGCTGCTTCTGGCCGGCGCGGCGGCCGAGGCGAGCGGGGACCATGCCCTCGCCGCGAACACCTACCGCGAAGCCGCCGACCACGATCCGATGTCCACCGCGCCCCTTTGGGCCCTCTACCGGCTGGGTCGCAAGACGAACAACCGTGAGCTCTTGCTCTCCGCGCGGCAGGCCCTCAGCGATCGGGAGCTCGCCGACGGAGAGCCGGCACGCGCATCGCTCGAGCTTGCCGAGCAGTACGACCTCCACCAGAAGAAAGCAAAGCTGGCGGAGGCCGCTTTCCGCTCCACTCTGATCGCCGACCAGGCGGGGGCAGCGGCCGCGGTGGGGCTCCTCCTGCTCGCGGGCCGCGACAATGAGGGGGGAGTTCGGCGCGAGGCCCTCGAACGACTGGTGGCCGATGCCCGCGAGGCCGACGTCGCTACCTTCGAGCGGAGCCTCGGGGTTGCCGCGTTTGCGGCCGCGGACGACATCGAGCGAGGCCTTCAAGCTTCCGCCAAAGTCAGCGAGCTTCGCGAAGACGATCGCTGGGCGCCGTTCGGCCGACTCTTGCACGGCCTCGGCGACGTCCGAGCGAGTGGCTGGGTGGGGCTCGCTCGCGCGACCGAAGACATCGCCGCCTCGGCGGAGCTCGGACTGATCGGTCTTCGTGCTACCCTCCTCGCCGACTCGGAAGAAAGCGGCGACGATGCGTTCCTCGTCGCCCAGGACATCGCGGCTGATGCCCCGGAATCTGCGGCGGCGGGCATCGCTCTCGACGAAACCCTGACCGCGGCCGACGACCCCGAGTCTCGGATCGAAGCGCTCGAGAGCCGCATCAGTCACAGCGGGCGAGCGGGTTCCGCATCGCTCACCGCCGCGCTCGGCCGGGCGCTCACGGCAAGCGGACGAGGCTCGGAAGCACTCGAGCGGCTTCTTCCGCTCGTCGAGGCCGACCCCGCCGACCTTGCGTCGTGGGACGCGATCCGGGTCGCCGCTCGAGAAGAGCGCCGCTGGGAGCTCGTGGTCCGAGCCTGCGACGCACTGGCGGCGGCGTTGGCGGAGATCGACGGAGGCGGCGAACTCGAGGCCGAACTCCTCGAGGAAGCGGCAGCGGTCCTCATGGATGAGCTCGGGGAAGACGCCGAAGCGGAGCTGCGACTCCAGCGTGCCCTGCGGGAGAGCGTCGACCGCCGGATCGCCTACGGGCGGCTCCACGATTTACTGGCGGAGCGGGAGGACACCGCGGCCCTCGGCGCCCTCGTACAGCGGAAGCTGGAAGCGATCGACGACCCCGAAGAACTCGAGAAGCTGTTCTACGAGCAAGCGCGCCTTATGCGGTCCGACGGGGACCTCGACGGGGCCCTCGGCGCCCTCGAAAACCTGCTCATGCTCGAGGAGAATCACGTCGGTGGCCTCGCCCTCCAGGTCGAGATTCAGGTCGCGCTCGAGCGCTGGGAAGACGCGGTCGACTCCCTCCGCGCTCTCGCCAATGCCGATGTGCCTGCGTCGCAGCGGCGCCTCGCACGCCTTGGAGCGTCCGACTTTCTTCACAAGAAGCTGGGCGATGCCGATGGAGCGATCGCCGAGCTTCGTGCGGTGGTCGATCTCGGGCTCGGTGACGCAGCCCTGTTCGTGCGGATGGCCGACGTCGCCGAAGATGCCGGGTTGAACGTCGACGCGGCCCGCGCCCTCGAGGACGCCGCGATCCAGGCCACCGGCGAAGAACGCGCAACCCATCTCTATCGGGCGGGACGGCTGGCCGAGGCCAAGCTTCTCGATCCGGGGCGCGCCAAGGACTACTACCGTCAGGGCCTCGAAGCTCAGCCGACGCACCTCGGGTCCGCCGAGGCGCTCGCCAACCTCCTGACCGAGCCCCTCGAGCGGGAGCAGCTGTCGGTTCGCTTCGAGGAAGCGGTTCGTCGGAGCCTCGAGAGTGCGCCAACCGACGCGGAGCTCATTCGCATGCTTCAGCGGGCGGCGGAGTGGCGGGGCGACCGGGTGTTGGTCCACGCAACGCTTGGCGCACTCAGCGCGTTGGGCCTCGCCCTTCCCGACGAAGAGCAACGATATCGGGCGACCGTACTCCCTCCGATCGGCGGTTCCCTCAGCGAAGAATCGTTCGCCGCGCTGATGGGACCGCCAAACGAAGCGGTGTCTGCCAGCGCGATCGTTGCCCAGGACACTCTTCTCGAGCTGGTTCGCCTCGAGCCGTCCGGCTTCGGCGTAGGCCGAGGTCAGCTTCAGAGTCCGAAGAAGCCCAATTCGGTGCGAGACGAGCTTCAGACGATTGCGCGCGCCTTCGGCGTTACCGTGATCGACTGCTACATCGGCGGTTCGGATCCCGGTGGGGTGGCCCTCGTCGCGGGCAAGAAGGGACCGGCATGGGTCGTCGGCCAGCAGGTATCGTCGCCGCTGAGCCCAAGCCGGCGATTCGTGGCGGGACAGCTTGCCGCCGCGTACCGAATCGGCGCCCTTCCCGTTACTTCGCGCACCGCCGACCGCGCGGCCACCCTTCTCTTCGCGGCCCTCGCGGCAAGCGACCGGCCGGTGCACCCCGGTCCTCGACCGGACCTTGAAGATCTCACGAAGGCCGCCCAAAAGAAGCTTCCGCGGAAGACCCGGAAGACCCTCACCGAAACCGGAAAGGCGATCCAGGGGGCCGAGGTCGAGCCCTGGTGTTACCACGCACAGGCCGCAGCCCTTCGCGCGGGCACGCTGGTCGCGGGCGATCTTCGGCTGGCGCTCGGCGCCGTCCTCGGGGGCGGGGTGAGCGGTGAGGCGGTCCTGGCTTCCGAGCCTGCGCGGCAGCTTCTTTCGTTCTGGCTATCGTCGCAAATCGTCAGGCTCCGGCACGAAATCGGGCTCGTTCCATGACCGACAGCAGCGACAAGAAGCACACGGACCTCGAACTCGACGACGAGGAGTTCAACTGGGACGACGCGCTCGCGGAATGGGAACACGAACTCGAAGACAAACTCTCCGAACCACCGGCTGCCGATGCCCCCGTCGCGGCCAGCCCTCCGCAGCCGCTCTATCGTCCTCCGTCGCTTCCCGCCCCCGAACCGGCAGCGCCCCTTCCCGTACCCCCGGCGCCGGAGACCCCCGCCGGTCTCCGCGCCTCCGAGCCGGGTGTCGCTGACCTCTTTCACGACGATGACGACGAGCAGACGAGCCTTCTGACCGTGGACGACCAGGGCCTTCCCATGGCCGTCGACCTCGACCTCGAAGCGCTCCTCAGCGACGACGAATCGGACCCTTCGTCGACGGACAGCTCCACGGAAGCGCGACCCGTCGTTCCTCCGGTCGTCGCGCCACCGCCGCTGCCTCCCCCACCAGCGATTCCGCCCCCAAGACGATCGCCATCCCTTCCCGATGGTCCAAGTAAACCGGTTGCCAAGGCTCCGGTTCCCCCCGCCGTGCCCCCTCCCCGCCGGTCGCTTCGAAAGCTGCGCACCTCTCTCGCCGACCTTCGCGCCAAGAAAGCGGAGGACGACCTCGACGAACCCACCCCCGCAGTTTCCGCGCCTCCGCTGCCCATGTCGCCCCAAGCGGTAAAGCCTCCGCTGCCCACGCCGCCTCCGGCGGCAAAGCCGCCGACGACCGGGGAACCTCGAACGATCGAGCGTCCTCTGATCGACGAGGACGATCCCCTCCTCGACATCGAGGATGAACGAACCGTCGCCACCGCCGAGCCGCTTCTTCCAGTGCCCGGAGAGGTCGACCGACGACCCGACGAATCCGAACCGGCGCTGGTACTCGGAGGAGACGAAGACGACATTCTCCTCGACCTTGAAGCCTCGCCAACGTCGGTGGGACCGAGCTCCGCGCACGAAGACGACATCCTCCTCGACCTCGACACCGCCAGCTCCTCCGCGGATCCCACGGACGATGTGCTCCTCGACCTCGACGCGGCGAACCCCTCCACGGATTCCAACTCGGGAGCCGACGTCGACCTACCTCCGCCGGCATTTCCGGTTTCGTCGCTCCCATCGCCAACCGGCGACCGTGCCCCGCCGCTCCCCACCCCCAAGTCGTTGGGCGACGATGCCCCGAACCGGCCATCGGTGTCCCTCCTCGACCTCGATGCCGAGCTCGATGCGAAGACCGAGCCCGGAGATCTCGACCCCGGAGAACCCTCGAGCCTGACCGAGTCGGGAGAGGCATCGCTCAACGCGGCCACCGACCACTTTGGCGATTCGAGCGCCCCTGAACCCATCGCGACCGAGGGCCTCTTCGATGATGAAGAGACGGCGATCGGAACCTCCTTCGATGAATCCATCGATGATCTCCTCGGGTTGGACGAGGCCGCCGAGGCGGTGGAGATTGCTGAACCTGCGCCCGAACCCCCCCCGGTCGAACGACGCCCCGACGACCGGGACGCCGGCGCTCAAGCCGCCAAGCGCAGCGTCCGCTATCGAAAGCCACGCCAAGAGTCGTTTCCTCTCGTCGGCCGCGGTACCGCCGCCCTTCGAGCTCGGCGCGAGATGCTCAAGGCCCTTTCAGGCAACGCCCGGGGGCCCTCGAAAGCCCGTCTCCTTTCGGCCGCCGCCGAGCTCGATGCGCAGCTCGGAGAGCCGAGCTCCCGCGACCTCTTTGCCGAGGCGCGACGAGAGGATCCGGAAGACCTCATCGCCCTGCGCGAACTTCGACGATCGGCTCTCGCCGACAGAGATTACTCCGCCGCCGCCGAACTTCTCGAAGCCGAGGCTAAGCTTCCGCTCTCCGTCGAAGACCGGACGTTCGCCCTGCTCTACCTCGCCGAGCTCTACCTCCATCACCTCGACGACATGCCGGCCGCCGAAAAAGCTGCTCGGACGGCCCTCGGGCTGACCCGCGGCTCGGTGGGCGCGGCGCTCTATCTTGCCGAGGCAAGCTATCGCAACCAGCGCGAAGCGGAGCATGCGATGGCGGTCGACCGGGCGGTCGACAACTGGCAGGACTCCCTCGCCCGGGGAGCACTCCTCACCCACCTCGCCGCCACCGCCGAAGCGCGTCGCCAGACGGAGCGGGCTCGGAGCTACTACGGCCGCGCCGTCGAAGAAGCGCCCGCCGTCGAGAATCTTTCCGGCCTTGCCCGGACCGCGCGGACCACCGACGACCCGGACGCGGCGGTCACCGCAACACTCCAGCTCGCGGTCCTCCTCCGCGAGAGCCCGATCGCCGATCTTATTCGGCGTCACGCCGCCAAGTTGGTCCACGCGCTCGGTCGACCGGGCGACGCAGCCACCCTCCTCCAGGATGCAAAGCATGTGTACGCGCACGTGTCACGGGCCGACGCAGCAAAGGACGCGCAGGAAACTCAGACCGAGGTCGATGCCATCGAGGCATGGGCGCAAGCAACCGGGGGCACCGACCGTGCTCTCGCGCTTACGCTTCTGGCCGAACGGCGAGCCGACGCCGGCGACCTCGACCTCGCGGACACGCACCTTCGCGCCGCCGCGGAAGCCGACGACAAGCTCGGCACCGTGCAGGTCGTTCGCGAGCTCATCGCTCGACGCGCCGGTGACCAAACCCGCCTCGCCAATGCGGTCAGCAGCCACGGGCACTCGCTCGCGGCGGCGGCGAAACTTGCGGCAAGCCCCGAGGCGGCCAACGAAGAACGCGAGCTCCTTCGTCGAGCCCGCGAGGATCAGGAATCCCCGGCCACCGTCGACGTCATCAACCTGGACGCGGCGGCCGCCCTCGGTGACTCGGCGGGGGTTCTCGATACGCTCCGACGCCAGGCCGATCGAGTTGTCGGCGAAAGAAAGCTCGGACCGTTCCTTCTGCTCGCCGAATCGGCCGCGGAAAACGGAGACCGGGACGCCGCGGAGGTGCTCCTCGAAAGCGCCCGCGAGGTCCTTCCCGGGAACCCGCTTGCCCTTCGACCGCTCGGCCGCTTGCTCGCTTCGGGTTCGCCGGAAGCAGCGGCGATGGTGTGGCTCGAAGAAGCGTCTCATGCGCCGGCCGAGCGAGCGGCGTTTGCCGCAACGCAGGCGGGCCTTCTCCTCGGGCGCGCGTCCCAGGAAACGTCGTCTCCGTTTATCAAGGCGCTCGAATCCGAGCCGAACTACCTTCCCGCCGTCTGGAGTGCGGCGCCGATCTGCCGACGCGAAGGCGATGTCGAGACTCTCGCAGACCTCAACGAACGGCTCGCCGACGCCGAGGTCGACAAAAAAGCAAAGGCGGCTCGTCTCACCCGCGCTGCCCTGCTCCGGGCCGCCGATCGATCGCGCGCCGCCGAGCTACTGCAGCAGGCTCGCGAAGCGGTGCCCGAAGACGCGGTGATCTACGAGCTGCTGCTTCGGCTCGGCGACGGCATGGACGCGGCGGGGCGAGCCGCAGTCCTCGAACAGGCGGCCGAGCACGCCGACGCCGAGCTCGGCCGTGCGTTTCTCCTTCGCGCGGCCCTGTCGCTGGAAGAAGCCGGCGAATATGGCCGCGCCGCCAAGATCCTTCGTTCGATCGTGGCGAACCATGGCGACGACATCATCGCCCTCCGCGCCCTCGAGCGGTGCGAGCTCCGGGGAGGCGAGATCGCCCGGGTGGCGGAGCGTCGCTTCGACGCGGTGCGCACTGCGGAATCCGATTCAGACCGAGCCCGAGCCCTTCAGGCCTTGGCCGACCTCGATTGGTACGAACGGGACGACGCGGCGAGCGCGATCCTTTCTTACCAGTCGCTGCTCGAAGTCGACCCGCTTCATCTTCCCACCCTCCTCGCGCTCGAGCGCTATTTCATGGATCAGGGCCGGGACGAAGACCTTATCCGGGTCGAAACATCGATCGTACGAAGCCTTCAAACCGGACCAGACGTTAACGCACACGTTCGTTTCCTCGCCCGACTCATCCTTCGGCAGGAAGAAGCGCGCGGCGACGCGGCCGATGAGGTGATCCTCGAAGCCCAGAGCCGCGCTGAGCTCGATCGCTGGCTCCTCCGCCGAGTCCTCGGCGCCGCCTACAAGGCCAACGATCAAGACACCGAACGAGCGATCACCCTCCTCGCGGTGGAGCTTGCCGACCAGCCGGAGGAGCGAGCGGGGACGGCCCTCCGAGCGGCCAACGCGGCGCTCGCGGTGGACCAGGAGGAAGCCGCGGTCGAAGTGCTCGAAAAAGCGTTCGAGGCGTCGCCGAGCTATCCGACGGTCGCCGAGCGCGTGGCCGAACTGCGGCATCGGCAAGGCCGGAAGGCGGAAGCCGCCGAGGCGTACCAACTCGCGGCGCGCGCCGCCCGGGTCGACGCTCACGCATGCAGCCTTTGGTATCGCGCCGGCCGCCTGTGGCAGAACCTCGAACGAACCGACGAAGCTCGCGAGGCGTTCTGGCACGCCTCTGAACACGACACAACGCATCGGGACCTGTTTGACCGTCTCCGGGCGCTGCTCATCGATGTCGGCGACAAGGAGCGTCTCGCGACGCTCACCGAGCGGCGCCTCCAGGCCGGCGGCGAGGTCGCGGTGCTCACCGAGCTCCACGGCGCCCTCGCGGAACTTCGGATGGAAAGTGGCGCTCGGGAGGAGGCGAAGCAATCGCTTCGGGCGGCGCTTTCGCTCGACCCCACCAATGTCGACAAGCTCCGAGCGCTCGCCGACCTATGCCTCGAAGATCAGGACTGGCGCGGAGCGGCGGAAGCTTTGATCCGGATCGCCCGGCTTCGAAAGGACCGGGAAGAGCTCCGCTGGGTGTTCTTCACCCTCGGAGATATCTACGACGCGCACATGCCGGACCCGCGGCGCGCCGAAGCCGCCTTCAAACGCGTGCTCAAGCTCATCCCCAATGACACCGACGCGATGGAACGGCTCACCGCGCTCTTCGATCGGGAAGGCAACCACGCGGCAGCCGCAGAGATGCTGTCCCAACTCGCCGCGCACGAGGTCGACCCGGACAAGCGACGCGAGCACCGGCTCCGCCTCTCATCGATGCACGAGGCCCAGGGCGATCTCCGAAGGGCCGAGTCGGTGCTCGAAGAAACTCGTCGTGCTTCGCCGGTCGACACCGCAGTGCTTCGCGCCCTCGCCGAGTTTTACCGGCGTCAGAACGCTCAGTCCGCCCTGTCGATGCATCTGAACCGGGCGGTCAACGACTTCCGCCACGCGATTCAGACCGACGCCTCCGACGTCGCAGCGTGGCCGGGGTTGGTCGAAGTACTGAACTGGCGTGGACGCCCCGACGCGGCTCGGGCCTGCGCCTCCGTCGCCGCGTCCCTTGGCGTACAGGGGATTCCGGAGCTCGACCGGTTCGTCGATGGCACCGGTTCGGCCACCGGCGCAGGCAAAGCAGGGACCGACCCGGAGCTCGACGAACTTCTCGCTCCGCCCGAGCTGTCTCGGGTGACGCGCGCAGTGTTCCGGCTTGCCGCCGACGCCCTCGAAAAAGCGCTGGCGTTCGACCTCCGCGAGCTTCGAGTGGAGAAGCTCTCGTCGCGACAAAACCCATTTCGCGAAGCGATCGCTCACGTAGCGCCTTGGTTCGGCCTGAGCGATATTCAAATCATCGTCACGCCCGAGGCGCCGCGGGTATGCGTTCCAGTGAGCGGCGAACCCACCGTCCTCATCGGAAGCGAGATCCTGCAGCGGGCCGACGAAGCGCAGCGCCGATTCTTGCTGGTCCGCGCGGTGAAGATCGCCCGCTCCCGCATGAGCGTGGCGGTCTCGCGCCAACCGGGGCCGCTCGCGCTGGCCCTCGCCGGCCTCGCCCGGTTCTACGATTCCAATTTTGCCCCGCCTGACTTCAACCCGCGGGACCTCGACGAGATGGCGCGTCGGGTGGGCCGGGCGGTCCATCGGCGCGTCCGAGACGAGCTCATGCCGCTGGTGATCGAAATGGTTGGAGCGCAGGCTTTCGATCCGACTCGGCTCGGGTTTCTTGTTTCTCAGTTCGGCGATCGCGCCGCGCTCTTGGCCACCGGTTCGGCGCCAGCGGGCATCGACGCGCTGCTCTTGCTTGCCGGGTCCCAGCTCGGCGGAACTCAGGCCGCCAAGGTCGCGGCGGTGCGGCGGGTTCCCGAGGCCGCGGCACTCGTCGAGTACGGCATCTCGGATGTGCACTTCGAAGCCCGGCATCGCGCCGGCCTGGACCGGGCCTAGCTCAATGCCTCGAACCTCTCGTCCGCGAGTTCCATGAAGATCGGGTTCATCGGCCCTTCGGATGGCGACGTCGGGTTGGTGCGAGAGGCGATCGAGTTCCTCGTCGGCGACGCAGACGTGTCCTACGCGATCTATCTTGGCGAAGACGATTCGATCGACCGCGCCGTCACCGGCTGGGCCGAAGAGATCATGCAGGGGAGCGCAAGCGCGGAGGCGTTTCTCGACCGAGTAGTGGCCCTGGTGCGGGACGGCGAGGCCGGAGAAATCCGCCAGCTGCTCGCGCAGGACCGAGACGTGCGGCGCCTCTTTGCGGTGCGTAAGTTGCCTCCGCCCCCCGCGCGAGTGATCGAGATGATCGACGACCGGATCGTCACCGTGGTGTACGACAAAGCGGTACTCGATGAAGAAGACATCGCCAACGCGAGCCTGCTCGTCTACGGCAAGTCCGATAAACCCCTGCTGAAGCGGTTCGGGCCTCGCTACTTCTTTACTCCGGGGCCCCTCAAGAAGAAGGCAGTGGCGATCATCGAAGTCGAAGAAGAAGGGCAGGTGATGGTGGGCCTCTTCGATCCATCGGGAGCGCCGCTATGGCGCGAGGCGCTTCAGGGCCGGCTCACCGGCCGAGTGATGATCACCCCATGACCGAGCGACCCATTGCGGTGTACGGCGGAAGCTTCGACCCGCCGCATATCGCCCACACGATGGTCGCGGCCTACATTCTCGGAACGATCCCCGTCGATCGGATCCTCGTGGTCCCCACGTTCACCCACCCCCTCGAGAAAGTGGGGGCGGTGCCCTTCGCGCAGCGCTTCCGCATGTGCGAGCTCGCCTTCGGAGCATTTCCCCAATGCGAAGTTTCGGATATCGAGCGCGAGCTCGGCGGGAAGGGCCGCACCCTCGATACGCTTGAAGCACTCGCCCAGCTTCGCCCCGACGCAAGCTTTCGCCTGGTCATCGGCGCCGACATCCTCACCGAACTCGACCGATGGCATCGCTGGGACCGAATCGCAGAGCTCGCCCCTCCTCTGGTGGTCGGTCGGGCCGGCTACGAAGGCGCTCCGGGCGTCGAGCTTCCACAGGTGAGCTCGACCGAAATTCGACGCCGCCTCACCGCGGGCGAGTCCACGGAGGGACTCCTTCCATGGCGCGTCGCGGAGTTCATCGTCGAGCATCGGCTCTACCACGAGGGCGACGCCCCCGAAGAGGCAAACCGGTGAGGGTCGCGATCGTGGGCCTCGGGCGAGTGGGAACGGGCCTTGCAAACGCCCTCGACGACACATCGCTCTCCGTCGAGCGCGTCTCGGGGAGGACCGGCGCGGAGATCGCCCCCGCCGACCTTGTGATTCTTTCGGTTTCTGACGCTGTGATCCGCGATGTCGCGGGGCGAGTGCGCGCTCAGATTCGCGGTGCCGCGGTGGTCCACTGCGCGGGCTCTCGAGGCGCTGACGAGCTTGCGGTGCTCCGGCCGACCGCTCCAGTGGGAGCGTTCCATCCGCTGGTGTCCTTTTCCGAACGCGGGGCCGCGCCTGTCCTTCGGGGGACTACCTTCGCATTTTCCGGCGATGACGAAGCCAAGGCGAGATGCCGAACGCTCACTGACGCTCTTGGTGCGCGGCTCCTCGTCGCCGATGTCGCGGGCCCCCGCTACCACGCGGCGGCTGCCCTGGTGGCGAACGGTGCGGCGGCCCTCGTCCACGCCGGGGTGGGCATCTTCGAAAGCCTGGGCATCGATCGACGGGAGGGCGAGCTTGCCCTCGGCGCGCTCCTTCGAACCGTCGCGGACAATGTCACGACGGTCGGCGTGCCCCGAGCGCTGAGCGGCCCGGTCAAGCGGGGCGATCTCGAGACCGTCGAACGCCATCGCAACGCGCTCCCCGACGAGGGACGCCGAGCCTACGACGCGGTTCTTCCGGTGATCGTCGCCTGCGCGCTCGATGCGGGGCTGTCCCCGGAGCTCGGGGAGGCCCTCCTTCGCCTCCGGGAGGACGGATGACGGGCGCTCGACCAGACTTGGCACAAAGGGCAGGAAACCATGGACCGTGAGATTCGCCGCGAAGTGAGGGCTCGCCTCGATCGCTTGGAGCTCCCCTTCAATCGCGACGGCGTGGACCCCTACGGGGTCACGAAGGAACAACTCTATCGCTTTCTCTCCATGCTGGGCTGGTTTTACCGACACTACTTCCGGGCACGGGTGTTCGGAGTCGAACACATGCCGCTGCGGGGGCGCGCCATGATCGTCGGCAACCACTCCGGCGGCTTCGCGATCGACGCGGGGATGATCGTCGCGGCGACGTTCTTCGAGCTCGATCCTCCTCGCCTCGCGCAGGGGATGGCCGACAAGTTCATCAATCGACTCCCCTTCGCATCGCAGTGGACCAACAAGGCCGGCCAGTTCACCGGGTTGCCCGAACACGCGATCCGACTCCTCGAGGACGACCGGCTCCTCATGGTGTTTCCCGAAGGCCATCGGGGCACCGCCAAGCTGTTCCACGAACGCTACTCGCTTGTACGCTTCGGCACCGGATTCATGCGCCTTGCACTTCAAACCAACACCCCGATCATTCCTGTAGCGTTTCTCGGCGGCGGCGAAGCGGTGCCTACGGTGATGAACCTCTACAAACTCGGAAAGCTCCTCGGGGCCCCGTACATTCCGATCACTCCCTACCTCCTTCCCCTGCCGATGCCCGTGCCGGTATCGATCCACTTCGGGGAGCCGATGCACATCACGGGCACCGGTGACGAATCCGACGCAGCGATCAGCGCTCGGATCGGGGAGGTAAAAGAACGCATTCAAACGCTCATCGAAAACGGACGAAAGGGACTCGCGACATGAAGGTCCTAGTCACCGGCATCTCGGGAAAGATCGGTCAGCTCGTCGGCCTCCAGCTTCTGGAGCACGGCTACGAAGTGGTGGGCATCGACCGGCGGCCCTGGCTCGGCGCCCCCGACGGCGTCACGGTGTATGAAACCGACATTCGCAAACGCGCCGCGGAAGACGTGTTTCGCCGCGAAACCCCCGAAGCGGTGATCCATATGGCGACGGTCACGCACATCAAGATCCACTCCGAGGACCGCTACCGCATCAACCTCTTCGGAACTCGGGCGGTCTTCGAGTATTGCAGCCGGTATGAAGTGAAGCAGGCCATCTTTGTCGGTCGGCACACCTACTACGGGGCGGCGCCGGACTCGGCCCTCTATCACACCGAAGACGAGCCACCGATGGCCCTCGAGACCTTTCCCGAGCTCGCCGACCTGGTGGCCGCAGACCTCTACGCCGGATCGGCCCTCTGGCGGTTTTCGGATATCGACACCGCGGTGCTTCGCATCTGCTACTCGCTCGGACCGGCACGGCACGGAACCCTCGCGAGCTTTCTCCGAGGCCCGCGGGTTCCCACCGTCCTCGGCTTCGACCCGCTCTTCCAGTTCATGCACGAAGACGACATTGCAAAGGCGATCGTTGCCGCCCTCAGCGAACGCATCCGCGGTGTCTTTAATGTCGCCGGTCCACAGCCGATTCCCATCTCCACGATCATCCAACGGACCGAACGCAAAAACACCCCGGTGCCCGAGCCGCTCCTGCGGCTGGCTCTTGGACGGTTCGGCTTGCCCGAGCTTCCTCCCGGAGCGGTCGGCCACATCAAGTATCCCGTGGTGATCGACGCAGGCGCGTTTCGAAAAGCCACCGGGTTTCGGCACGAGCGAGACGAGCATCAGACGATGCAAGAGTTCGTGGCCCGATCGCGCCTTCCCGGCTAGAGCTCATCCGGGAACCCGCCACTCGACGGATAGAATGTTGAAACCGGGTGGCTACTGGCCCGCGAGGACCACGGCTACCCCAAGTGCCGCGACGATGAGGAGCACCGCGACGGCCCATACCCATCGGGGAACACTCGGCGCCTCTTCGGTAATCGCCGGGAGCATTTCCGTCGGTGCATTGGCGATGCTCTTCTGAACGTCGGCCGGCAACGCATCTTGATCGGTCGGCGGCAGGGGATTTGGCGCGGTGTCCGCATCGTCTACCGGAAAGCCAGACTCGACATGCTCGGCGCTCTCTCCACCGTCACCCGCGCTCGGCACCGCCCGAACGAAGCTGTCTTGCTCCACCGGACTCCGCTCGACCCGCGCCGCGCGCTCACGCGCCGCGCGCACGTCCACAATCTCTTCGGCAAAATAGTCGGTGAGAAACGTCCCGAACTTAAGCTGCGACGCCATCAGTCGGTGTTCGATCGCGTAGTCCTCGAGCTCGGCAAGAAAGCCCGCGGCCGAGCGGTACCGGTGGTCCGCGTCCGCCGCGAGCGCCCGATCGAGGATCGCCTGAAGCCGGTCATGCGCCGGAAGACCTCGGTCCCGAAGCCTCGGTACTGCGCCCGCCTTCGCTTGGGCAAGCATCTCCTCTTCACTCCCCCGATACATCCGGCGGCCCGCAGCTAGCTCATGAAGAAGAATCCCCGCCGCGAAGACGTCCGCCCGGGCGTCGATGGACTCGCCGCGTGCGTGCTCCGGCGCCATGTACGCGCTCTTGCCCGCCACTCGGGCGCGCGCCACCCGGCTCTCGTCAGGCGACGCGGTCATCGCCCGAGCGATGCCGAAGTCGCAGAGCTTCACTTCTCCCTCGAAAGAGACCAGCACATTGGAAGGCGACACATCACGGTGCACCAGGCCCATCGGAGTTCCCTCGCCGTCGCGGGCTCGATGTGCGTAGTCGAGCGCACGCAGCACGTCGCGAACGATAAGCAGGGCGAACTCGGCGGGAAGACCGATGCGCGCTTCGGTGAGCCGTCGGAGAAGGCGATTGAGATCGAACCCCTCGACGTACTCCATCGCGATGAAGAGCTGACCGTCTTCACGACCGAGCTCATAGGTCTGAACGACATTCGCGTGACCGAGGTGCGCGGCGAGCTTGGCCTCGGAGATCAGCATGTCACCGAACCCCGGATCGTCGGAAAGGTGGGGAAGGATCTGTTTGATGACGACCCTGCGCTCGAGAACGTCTCCCTGGAGTAGCGCGAGGAAGATGTCGGCCATGCCTCCGCGGCCGATGTGGTCGAAGAGAGTGAAGCGGCCGAACTGGCGCGGAAGGTCTAGGCTTGCCGGCGCACCGCTCTTCGGAACACTACTGGTCTGCCCTTGGTCCTTCTGAGCCTGCATCATCCCGCCCGGCACGAGCCCCGTGACGCGGTTGTGACAGTTGCGCGAGGGTGACGCAAGCGAACGGCTACTCGGCCGCGCAGAAATCACCGGCCGCTTCTTCGAGCGACACCTCGCCCTGGCGCAGAAGCTGGATCTCCTGGCCTTCGCCGACAATGAGGACGCGATTTCCCTCAAAAAGCGAGCCCTGAAGGATCCGGCGCGCCAGCGGAGCCTCGATGAGTCGGGCGATGGTGCGGCGCATCGGCCGGGCGCCAAGGGTTGGGTCGTAGCCGCCGGCATCGACGAGCGCATCGAGGGCCGACGGGAGCACGTCCAACTCGATTCCCCGCTCGTCCACCAGCCGAGTGGCGAGCGATCCGAGCATGCGGCGCGCGACCTCCCGAACCTCGGTGCGGGAGAGCGGGGCGAAGTAGAGCGGTTCGTCGATTCGATTCCAAAGCTCCGGCGCTAGCGCGGCCCGCGCGGTTCGAAGGGCGTGCTCCCGGGCTTCGTCGCTTTCGCGTTCCCGAGAAGGTGTCCCAAAGCCAATGGAACGCTCGACTCGGGGACTCGCCCCGAGATTGGACGTTAGAAAGAGCACCGTGTTGGTAAAGTCGACGGTCCGACCACGCGCATCGGTGAGGTGCCCCTCATCGAAGAGCGGAAGAAGCGCCATGATCACGTCGCGGTGCGCCTTTTCGATCTCGTCAAGCAGCACAAGCTGATACGGGCGTCGTCGAACCGATTCGGTCAGCTGACCACCGGCCTCGTGGCCGACATAGCCCGGGGGAGCTCCGAGGAGCCGCGCTACCGCGTGCCGCTCGCTGAACTCGCTCATGTCGAACCGGGTGAACGATCCCTCGGGGAACACCGCGTCGGCCACCGCCTTGGCCATCTCCGTTTTGCCGACGCCGGACGGCCCGAGGAGGAGGAACGTACCGAGGGGCCGCTTGCCACGAAATCCGGCCGCTCCCTGCCGAAGGATGTCCCCGACGCGAGCGATCGGTTCCAGATGGCCGACCACCCGAGCCGCAAGGGTCTGCTCGAGGTCAAGGAGGCGCCCTCGGTCATCGTCGAGCATTCGCTCGATGGGAACGTTCTGGAGGTCGCTCAGCACCTGTGCGACCGCCCGCCGGTCAACTTCGGCAGCGCCTCGCCGACCCACCCGCGCCGCCGCCTGATCGAGAAGCGCGATCGCTTTATCGGGGAGCTGCCGCTCGGGAACGAAGCGCACCGAGAGGTCGACGGCGGCTCGAATCGCCTCCGGCCGAATGCTCACTCCGTGATGGTCTTCGTAGCGTTCGACCAGGCCGGAGAGGACCTCCCGCGCCATCTCCTTCGAGGGCTCCCCGATGCGGATGGGCCAAAATCGTCGCGCGAGGGCGGGGTCTCGGTCGAAGTGGCGTCGAAACTCGGCCTCGGTCGTCGCGCCAATGCACGGGAGCTCCCCCCGCGCGAGCGCCGCCTTGAGCTCGCTCGCAAGATCGTCCGGTCCGTCGCCTCCGATCACCGCGTGGGTTTCGTCGAGAAATAGGAGCACCCGGCCGTCAGACCGCGCCACCTCGGTGCGGAGTGCCCGCATGCGCTCGGCGAGCGCTCCGCGGACGCCGGTATTGGCGACCAACGACCCCGCGGACACCTCGACGAGAATTCGATCTTCGAGGCCTCGAACCCCTTCGTTCTGGGCGAGCCGGAGCGCAAGACCTTCGACGATGGCACTCTTCCCAACTCCTGGGGGACCGACGAGAATCGGATTGTTGGAACGACGACGCGCGAGCGTGTCGAGAAGCTGTTCGAGTTCCGCTTCGCGCCCGATCACCGGATCGAGGCGGTCGTCCGCGGCAAGCTCAGTGAGATTGCGACCCACTTTCGAAAGCACCGGGAAGCGCTTCGGGTCGAGCGCGTACGGGTTCGGCGCCGCCTCGGCCGATGATTCGGGACGAACCAGCATCGGCTCGTCGGTGGTCCGGATAGCACCCTTGGCCGGCACTCGTGGTGCGCGGGCTGACGGCCGAGGCTGCACGGCGGTCCGGACTCGTCGGTTCTTGCGCACTGGAGTCCGAAGCGGGGTGACAGGACCCGCACTCGACCGAGGGCGGGCAGGTAGCTCGGATCGACCGAGCAGACTTCCCTCGAGGGCCTCGCGAAGCGTTCCCGGCTTCGCCCCGAGCTCCTCGAGACAACGACGCGCCACCGTCCGGCTATCGCGGACCAGGGCGAGCAGCAAATGAGCCGACGTCGGCGCCCGCTTCCCCGCGAGCTTGTGGGCTCGCTCGAATGCAACCTCGAGGGCGCTCTGGGGCTCGTCGTCGAGGGTCTTGATCGCAGTCAGGAGATCGCCCTCGCGGACCCCGCCCGCCGCGAGGAGACGCGCCTCCGCCTGACCGCTTTGGAGCATCACCAGGAGGACGTGACCGGTGGAAACCCGTTGTGAGCGTCGCTGCGCCGCCCGACGGGCTCGGGCGAGCACGCTGGTGAGGCCTGCCACATCAAGGGGGTACGCCAGCCAGCCCGCGGGAGCCAAGTTTTCGGTGAATAGAGCGCGGTTTGCCCCGTCCATAGCGGGCGCGTCGACCCGCGAAGGCGAATTTGTTAGGGTCTCGGCCGCACTCAGGAGTTATGGGGAGAGCTATACGACGGATCTGGCCGCCGGGGGCTACGGGAATCGGGAGCCCGCGGCCGAAGGCCTTGACCGACAAAGGAGAGCGCGAATGAGCAAGGGTTTGAGGATGCGTATCGCGTTGCCGCTTCTGATCGGCAGTCTAGTCGCCGGAGGCATGGCGGTGCTGGGGACGCCCACCGCCGACGGTCAGGGACGCCTTCGGGCCAATGTGTACCTGACGCAGCATCGCATTCCGCGGAACCTGAGCGAGCGGGGGCTCCTCGGCTTCGCGCGGCGGCACAACGCGCGGCAGCTTCGAGAGACCACCGCAGAGCCGATTCCGGAGCGGAAGTGGCGCGCCGAGATGATCACGTCGTTCAATCGGCCCCCTGGTGACCTCGAGTACCATATTCTTTGGTACGACATCGAAGACGGAGCCCGTCGGTTCGTCCGAGACATGAGCACCTTCGTAAGCGACCGAAGTCAGAAGACCTTCGTTACTCGCGTCAACCTGCCGCGCGGCCAGGGCCGCGCCGAGGGATTCCAGCCGAATCGACGCTACGAGCTCGTCGTCACCATCCGCCGCGCGGAGGTCGGCCGAAGCCAGGTCACGCTCGCCGGCGAAGAGATCGCTCGAAGCGGCGAGGTCACCTTCGGCGAGGACGAGCGCTAGCTCACCTCTCTGCCAATGGAGATCTTCGACTTGATCGGGTGCGCCCAAACGGGTGCCTTTCCACCGTTTGTCGCGATCACCGGCGCCGAGCGGTTCCTCGTCGAGCGCGCGGTGCGAGTCCTTCGGACCGCCTCGATCGGCGACGGCCCCCGAGGGTTTAACGACGACGTGTTTCATGGCCGGGGACTTCGGGCGGAAACGATCCTGTCCGCGGCAAAGACGCTGCCCATGATGGCGCCCCACCGGTTCGTGCTCGTGCGGGATGCGGAAGCGATCGACAGCAAGGAACACGACGCGATCCTCGCGTACGCGAAGAGCCCAGCCCCCGAAACGTGCCTGGTGCTCACCGGGCAGAAGTTCGATGGCCGTGGCAAACTGGTAAAGAGCCTCAAGCGAATGAAGCTCTTCGTCGAGGCCAAGGAGCTCAAGGGAGCGGCAATTCGGAGTTTCGTTTCGCAGGAGGCCAAAGCCCGGGGGCACCGGCTCGCCGGCCCCGCAGCGACGGCGCTGGTCGAAGCGGTGGGGTCGGATCTCGCACTCCTCGACGATGCGCTCGAGCGGCTCTCGCTCTTCGTCGGCGGCACGGACGGGTCTGGCAACGAGATCGATCTCGCCTCCGTCGAAGCCTGCATCACTCGGGTCCGGACCGACTCGATTTGGGCGCTCGTGGACGCCGTATCGAAACGCGACCAAAAGACCGCGGTCGCTGCGGCAGCGTCCCTGCTCGCCGACCGGGAGCAGCCCCTTCGAATTTCCGCGATGGTCGCCCGCCAGCTCCGGATGGTCGCGAAAATGCGTCAGGCCCTGCGGGCGGGGATGAATCCCAAAGACGCGTGCAAAGCGGCCGGCGTGCCTCCGTTCAAGGCGCGAGAGATGGCAAGCGCGGCCAAGCAGTTCTCTGGCGCCGACCTGCAGCGGGCATTTCGGTGCCTCGCCGAGACCGACTTGATGCTCAAAGGGGCAAAACGGCCCGGTCCTCTCGTCCTCGAGGAAGCGCTGATTCGGCTCTGCGGGGGAGGCCCGGCGCTCGTGATGGGCAACCGGCCTGGCGGGCTGTTTCAGCGCCTCCCCTGACCGTCTCTTCCCCCAAGATCCGGGCCTTCGGCCCTCGACCGCCAAAGTCTGGATTTGTGCAACCGCGATCGGCGGCTTACCGTCTCACCGAGGGGTTAACCGCAAACGGCGCCGCAGTGCGACGCCGATCCTTGGTCGATTGTGGTTCGTGGGCGCCTAGAGTCCCTGGACCTGCCGGACGAGCCGCGACACGTACCGGGAGCCCGTCTTCCGGTGGTAGACGCCCTTCGAGACGGCCATCTCGATGCGCTTGATGGCGAGAGGGAGCGCTGCCTTGGCCGCCTCTGCGTCTCCGGACTCGATCGCGCTACGGACCGTCTTCACACAGCCGCGGACGGTGGAACGAATGTGCTTATTGCGCGCAGTTCGCTTGATCGTCTGACGAATGCGCTTCTTGGCTGAGGCGTGATTGGCCACAAAAAATCTCCAGGGTCGGCGTTTCTACCATCCTCCAAGAGGCTGTCAAGCCGACACGGCGCCAAAACCCGAATCATCTCGGCTTGGCCGTGGCGAACCGCAGGGCTGGGAATCGTGAGCGCATGAGACTAGAACGGCAGCTAGAAAGAGATGCAATTCCCTTGGCAGCCGACGCCCCGCTGGCTCGTTGTGGGAGCGGGTTTTGCGCTCTTCGTGGGCCTGGGGGTTGTGGTCGTCGGGGCCGAGCCCACGGTCGAGGAACACCCCGTGTTCGATCTTCTCGATGGATATCGAAGCGAGGGCCTGGATCTGGCAGGGCGTGCGATTACCCACGCCGGAGACGGAGAGACGCTGGTGCTCGCCACGGTCCTCCTCGTCGCCGCGATGCTATGGCGCAAGAAAAAGCGCGCCGCGCTCTTCGTGACCGTCAGCATGGTCGGCGCCTGGGCGCTGACCCTAGGGCTCAAGTTTGCCGTGGGCCGCCCCCGCCCCGGGCTGGAGCACCTGATTCACGCTTCTGGATACGCCTTTCCATCGGGCCACAGCCTAGGTGCCCTCGCGTTGGCGCTGACCGCATCGCTCGCGTTTGGCCACGTCTGGCCACGGGCGATCCGACCCCTTGCGCTCCTTCTCATCCCGCTTGCCGTCCTCGTAGGATTGAGCCGGATCTATCTTCGCGTGCACTATCCGACGGACGTCGCGGCGGGATTTGGACTCGCCGTCGCCTGGGTCTTTTCGGTCCACTACCTCATCCTCGGCGCGGGCGATCGGAGCGGCGGTGGCCGATCCCGCTGAAGACGACCAGACCGTCCAAGCCTCCGGAATCCGTTCGGCACCGAAGGACGCGGACCCTCCCCATCCGAAGCTAGATCCGCCTTTTGCCAGAGAATTTGATAGGGTCGGCGCCGAGGACGTGCATGGAACCGAAAGTCTTGCGGGATTCGTCACTACCCGCCGCGTTGCGGTCGTAGTCGTCACGCTCCTCCTCACGTCCCTCGCCGCGTTCTTTGCCCTCAACGTGGAGATGGATCCGTCTCCCAAGAGCCTGGTGGTGAGCTTCCAGGATCAGGAGGAGGCCCAGCGTCTCGTCCACGAGAACTTCGGCAATACGGACTACGTGGTCGCCATTCTCGTCAACGCGGAAGACGTGCTCGACGACGAGGTCCTGAGCTACATCGATCGGCTCTCGCGCCACTTTCAGGAGGAGAGCTACGTCGAACGCGTCGAGAGCATCACCCACAGCGCCCTCGCCGTGCACGAAATGCACGAGGAACCGACGAACCTCGACCAGCTCGAAGAACATCAAGAACCGGAGTTCGACCCGGAGCTGGTGTTTGCCCTTCACGCGCTGGCCAACGCGGAACCGGAACGCTATCCAGAAGGCGCCCACTCCCTGGCCCAGACCGCACAGCAGGTGCGCATGGTGCGCCTCGGCGACGGGGCCGAGGAACTTCGGTCGGCGCTGCTTCAAAACTCCTTGGTCGAAGGTCGCCTGGTAAGTCCCAGCGATGCCGAGGGCCGGCGTGCACTCGCGGTCGTGGCGCTCTTCCTTGCCTCCTCGGTCGACGACCATCGGGCACTCGCCGAGGCGGCCCGGGCGGTGGATGCGGAGCTCCTTAGCCTTCCCCCGCCTCCCGGGGTGCACACCGTGGCCGGCGGTCTGCCCCACGTGTGGGTCGAGATCGTCGAGCAGATGGAACGAGACCAAGTCGTGCTGGTTCCCCTCATGCTTGTGGTCTGCATGGTCTTTTTGACCTTTGCCTTTCGGTGGTGGCCCGCGACGGTGCTTCCGATTGTGACGGTAGGCGTAACCGCGGCGCTCATCGTGGGCGGCATGGGTGCGATCAACGAGCCGCTGAACATTCTCAACAACATCATTCCCCCGCTCCTCATCATCATCGGGGTCAGCGACTCGATCCATCTCATCGGGCGCTACCGGGAAGAGCTCCGCCGTGGACTGTCGCCAGTCCATGCCATGCGGACCACCGTCAAGAGCATGGCGGTCGCTTGCCTTCTCACGTCGGCTACCACCGCGGTGGGCTTGATGGCACTCCTCGTGAGCGAGACCGACATGATGCGCCGCTTCGGCGTGACCGCGGCGATCGGAGTGATGACCGCATATCTCGTGACCATCTTTTTTCTGCCCGCCACGCTGCTCCACTTCAAACCGCGGTTTGGCCAGGAGCGGAGCGACCGAGGGGACGTCCTCGAGCGGGTCGTCACCGGGGTCGCTCGGGCGGTGATCCATCGGCCCTGGCCGGTCCTCGCCATCGCGTTGGTGTTCGCAGGAGTCGCGTCCGCCTCGGCGGCCTTGGTGGAGGTCGACACCGCGCTCCTCGACCAGTTCGACGAAGACGACCAGGTCTATCAGACGACCCGCCTTCTCGAACGCGAGCTCGACGGGGTGAGGCCCCTCGAGGCGGTGTTTCAAGCGAAGGGCGACCACAAGACCACCGATCCGGAGTTTCTGAACGCCCTCGACCGGACAACGCAATGGGCCCGCGAGCAGGAAGGGGTGTTGCGGGCCCATAGCGGCGCCGACGTCCTCCACGAGGCGTGGTTCGTACTGAGTGGCGACCCGGGCGTCAGGAACCTTCCGTTCCGTACCGAAGAGCAAGTCAACGGCCTTCGCCGTCTCACCGAAGCGCGAACTCAGGCGACCGGCGACAAGGATCCCATGCGCGGCTACATCACGCCCGATGCCGAACTCGCCCGACTCGAAGTCCGGGTCGCCGACATCGGTGCTCAGGCAACGATGAAGATTATCGACGACTTCGAGCAGCAGCTCCGGCACGAGCTGGGGCCCCTCGCCGACGAGTACGCAGTCCATCTCACCGGCGACGCGTACACGGGATCGGTGCCGATCGACGCGGTGGCCCGGGATATGATCTCGAGCCTCGCGGTGGCGGCTCTCATCATCTTCGTGATGCTCGGAGTCCTCTTTCGGAGTGTTCGCCTTGGGCTCCTTGCGGTGCCTCCCAACGCACTTCCGCTGCTCCTCGCCGTCGGGTGGATGGTGCTCCGAGGCTTTCCTCTAAACATCGCCACCGCGATCATCTTCGCGATTAGCCTCGGTCTCGCCGTCGACGGTACGATTCACATGTTGGCTCGCTTTCAGGAGGAACGGCGGGGTGGTGTCGACCTCGACACAGCCCTCCTCAACTCCGCACGCGGCACCGGCCGCGCCATCGTGGTGTCCTCGATCTCGCTGTTCTTTGGGTTTTCCGTCCTGATGTTCAGCGGGTTCGTGCCGGTGCGCTACTTCGGCGAACTCGTCGCAGTCACCGTCGCAGGATGCTTGGTGTCGACGCTGATCGTTCAGCCCGCGCTCCTCAAGGTTGGCGCGGGCCCGGTTCGACCGGCCGCCGACACTCGAGAGCGCTAAGCTCATAGAATGGAGTTCTACGAAATCGCGGTCGCGGCCGCGATTGCGGCGATCGCCGGTGTTTCCACCCTTCTCGGTCACGGGATTGCTCACCGAGATCGGCCCAAAGCAAAGCCCGCACCGCCATCCATCGAGCTCACCCCCGCTCTGCTGCAGGACATGGGAATCGACGAAGCCAACCATGCGGCATTGGTCGACGCGCTGAACGACACCGAAGTTCGAACCGAGAACCGACCCGACAAAAAGGTTCGAGTGCGGGCGGCATACGCCGCCGGGGTGGGCCCCGACTTCGAACTTGCCGAGCTTGGTGGAGAAAAACCAAAGAGCTTCGACGCACGATTCGCGGTTCACACCGAAGTCGCGAGATGGACTCACCGGACCCTGTCCGAACCAGTCCAAAACGGGCTCCTCGCCCTTCCTTCGCTGGAGCTCCAGAGCCGAGGACGGCTAGTGAGCCTAACCGTCGACGCGCGCTCCGGAGCGGAAACGCTGCAGTTGGCACGGGCGATCATCGCCCTCATCGCGCAGGTCGACGCTGAAGTGCTCGCTCCGTTCGCCACCCGCGAACAGACCCGAACGCTCGATGCAAGCGGGCCGTGGTATGCGCGGAAGCCCGCGCAGCTCGAGGTCCGCCGGTTCGGTGCCACCGCCCGGGTCGAGCCGACGACGCTGGACGGGGACCTCGGCCTCCACATCAGCGCCGAGTGTGAAGACCAAACCCCTCGATTCTCGTCCTCGATTCGCCCGGACGAAGAACCCAAAGAGGCGCTCCTTCGGGCGGTCGGAAGCAGTCGAGAACCGCTTCTTCGGACCCTTCGCCGGGCCGAGCTTCGACGTCGGCGCAGTCGGATCGAGCTCGTCGTTCCCGCGAACATCGAACCCCGCCTCTACGAGACGGGCATCGAGTTCGTCCTGTCGTTCGCAAAGCAGAACGTCAACTACGGCGCCTATCGTTAACACACCGAATCAGAACCGCGTCCACTCGAGAGACGCCTACGAGAGTCCCGCCCTCAATCGGTGAGCGGCGAGATGGACCGGCATCTCTTTCGACCCTCGACGAGGGCTCGAGACGGCTCGGGATCTCCCGAGTCTCGTCATGGAACAAGTCGGCTCAGCCCGAAGACTCTACGCTTCGAGCCGGGCCCGGAGCGCGTCGACGAAGCCCTGCGTGTTGAGGCTCCCTCCGAGGTCGGCCGTCTTTTCGCCGGCCGCGAGCGCCGCGTTGTAGGCGGCTTTGATCCGATCGCTGGCCTCCTTGCAACGGGGGTCCTTTCGCGTGTCGGCCAGGTGATTGAGCATCATGACCGCGCTCATGAGAAACGCGAGGGGATTGGCCACTCCCTTCCCGGCGATGTCTGGCGCGGAACCGTGCACCGCTTCGAAGATGGCGCCGTTCTCGCCGAAGTTCGCTCCGGGCAGGACGCCGAGGCCCCCCACCAGACCCGCACAGAGATCGCTGACCACGTCACCGTAGAGATTCTCGAGCAGCAGCACATCGAACTGCGATGGATCTTGCACTAGGCGCATGCACCCCGCGTCGATGATTCGGTCGTCGAGTTCGACGTCGCGATAGTTCTCGTGCATGAGCCGCGCCCGACGGAGGAACATGCCGTCGGTAAGCTTCATGATATTGGCCTTGTGGAACACCGTGACCCGCTTTCGATCACGACTCCGCGCGTACTCGAACGCGAACTTCGCGATCCGGTCGCAGCCCTTTTCGGTCGCAACCTTCATGCTGGTGACGACGCCCGGAGTCACCTCGTTCTCGATGCCGCTGTATAGCCCCTCGGTGTTTTCTCGAACGACGATGATGTCGACCTCGGAGAAGCGCGTTTCGACGCCGGCAAGGTTTCGCGCGGGCCGCACCGCACCGTAGAGCTCGAGCTTGCGGCGAAGCTGAACGTTGACCGACGAAAACCCTTTGCCGACCGGCGTGGTGCACGGTCCCTTGAGGGCCACTCGATGCTCTCGCACCGCCGCGATCGTCGCTTCCGGCAGCACTTCCCCATGCGCCTCGAGCGCCGCCACACCGGCGTGATGCTCTTCAAAGAGCAATGGCGCATCCGCCGCCGAGAGCACGCTGAGGACCGCGGCCGACACCTCTGGGCCAATGCCGTCGCCGGGAATCAAAACGATGGTGTGCTTATCCACAAGATGCCTCCTTCCGCCTTTATGGCCCCTTTCGCCGGTCCGCGAAAGCATCGTTTTTCGGGCCCTTCTATGTGGGCCGGAGCGACCTTATCCTTCCTGTCTGCGAACGAGGTAGCCGTGGATCAGTCCTTTCTTTCTCATCTCGAAACCGAGCTTGGTTCCATCCGAGAGGCGGGCCTGTACAAGGACGAACGGGTCATTGTAACGCCCCAGGGCGGCGCGATCCGCGTTGGCGACCGCGCCGAAGTGTTGAACTTCTGCGCGAACAACTACCTCGGCCTCGCCAATCATCCAAACCTCGTCGAAGCAGGCCAGACCGCCCTCCGGGAGCAGGGCTACGGGATGGCGTCGGTGCGTTTCATCTGCGGCACCCAAGGCGTGCACAAGGAGCTCGAGGCCAAGCTCAGCCGCTTCCTCGGAAAAGAAGACACTATTCTCTACAGCTCCTGCTGGGACGCGAACGGCGGACTCTTCGAGACGGTATTCGGACCGGAGGATGCGATCATCAGCGACGCGCTTAACCACGCATCGATCATCGACGGCATCCGACTCTGCAAAGCCAAGCGCTTCCGCTACAAGAACAACGACATGGCGGACCTTCGGGCCAAGCTCGAAGAAGCCAAGGACAGCCGCTTCCGCATCATCGCGACCGACGGCGTGTTCTCCATGGACGGCTACATCGCCAATCTCCCCGCGATTTGCGATCTCGCCGACGAGTTCAACGCCATGGTGATGGTCGACGATTCGCACGCCGTCGGATTCGTCGGCGAAAAGGGCAGGGGCACCCCCGAGTATCACGGGGTCATGGAGCGGGTCGGCATCATCACCGGCACGCTCGGCAAGGCTCTCGGCGGAGCCTCCGGCGGATACACCGCAGGGCCACGGCCCCTCATCGATATGCTTCGGCAGCGCTCTCGGCCCTATCTTTTTTCCAACACCCTCGCTCCGGTGATCGCCCGAACGTCACTCACCGCACTTCGGCTCCTTGAGAACGATGACCTTCGACTCAAGCTCCGACGAAACTCCGAGCGATTCCGAAGTGCGATGAGCAAACTCGGCTTTCGTCTTCTCGACGGCGACCATCCGATCATCCCGGTGATGCTCGGCGACGCGAAGCTTGCCGGAACGATGGCCGATGCGCTCCTCGAAGAAGGCATCTATGTCATCGGGTTTTCCTATCCGGTTGTGCCCAAGGGCGAGGCTCGGATTCGGACGCAGATGTCCGCCGCCCATGACGATGAGCACATCGACCGTGCGGTCGCTGCTTTCGCCAAGGTAGGTCGCGCGCTTCAGGTGATCGAGTAGGCGATGAAAGCCCTCGTCAAAAGCAGGCCCGAAGTCGGGATCTGGATGGAGGAACAGCCGGTTCCAGAAGTCGGTCCGATCGACGTCAAGATCAAGATTCAAAAGACCGCCATCTGCGGCACCGACATTCACATCTACAACTGGGATGACTGGTCACGCGCGACGATTCCCGTACCGATGACGGTGGGCCATGAGTTTGTCGGCGAGATCGTCGAAATCGGCAGTCACGTCAGCGGATTCCGCGTGGGCGATCGAGTGTCTGGCGAGGGCCACATCACCTGCGGCTACTGCCGCAACTGTCGCGCAGGTCGCCGCCACCTTTGTCGCAACACCGTAGGCGTCGGAGTCAACCGAGCCGGCGCCTTCGCAGAGTATCTGGTGATTCCTGCGGTCAACGCGTTTCGGCTCCCGGACGATCTGGGAGACGAAATCGCCTCGCTCCTCGATCCGCTCGGAAACGCCGCTCACACCGCCCTTTCCTTCGACCTGGTGGGCGAGGATGTGCTCATTACCGGTGCCGGTCCGATCGGCTGCATGGCGGTAGCGATCTGCCGGCATGTGGGCGCACGGCACGTCGTGATCACCGACGTCAACGACTACCGGCTCGAACTCGCCCAAAAGCTAGGCGCGAGTCGGACGCTCAATGTCACCCGCGAATCGATCAACTCGGCCATGGCCAGCCTCGGCATGACCGAGGGGTTCGACATTGGCCTCGAGATGAGCGGCAACGGCCAAGCGTTTCGCGATCTTCTGTCGGCGATGAATCACGGAGGGCGGGTGTCGCTCCTCGGCATTCCCCCGAACGACGTGTCGATCAACTGGAACGACGTGATCTTCAAGGGCTTGACCCTCAAAGGGATCTCCGGCCGAGAGATGTTCGAGACCTGGTACAAGATGATCTCGATGCTTCAGAGTGGCCTCGATATCTCGCCGATCCTCACCCACCGCTATCCGGTCGACGACTACCAAGAGGCATTCGAAGTGATGCGGTCCGGTAAATCCGGCAAAGTCGTCCTGGACTGGGGATAGACCAGCGGATGTTAAGGTCCCGGAAGTCAATGGCCAGACTCCAAGGCGGGCCGTGTTCGAGCTGACGGTGCTCTTTGCGGTCTTGGCGATCGTGTCGGGGGTGTTCGAAGCATGGCTTGCCCGGGTCCGGCCCAACCTCTTGGCGCGGTTTGCATTCGTTCCGGTGCCGGGCGGCCGGACGATTCCGCTCTCCGAAGCGTCGCGCAACCAGCTCGAGGCGGGTGGCAAGCCCGCCCACTATCGCGCATCGGCGCGCGGTGATGTGGCGCTCGAAAAGCTCCAATACCCGGACCGCTTCGAAACCGCGGAGCTCATCTTCATCCCCCCAGGCAACGCCGGCCCCGCGGCGGTCGTATCCAAGGTCCGCGAGGTCACCCGGGTCCGCTTTGCCACGATCACGCGCATCGACGTCCGGGCACGGGGCGGTTCGCTGGAAGTCTCCGCCCGCTATCTTCCGCAGCCGCTCCTTCAGGTTTTCTGCTTTCTTACCGCGGCAGGTTTCGGGTTAGCCACGGTGGGGCTTCCCGTATGGGTCCTTCTTCCCATCGCCGTGCTCACCCTGGCAATTCAACCGTTCATCAATCGTCGAATCGCCAAACGCACCACCGATACAGTCCTCGACCGGATCGAGGAACAGGTGAGCGATAGATCGGAGGATGAGGATCCCGCGGAGGAAGTGCTCGGCTCGGAGCGGGTGCCCCGCGCACGGGTGGAGGAGGACGTCGAATCAGAGGCCGAAGTTCTCGTCGGCCACGAGGTAGGGCAAACCACACGCGCCAAGTAGGCGACAAATCCGCCGCTCTACCACCCCCGCCCCAATCCGTAACATCGCTTCGCGGAAGCCCGCGCTTTTCTCGTCGTTTCGGCGCCACGGCCCGCACATGCGGCCGGCGTTCTCGCGTTTTCAAAGCCTCGAGAGCACCGGCTCGATCTCGACCCCGACTCCAAAGCGCTGGTCCTTCGGGCGATGGCCGACGATCCGGAAGATCGGTTCGGTACGCTTGCCGGCCTTCTCAACCCCGATCTCGGTGCGCCAGACAACCTCACGGCGCCCGACTTCGTCCCAGCGGTCACCAGTCCCGCCCGCCCAGGGTGGAGCCCCCCCGGACGATCCATTCTTCGACCGCATCGCGACGTATGTGGGCGCGATTCCCCCGGGCGGCCGGACTGGACCGACCAATGGACGTCGTACCCAGCAACTGACGCCGGTACCGCCAGGCATGGAATAACCCGGCCCCGCCCAGTAGTTTGGGTCAATAGCAACCTGATAGTTGCTCACGAGCCGAACGGCGAGGTACTTCCGATTGTGCCTTCTGGCAAAGAACCCGCGACCCAGCCGACCGCAGCTGAAAGCGGCGACCGGGAGCGATCGCAGATCGCTCCACGGGCGGGGGTGGTGGCCCTCGGTACGCTCAGCAGCCGAATTCTCGGCCTGGTGCGCGACGCGCTGATCGCGGCGCTCTTCACCACCGCCGCCAAAGACGCGTGGGTTGCCGCGTGGACCATTCCGAACTCGCTTCGCGTACTCCTCGGCGAGGGCGCAGTGAGCGGAGCGTTCGTACCGGTTCTTACCGAGGTCAAAGAGAAAGAAGGCATCGAGCGAGCGCGCCTGTTCTTCGGTCGGCTGTTCGGCGCGATGACCCTGATCTTGATTCTGACGTCCGCCGCGGGAGTGGCCCTCGCACCGTGGCTCACGGCGGCCTATGCGGGCGGCTACGACGACGCGGTCTTCGATACCACCGTCACGCTTACCCGCTACGTCTTCCCCTATATTCTGCTCGCCGGCCTGGCTGCGCTCTTCACCGGGGCGCTCAACGCCGAGCGCCGCTTCTTTGCCCCGGCGTTCGCCCCCGCGCTCCTCAACGTCGCACTCATCGCGGCGGCCCTCCTCCTCGTGGACCAGTTTTCGTCCTGGGGGGTGATCGAGATCGCAGTGCTTGCGGTGGGGGCCCTCGTCGGCGGAGTGCTTCAAATGGGCGCTCAGGTTCCATCGCTCGTTCGCACTGGCCTCTTTCGCTTTCCGAGCCTCAACTTCTCTGACCCCTACGTTCGAAAAGCATTTCGCCTGCTGCTGCCGCTCCTATTTGGCCTTGGGGTGTACCAGCTCAATGTGATGCTCTCGCGTCTGTTTGCATCGTTCCTCGAAACCGGAGCCCAAACCTATCTCTACTTCGGTCTCCGGGTGGCGGAGATTCCACAGGGCATGTTCGGCTTCGCGATCGCGACCGCCACGCTCCCAACGATCAGCGCGATGTTCGCTCGGGGAGAAACCGACGAAGTCAAAAAGACCTTCTCCCACTCGCTGCGCCTTGCCCTGCTCGTCTCAGTTCCTTCGGCGATCGCGCTGACCCTTCTTGCGGAGCCTGCGATCGCGGTGCTCTTCGGTCGAGGGGAGTTCGATGCGGTCGCCATTGAAGAGACCGCGCAAGCGCTCACGTTTCAGGCGCTCGGAATCTGGGCGGTGGCGGCGGTCCGCACCACCGTGCCGATGTTTCATGCGATGAACGACACCAAGACGCCGGTGATCTCGGGATCGATCAACCTGGTCGCGTTCGTGGGCACCGCCGGACTCCTGATGGGTCCGCTCGGACATGTGGGGATTGCGATCGGGTTTTCGGTCGCCGCGGTGCTTCAGCTGGCGAGTCTTCTATTCTTCCTGCGGCGACGGGTCGGCCCCCTCGGCCTCCGGTCGATCGGGGGGTTCGTCCTGAAGCTTGGCGTCGCCTCGATTCCGATGGCGGGCTACGCACTTGCGCTCCAGCGGCTCGGAGATTGGAGCGAGGGAAGCTCGTTCTCGAATATCGGCATTTTCGCGGCGATCGCCGCCGGTGGAGCGCTGATCTTCGCTCTCAGCGCACGACTCGTTCGAATTCGAGAACTCGAGGTCATCCTCGGCGCCGTCCGGCGAAGGCTCCGACGTTGAACTCCGGCGCTCCGCGGTCTACATACCAGCGGTGCTGATACGGAGTGCCCGGTTTGTCGCGTCGGCGACATCCTATCGCCAGCTCCCGCCGCCGGCGTTTGCCGAGCTTGCATTCGCCGGCCGCTCCAATGTCGGCAAGTCCAGCTTGATCAACGATCTTGTCCAGCGACGAAAACTCGTGCGCACATCGAGCACCCCGGGGTGCACCCGGGCGATCAATATCTTCCGGGTGGAGCTCAAGGAGCCGGAGGCCTGCTTTGACCTCGTCGACCTTCCCGGCTACGGGTTCGCCCGGCGAAGCAAAACCGAGCGCCGTTCCTGGGGAGTGCTCATCGAGAACTTTCTCGAGCACCGACCCGGGCTCCGCGGCGTAGTACTCATCATCGACGTCCGGCGCGGCCTTCAGGACGACGACCGAGAACTGATCGAGTTCCTTCAGCATCTGGATCGTTCGGTCGTTCTCGTGGCGACCAAGCTCGACAAGCTCCCCTCGAGCAAACAGCGCCACGGCCTCAAGCAGCTCGAGGACCAGGTCGATCAGAAACTCTACGGCTACAGCGCGACGAAGGGCATTGGCCGAGAGGCGCTCTCCCGCGCGGTCCTCCGAACCCTTGCGATCGGCCGGGAGTCGGAGCTCGCGTCGTCTCCGTAGGAGCCGCTAGCCCGCTGCTGCTAGAGCGACGCGAGCGGCCGGGGCAACTCGCCCGGATACCACGCGTGGAACGGCGCGCGATCCTTGCAGCTCGGGCGATCCGCGGGGGGACAGAACATTCGCACGTGAAAATGGTTCCGGTGAGGATGCCGGCCCGACGGCTGCATCATGACCCGCGACAGGCGATCGAGAATCACCGTGCGCGTCCGATGCCGGCGCCCGTAGCGAAGAAGCCGGTGCCGCACGCTGTTTGCGACGAAGATGTACTGTACGCGCGCGTCCCCGTCGGTGACGAGCTTGGAGACGAGCTCGAAGTTTCTTTGATCGTCGAAGCGGAGGCCCCGGTTCGGTCCGGTTCCTTGACCGTCGCCGTTGACCTCGGCAAACGCGTAGAGCGGCACCGAGCGATTCTGGGCATCGAGCATGTAGAACCCGAAGTCGACATCGCGGCCGTTTTCGTGCGAGGCATGGCCGGGGATCTCGCCACCTCCACGCGCCGAAAGCTCACCGACATTGAGAGGCGCGCCCGGCGCACGCTGCCACACCCGATAGGCGGCGCGCTCGACAAGCTGGACGAGCTCCCAGGTCCCGTAGAATCGATCGGCTTCCCGATACTCGTTCACATGCCGCACGAACCGCGTCGGTTCGACCCGAACCGACCGTCGGAGCGAGCCATCCCAAGGAAATCCCACGGACCGACTTCGACGAGGAATGATCCGAGCCCCCGGACCGCGATAGCGATGCCGCTCGGCGTTCGCGTTCCGATCGGCGCCGGGCGGACGGGCAAGCGCCGCGGTGCCGAGCACCAGGATCGCGAGGCTCGAAAGAAACACTACCAACGCCGTGGACCGAACTCGCCGCATACCCCTCGGGTCGCATGGAACCGGAGGAGCGGGCAAGTTTTTGCGGACCGCTAGCCCGAAAGGTTAGCGAGCGCAGAGTGGCCGTTGGATTGGCGGAAAGGACGGTTCGAGATGGAGCGGCAGCGCGACTTCCACGAAGCCCGCCGGCTCAGGCGAAGGAAAGCGAACCTCTCGCAACGCGGCGAGCACGCAGGCGCGAAGCGGCGGCGAGCCGATTTCGTCCACAGGCACGCACGCATCCGACACCCGACCATCCGCACCGATCCGAAAGGAGAGCTGCACCACGCCCCCTCGAGCGGCCCGGGTAGAGCTCAGGCAGCGGGCGGCCTGCGCGTGCATTCCTTCGAGTGCGCCAACGATCGCTTCAGGCGGGAGCGAACCGGTGGCGCCGCTTCGCGGAGGAAGTTCCTCACAGAGGGGCGCGCCCAGCACTCCCTCGGGCGGCGCCGGAAGGGTGGTGTCCTCGGGGAACACCACCGCCAACGCGAGCACCGCGCCATCTCCCGCCAGCCCGAGCACCCGTCGGAGCTCGGCGAGGGACACGTCCGCGTCGGCGGTCACGTAGATGTGCACATCCCCCGGAGTGGCGAGCAGCTCCTCTGGAGTTCCCCCTGGGAGCGCGGTACCCCCCACGGGTCGAAGCACCAGGCCCGAGCTGGTGATCGCAAGAAGCGCGGCTTGGCCGCTCTCCGGAGGCGTCGAGGTGAGGGCCACTGCCGAAACGCCAGTGAGCTCCGCGCCGAACTGCCCCCAACGCGTAAGGAGCCGCACCCGAAGGTCGTCCCCTCGGAGCCGCTCCGCGAGCCCGGTGCCCGGCGGCGGCACCGGCCTTACCGCAAGGGCCACGTCGGCCTCGAGACGAAACGGGTCCAGTGCTCCGGTTCCGGAAAGGAGGCACGCGGCCTCCGATTCCGCCTCGCCCCGATCGTCGAGGAGCTGGGTCGCCGCCACCAGATCGGCAAAGGTCCCATCGGCGCCAAGGAGTCGTGGGACAGTGGGCACGTCCGGCTCTCCGGTCGTTGGCTCGCCCCGGTCTTCTTCCGGAGCAGGCTCGGAGGTTGTCGCCGGAAGCTCCGTCGACCCGCACGCCGTCAAGACGAGCAGAAACGCAGGAAACGACCGCGTCACTCTTCGATTCGTTCGCGAATGGCGTCGTTTAGCGCCTTGTGACTGCGACGGTAGTCGTACCAGCCCTTCGCGATGTTGTTCACATGCTCCCGCGCCTCTCGCTCGTCGTATGGATCCTCCTCGAGTCCCTCGAGGTGCGCCACGAACCCGCTCCAGCCCGAGCGGAGTTCGCCCGTCGCCCGGCCGAGCTCCTGAACCTGGCTGCGCATCTCCTCGGGCGGAATCAGCTGAGAGAGGGCGGGCTCGATCTCTTCCAGCATCGGCATGCACTCGTCCCGCACGTGCTGTGCGTAGCGGCCCCGACCATTGCCCGCCCGGGTGTTGATTTGGGCCGACAGATCGGTGTTGCTTCGAATCTCCTCGAGGTTCGCTCCCCGAAGCGAACACCCCCAAAATGCCTTGAAGCTCTGATCGTGAAGACCGTTCACGTTGCGTCCAAGAGTTCGGTATTGTTCGTCACCGCCGCTCAGCGCGAGGTAGAGCACCACCCCAATGATCGGGACGGCAAGGGCCGCCAGCATCGCCGCCAGCATCACGCCCTTGCCCTTTTTCATCGCCTTCTCGTCGTCCTCGAGGGATGGTCCCCGTAACGGACTCAACGGCGGAAGGCCCCCGCCTACCCCCAGGTTGTCGTCGGCATCGCTCATCGAACCCTCAGTCGCTCAGATCAAGCTGGAGGTCGCCGCCTCCGAGCCGGAGTCTCGACGGGTCCCCCAGATTTAGCAAGGGTCCCTCCGAGTCACCGTCGAGGAGCGAGTCGTCCTCCTCCAAGAGCGAGGGTCCACCGCCAAGGTCGAGATCGTCCCCTCCAAGAAGGCTCGAGCCCCCACCAAGCTGGAAGTCTGCGGTGGGCAGCGACGACTCCCCGAGCTCGGTCGAGTCCGAGTCGATGTCGGCTAGCTCGATGTCGTCGAGGTCGAGCGGTGCTTCGAGCGCCGTCGGACCCAGGAGCTGCTCGATCAGCACGCGGGTCTGTTCGGCCTGCGACGCGGGAATCATCTCCATAATCTTGCGGGCTTCCGCGCGCATGTCGTCGTAGCGCCCGGCCACGCGATAGAGTCGAGCCGCTCCGAGGCGAGTCTGCCAATCGTGCGGTCGCCGTTCGATCGCTTCGCCCGCCTTGTCGATCGCCCGGTCCATTTCATGGGTCGCCATATAGTAGTTGGCCCAAAGCATCGGGAGGTTCGGGAGCTCAGCGTCGAGGTCCTCCGCGAGACGAAGCTCGCGGTGGGCGTCCTCTTTCTCGTCGCGGCTGAGATGAAGCGCCGCGAGGGTCGCGTGGCCACCGGCGAAGTCCGGATGCACCTCGAGGGCCGCGGTGACTTCCCGAGACGCCGCCTCGAGGTCGCCCTGCATGAGGAAGATCCCCGCCACATTGTTTCGCCGCGGTGC
>JBCCZL010000005.1:0-46527 GCA_039187775.1 Myxococcota bacterium
AGCGCACCCAGCGGGACGAGGCTCACCGCTGCCCCGAGCACGCTTTCCACGGGATGGCCCGGAGGATGTGAAAACCCGAGCTCGCCGGCGGCGGCCACGAACTCCCCCGCGTCGAGCCAATAGCCCTGGCTCGATGCGGTCGCCAGATAGCAGGCGAGGGGCAGGCCAAAGGCCAGTGCATCGGCGAAGAGACGCGTGTTGGGGTCGGTCGCCACCTTCGGCGTAAGCGCCATGGCGGCCCGATCTTCGGTCCCTCGCCGGACGGGGTCAAATCCCTGGAGCAGACGGATTTTGACCGCGAAGGCTCTATAGTCTCGACGTGAGCAAACTGACCGACGCCCTCGATGCCGCGGGTTCGGAAGCCGAACCGAGATCCCGCGCCGGGGCCATGATCGCGACGAGCCATCCGGTGGCGGTGGAAGCCGGCGCCGAGGTCCTCCGAAGCGGAGGCAATGCGGTAGACGCCGCGGTGACCGCCGCCGCGGTGCTCGGAGTGGTGGATCCGATGAGCACAGGCATCGGTGGGGACTGCTTTGCCCTTGTCTACGAACCCGAGGAAGGACTCACCGGAATCAATGGATCCGGCCGTGCGGGCGCCGCCCTCACCCCGGACCGGGTGGGGTCGTCGATGCCCGAGCGAGGGCCGCTCACGGTCACGGTCCCGGGAGCCCTTCATGCGTGGGATGCGCTGATCACCCGGTTCGGTCGCCGCGACCTCGGAAGTGCACTTTCGTCGGCCGCGAAAGTGGCACGCGACGGGTTTGAGGTCACACCGGTGGTGGGTCGAGACTGGGCTCGCGCCGAAGCGTTCCTCCGCGAGAGCCCCGGAGGTGCGGACTGGCTGGTTGACGGCCGTGCTCCGAGGCCGGGCGAACGGTTTGTTCATCCGGCGCACGCCAGCGCCCTGGATGCGATCGCGAAGGAAGGCATCGGGACCTTTTACGGCGGAGCCTTCGGCCAAAAGCTAGCGCGGTTTCTGTCAGACCTGGGTGGGGCGCTCTCCGTTGCCGATCTCGAGGCCCACGAGAGCCGCTGGGTCGAGCCTCTTTCGACAAGCTACCGCGGGTATCCGGTGTACGAGCTCCCACCGAACGGTCAAGGCATGGTGGTGCTCGAGGCGTTGGCTCTACTCGACGATTTTCCGCTCTCCGATCTTCCCCCCGAAAAACGCCTTCACCTCACCATCGAGGCCATCAAGCACGCGTTTGCCGATGCGCGGAGACTCATCGGCGATCCGGAACATACGCCGGCGGCGTTTGAAGAAATCCTCACCGAAGACTGGCTCGAAGCCCGCCGAGACCAGATGGGCGAACGCGCCCGTGACCTCGCGCCCACCGCGAAAACTTCCGACACAGTGTACGTCGCGGTGGTCGATGCCGATGGCCGAGCGTGTTCACTCATCAACAGCATCTACATGCACTTCGGCTCGGGCCTGGTGGTGCCCGATACCGGGATCACCCTTCAGAACCGGGGCGCGCTCTTCTCCATTGATCCGGATCATCCCAACGCGATCGGTCCGAGCCGTCGTCCCTACCACACGATCATTCCTTCGATGGTGTTTCGGGGCGGCCTCCCCTGGCTGGTGTTTGGCGTGGTGGGTGGTTTCCAACAGCCGCAGGCGCAGGTGCAAATTCTCCAGCGCCTCATCGATGACGGGTGCTCGGTGGTGGACGCGGTCGCGGCGCCCCGCTTTCGTTGGGAAGACGGGGTCCGGGTCCGCCTCGAGGAGGGCCTCGACAAGGAGTTCGGAGTGGCGCTTCGGAACCGTGGCCACGACGTAACGGTGGGCGGCGCCGGTTTCGGAGGCGCCCAGGCAATCCTCGTCGACCGCACCGCCGGAACACTGGAAGGCGCGAGCGATCCTCGAAAGGATGGGCTCGCCTTGGCGGTCTCCGAAGGCGCGTCGTCGTCTTGAGGGTGGGTGAGGGCTGATGGTTGGTGAGGGCTGATGGTGGGTGAGGGCTGATGGCTTCCGGCGACTGCCTCGCCATCTTTGTCGGAGGAAAGAGCCGGCGGATGGGGCAGCCCAAGGGCTCACTCGTCGCGCCGGGATCCCAGGAGACACTCCTCGAACGGCAGCTTCGACTCGGGAGCGAGCTCGGGGTTCCGGTGGTCTTGGTGGGTGCGGGTTACGAGGACGTACCGGGTGCGAGAGTGTACGACGACCCCGATCTCGTGGGCCCGCTCGGCGGTCTCCTTGGTTTGTTTCGGAGCCCCCCCGCGGAGCGGGTCCTCACGCTTGCGGTCGACATGCCATACGTCGACCTCCCGACGCTCCGTCGTCTCCGGGACCATCCCGATCCGGGGCCGGCGCTCGTTCCCTTCGATCCCGCGGTCGGCCGATTTCAGCCCTTCTTTGCCCGTTATCGGCCTCACCGGCTTCGACCTTTGCTCGAGGAAGCCGCGCGGAGTGGCACCGATTCGTTTCAGCGGTGGCTCAGCACTCTCCGGCCTTCTCTCGTCCACCGCTGGGTGATGGACGACGAGCTCCGGCGCACGCTTCGGGATTGGGACACCCCGGAAGATATCAAGGCTGATTAGCGCTCGCGAGATGAGCTCTTGGCGCACCCGCAGGCGTTCAGTTCGCACCCCTGCCGCCGTTCGAAAGGGGCATGGCCCCACCCGACTATGCGCCCCTTCCCTCTCTCGACGACACGTCGCTGGTCGACAATGTGTTCGAGGAACTTTGGTTTGGCGACTCCGACCCACGGCGCACGCGAGAGGAGGCATCCCAAAGCCTCGCCGCGGCGGCAGGCAAGGCTGCGGGCCTCAAACCCTTCCCGGTGGTGGCCCAACGGGTCATCGCGCTCCTTTCGAATCCAGACTGCGGCATTTCCGAGGTTCACGAGGAGATCGAGCGCGACCCTGCGCTCACCGCGCGGATCCTTCAGGTGGCGAACTCCGTCGCCTTTCGTCCGATCCACCCCTATGCCTCGATCAACGAAGCCATCGTTCGGCTCGGAAAAACGACGGTGGAAGAGATCGTGTGGGGCGTGGCCACCATGCAGCTCTTCGACGACGTGACGGGCCTCGGGGCACAGGTTCGAAACCACACCGCCGCGGTGGCGGGCATCGTTCGCGTGCTCGCTTACGAATGGGGTAGCCAGAACGTGTCGCAGGCGTTCATCGCCGGGATGTTTCACGACATTGGCAAGCTCCTCAGCCTCCAGGTGCGCGAGATCGACTACAAGTCGTTTTCGGACGACCACTTCGGTCAGCCCGATGCGCTCCACCTGATGGAGCGTCAGACTTCCGGCTACGACCATGCGGTGCTCGGGGCCCACGTGATGGAAGACTGGGGCCTTCCGCGCGACGTCTGCCGGGCGGTGGCGTGGCACCATCAGCCAGGCCGCGCGTACGAGGTCGGCGGCGATGTGGGCCTGACCGTGGCGTTGGTGCGCTTGGCCAACAACATCGAATACCAGCTCACAAAGAGCACGGAGGTCGACGAGCTTTACCTCGAGCGCCTCGTGCAGGCGGGCGACGCGTCCTACAGCGGATACGGTCGAGAGATCCTGACCGCGATGTGGCCAAAGCTGGTGGAAGCCCGCGCCGAGACCGTCAGCGTCTTCGTCCGCTAGCCCGACCGCCATGACAAATCCGGCGCGTCTCAACCCCAACTACGGAAAAGGGGTCCACACCCTCGACATCGAGCTTGCGAGCTCGGAAGAGGTCTACGAAGGCCTGAAAAGACTCTTTGCCTCGCCGGACTATCAGCCGCCTCTCCTTCCCCGAGCGGCGATTCGCGTCAACGAGTTGATTCGCGAGCCGAAAGTCGCGGTCACCGACGTGGTCGCGGTGCTTCAGGAGGATCCGGTGCTCGCCGCCGCGATGCTGCGGCGCGCCCAATCGCCGGCCTACGCCACGAAGGTGCCACCCCGCTCGCTTCAAGACGCCGCGTCGCGGCTCGGCCTTCAGACGATGCGGGACATCGTGTGGGAAGTCGCGATGAAGGCGAAGGTGTTTAAGCACCCCGGGTGCCGCCAGTTCATGGAAGAGCTCGGCAAGCACAGCGTAGCGACGGGTCGCGTCATGCGGCTCGTCGCGAGCTACACCAGCCTCTACGACGAGTCGGCGTTTCTGGTGGGGCTTCTTCACGACATTGGCCTCGTGGCATCGGCGCATGCGTTGGCGGACGACAGTCGGCGGCGCCGAAAGAAGATCGACCTCAAAGAGTACGGTTCGATCTTGGCCGATTGCCATGAAGACGCGGGCTCGGTGGTGGCCAAGCTCTGGGAGCTTCCGCCCGAACTCGTGATGGTCATCGGCTCGCACCACAACCCGGTGATTCAGGGGTATGCTCACCCGCTGATCGCGGCGGGGATCGTGGCCGAAGCGATCGTTTGCACGCTCGGCGCCGGTCTGGAGCTCGGATTTCAGCGGCTGAGCCACCCATCGCCCGCGCTGCTCAAGACGTCGCTGACCACCCTGTCGATCGACGAAAAGCATCTCGAGCGGCTGGTGGAAAAGAGCCGACCGCTCCTTCAGTAGGCGCTTCCCCGAACGATGAGCGGGGCGACGACCGGCGGTTTTTCTGGCCTTCTTTTCGTTGGAGGGAGACCCTAAGCCCTCATGGTGACGAGCGCCGGTCCCCTCGAGATTGCGGTGGTTGGTTGTGGTTCGGCCGGCGGCGCCTCGGCGCTTTATCTCTCACGGGCGGGTCACCGGGTCACGGTGTTCGAAGCGGTTCCCGACCCCAAGCCGGTGGGCGCAGGGATCCTGCTTCAGCCGACGGGGATGGCGGTGCTTGCCGAGCTTGGCGTCCTCGGCCAGGTCCTTCCCCGAGGGGCACGGGTCGAATCGCTCTATTGCCATACGCCTTCCGGGCGGTCGGTGATCGACCTTGCCTACGGGAGTCTTCGCGAGGGGCTCTTCGGGCTCGGCACCCACCGGGGTCTGCTCTTTGAAGCGATATTCGACGCGGTGCAGGAGGCCGAGATCGAGCTTCGCACCGGTGTCGCGATCACCTCGATGCAGGAGCGGGCAGACAAGCGCGAGCTTGTCGACGAGGATGGCGAAGTCCTCGGCGCCTTTGATCTCGTGGTGGTCGCCGACGGGGCTCGGTCTCAGCTTCGCGCCGCCACGGGCCTCACTCGTCGGGACAAGCGATATCCGTGGGGCGCGCTTTGGCTCGTGGCCGAAGATCCAGATCGGATCTTTCGCGGGCAGCTCTATCAGGTGGTGCGGAGCACGCGCACGATGCTCGGGTTTCTCCCGACGGGCCTTGGACCGGCAAGCGCCGGAAACAACACCCCGAAGACGAGCATGTTCTGGAGTGTGGCCATCGATCGGGTCGACGCGCTCAAGGCCGAGGGCACCGAAGCGTTCCGCCATCGCGTGCTCGAACTCGTCCCGCAAGCCGAGCCGCTGGTGGCCCAGATCGAGGATGTGAAGTCGCTGGTCGTGGCCAACTACTACGATGTCGTGCTCAAACGCTGGCACGACCGAAATGTGGTGCTCTTGGGCGACGCGGCCCACGCGATGAGTCCACAGCTCGGACAGGGCGCGAACCTGGCTCTGTTCGACGCCAAGGTGCTCGCCGAGTGTGTGGGTGAGGAAGACACGGTTCCGGCAGCTCTTGCCGCCTACAATCGGCGTCGCTATCGGCAGCTCGGCTACTACCAGCTGATGACGCGCTGGCTCACGCCGTTCTTTCAGTCGGACGTGACTGCGCTCGGGTGGCTCCGCGATCTATTCATGGGTCCGGTCTGTGCGATCGGGCCGGCTCGGCAGCAGATGATCCGCACGATGGCGGGAATCAAGCGCGGCCTCATTCGCCCGTCGATGGCGCTTCCCCCGCCGCCGAAGGGGCTTCTCACCGCGTCGATGCAGCCGAGTCCTCCGCCCAGCCCGTAGGCTCGCGCTCTATAGTGGAGCCGCCCTATAGTGGAGCGATGCGATCCACCCTTCGTCAGCCGAGGGACCGGTCTCGCCATCCGGCGGCACGGCTTCTCCGTGGGCTTTGGACGGCGCCGACAAATCTGCTCGGTCATGCGGCGGGGGTCCTCGCCAGTGGCTCGCGGGGACAACTCCTCAGCGGCGACGCCGCGGTCGGTCGGCTCTACGTGATTCGCCTGCCGCTCCTCCGACGAATCGGGGGGGTGACCCTTGGTCATGCGATCCTGCTTTCGCCTCGCTACACCGAGGGACTTCTCGGTCGTTTGGTGATCGCGCATGAGCTCGCCCACACACGCCAACACGATGTGCTCGGCCCCCTCTATCTGCCGGCCCACATCGTCGCGCAGACGGTCAGCGCGCTGGTCTGGCCGTTCGCGAGGATCGAAGGAAGCGACCCGGTTCATGCGCACAATCCACTCGAAGAGCGCTGGATCTGCCTCGGCCACAGCGCGATTCGGGACCTCATGCACGGGAAGCGGTTCACCGAACAAGAACGAGAGCAGCTCCTCAGCCGACTTGGAGTCGTGGCGTTCCCAGCCTCCCAACCTTCCCCATGAAGCCAACCTGAATGCTTGGAATCGTGTGCCGGCGACGGTAGAACCGACTCATGCATCACTTCTCATGCGCGGGGTTTGCGGTCGTTCTCATGGTTGGCTGTGGCTCGGAGGACCAGTCGGCGCCGGCGCCGCCGCCGGTCACTGCGCCTGAGCCGACACCGGAAGTGGTGGAAGAAACAACGCCAAGCGCTCCGTCTGGTGAAGCGTCTCGCTCGTTCCCGGCGTCCACCACCGAACCTCTGCCGATGGCCGTCGGGCAGTGGTCGAAGCACCGGTTCATCACCGCGGACGGCAACGAAGACGGGGAGCTCAGCTACAAGATCGTGGGCGAGCAGGACGGCGCGCACTGGATCGAAATCGAAATGACCGGTCCCGCCACGATCGGGTTTCGTCTACTCCTTGCGTTCGAGGATCGGTCCCGCGCGGACTCGGCGGAGGTTCGGGAGGTCATCGTTCGCATGCCCAATGGTCAGCTCCAACGCTTTGGGGGAGCGATGCTCACCACGATGCGCGGCCAGTACCGCGAATGGACGCGTGGCCTTCGGATGAACTGGGAAGACGATGCTCCCCGCGAAACGGTGGAGGTTCCGGCGGGTCGTTTCGAAGGCTGTTTCAAGCGCGAGAGCGACGGTGAGTTTGGACCCCTCGACCGCGGGGGCACAACATGGAGCCATACGGCGGTGCCGCTAACCGGGTTGATCAAGATGGAGGCCACGGACGGCGCGCGGATCGAACTTGTCGAGTTTGGTCTCGAAGGCGCTGAGAGCACCTTTGATGGTCCCGTTCAGGATCTCAATATTGCGGTGCCGGGCGCCCTCCTCGAGCGACTGATGCAGGGCGCGGGAATGCAATAGCTCGCCGCTGACCTTGGTGCTTCAGCGTGCGGGGAGCGTTACCCGGATGCGGACGATCCCGTTCGAGGTGTTGACGGAACCGAGCGAACGGATCACGTCGGCGGCACACTGAGAAGCGGGCGTCGCACTGTGCGAGGGATAGGGGTCCGAGGCCATGATCCGCCCCGTCGCGGTGACGAGCACCTGCACACTCGCTTCCTGGGGAGTGGACTGGCGGCAGCGCCCCATCCGCCCAGCCGCGGGAAGGAACGCCCGCCGCGCCGCATCGCGCGGAATATTGTTGCCGAGAGGACTGACCACCATTCGAATCCCCCGCCCCGTCGGTTCGGGAGGGGGTGTCGGAGCCGGAGCCGGGGACGGCGCTTGGACTTCTGGTGGATTCACCGGAGTGCGAACCGCAGCTTGGCGTGAAGGACGATCCCGAGCTTCGCTCGCCGGTGTGGAGGTTTCCTCGCCATCGGTTGCATTGGGTGGCGCCTCGGGAATCGGTGTCACGACCGCTGCCGGTTCCTGCGGCGGAATGGGGGTTGGCGTCACCGGATTCGGGTCGGTGGGGGCGGGAGCGGTGCGAACGGGGATCGGAGCGGGCCCTTGAGCGATCGGAGCCGGTTCGTCGCTGCTCCAAATCAGTACTGCCGCCACCGCGGCGCCGAGGAATAGCACGGCGAGCACCGCGACGACGCCTCCCAGAAACCATACGAGCTGCCCTCGATCCCGTGGGCTCTCGGGTTCACGGCTTGCGAACGGAGTCGCGGGCGCATGGGTTGAGTGCGGTGGGGTCGAGTGCGGTGGGGTCGAGTAGCTCGGCGTCGCCGCAGACAGCGGCGGATGCGCAGAGTACGAAGGAGCCGAATGCGACGGAGCCGAGTGAGAGGAAGCCGAATGCGACGGAGCCGAGTGCGATGGAGAAAAACGGGGCGGCGACGGGGCTGAATATGGAGGAGGAGCGTGGACTGGCGTCGAGGGAGCGGGCGAACCGCCGGAAAACGAGCCTCCCGGCGTCACCATCGGTTGAGGGGTGGAAGGCGGTCCCGCCGGTGGCATCGACGCATTGCCAGGCAACACAAACCCCGACGAGGTTTTTGCCACCGCGGGCATCCCGACCCGTCCGACCATCTTGGTGGAATTGTCCGAAAGCACCGATAGGTCGCCGGCTTCGATCCGCTCCATCGCATGGCGCATCTCGTCTGCGCTCTGCCACCGGCCGTCGGGGTCACGGCTGAGCCCCCGCTCGACCAGCGCCGACACGCCGGGGCGAAGCCCGCTCACCCGAGACGCCAGGGGAATCGGCGGCTCCGAGTGAATACGAAGCAGGAGGGTCTCGTAGGTGTCGCCCTCGAACGGCATCCCGCCGGAAAGCGCTTGGTAGAGAATGCACGCCGCCGAATACACGTCGGCCCGTCCATCGACCTCTGCGCCAAGGAACTGCTCTGGAGCCATGTAGCTTGGCGTCCCCAAGATCATCCCGGCCCGGGTCTGCTGTTGGTTCTTGTCCGGGTCCTGCATCTTGCTGATGCCGAAGTCCAAAAGCTTTACAAACGGCCGGTCGCCCGCCGCGGTCACGAACACATTTGGCGGCTTGAGGTCGCGGTGGACGATTCGCGCCGCATGGGCGGCCGATAGGCCCGTCAAGATCTGCTTCACCAGATCGAACGCGTCCGGAAACGGCAGTCCCTGAGAATGTGCCGCGAGCACTTCATCGAGGCCCCTGCCTTCGAGGAGCTCCATGGCGAGGAAATAGCGACCGTCTTCCGTCGTCCCCGCGTCCACGACCCGAACGATGTGTGGGTTCCCGATCGCGGCTGCCGCCTTCGCCTCCTGGAGAAAGCGGCGTGCCATGTCGCTATCGCGGGCGCGGTCGGGGTGGAGGATCTTGAGGGCGACAAACTGGTCCAACACCACGTGGCGCGCTCGAAACACCGTTCCGAACCCTCCCGTCCCGAGCACGCTGACCACCTGATAGCGGTCGATTTGCTCTCCGAGCTCGGCGCCGCTGTCAGGACTGGTGTTCGGGGATTCCACGTTGTCAGTGTAGTCTCTCATCCTAAGGTACGCCGTCGATGACCGAACGCGATGACTACACCACGCTGGCTCGGGAAATTGAGACCCGCGACCCCACCGCCGCGCTCGTAATTCATATTTCGGGTGAGGTAAAGGTGGTCCCGTTGTTTCGGGACGTTCCGGTGGTCGTGGGGCGAACCCACCCCGCGGATGTGGTGATCTCGGACCCGAGCCTCTCTCGACGCCACGCCCGTCTCGTCTGGACCACCGACGGCGTCGAAGTGTCCGACCTCGGCTCGACGAACGGTACGCACGTCCGAGGCAATCCGATTCAGACCGCGCGCGTTGGCGCGGGAGAGACGATCCTCTTCGGCGAAGTCTCGGCAAACGTCAATATCAGCGCCGCCGAAACCGCGCTCAAGGGCCTCGACAGCCTCGAGCTCTTTCTCATTCGGGTCGAAGAAGAGATCGTGCGCGCACGGTCCTTCGGTCGACCGATCGCGCTGGTGTTTGTGCGCGCGGCCGCCCGAGACCCGAGCGACTCCTGGGTGGCGCGCATTCGGCAGGACACCCGGCCCGTCGATGCGGTGGCTCGCTACGGCTCGCGAGCCCTCATGATCATTCTCCCCGAGGCGGGGCGAGAAGACGCGGTCCGGATGATCCACGGACTGGTCCAGCCAAGGATCGGCGAACCGACTCTGCTGGCCGGAGTCGCAATGTTCCCCGAAGCGGCGACGAGCGACGCGCTGGTGGATGACGCTCGTCACGCGGCACGTTCGGCATCGCCGGACCAGCCGGTGTGCGTGTTTGGGCTCGGGGCCAAGCGGGATCACAGCCCACTCGTGGTGAGCCCTGCGATGACCGACGTGCTCGAACTTGTCGATCGAGTCGCGCGGTCGACGATTCCCGTGCTGATTCATGGCGAAACTGGTTCGGGCAAAGAGGTGGTGGCGCAGGAGATCCATCGTCGGAGTCCGCGCCAGGGCAAGCCAATGAAGAGCATCAACTGCGGAGCGATTCCCGCGACGTTGATGGAAGGCACACTGTTTGGTCACGAGCGCGGGGCGTATACCGGAGCGGACACCGCAGCGCCGGGGATCTTCGAACAGGCGCATGGGGGAACGGTGTTTCTGGACGAGGTGGGGGAGCTGAGCGCGGGAGCTCAGGCTGCGCTGCTTCGGGTGCTGGAGACCAAGCAAGTCACTCGGATCGGCGGCACTGCGGTCGTTGAGGTGGACGTTCGAGTCATCGCCGCGACGCATCGAAAGCTCGATTCGATGGTGGAGAGCGGCGCCTTTCGCCAGGACCTTCTCTATCGACTGAACGCGATGACGCTGACGGTGCCCCCGCTCCGCGACCGACCCGAGGACATCGATCCCCTCACCGATCACTTTCTCCGAGAAGCGGCGACCGCCTCGGGCTTCCCGTCGCTCGCGTTCAGCGACGAGAGCCGCGAGCTTCTTCGTGCATATCGCTGGCCGGGAAACGTTCGTGAGCTTCGGAACGTGATCGAGCGGGCGGTGGTGATTTCCGGAGGAGAACCACTGACGCCGGATCTTCTGCCGGAAGAGCTTTCGCGAGCTGCCGATCCGCCAGAGATGTTCGAGAGCGGGTCCGGCCTCGACTTTAAGGAACGGGTCCGACGCTACGAGACGGAGCTCATTGTGGATGCGCTTCGTCGCGCCAACGGAAATCAGACGCAGGCAGCCAAACTGCTCCGCATGCCGCTTCGGACGCTGGTCCACAAGATCAAGGCGTACGAATTGAAAAAGGGCTACTGAGTAGCCCTCGGGTGAGCTTCTTGGAGCTGCGCTCTAGTGTTGAGATGAGCTCTAAGCGCGACACGAGGGTGAACGGATCGCGCGCCCACCCCCGTGTCGCTACACGCCTAGAAGGGAAGTCGATTGATGAGCGCGCGGGCCTGGTTGGTACCCGCGGCGAAGAACGCCGCAGCCGGAGCGGCGAGGTAGCAGAAGAGAATGTCGAACATCGTGGTGTGGTATGCGATCAGGCTGGTTCCTTCGGGGGCGCCAATAATGACCTTTGCGCCGAGTACCGCGACCAGGGTGGCGACGGCGGCGACCACTCCGGCCGCGATCGACCGGCCTCCGCCGAGCTTCATTGCGCCAATGCCGGAGACGGCACCGATCAGGAAGGCCACGTAGCTGTACTCGCCGATGAACCGACCGGCGACGCCGTAGACCACTCCCATCAGGAGGGCGCCGCCGACCGCGCCGACGATCGCGAGCGGCAGCTTGACCTTGCCTTCGCCGTTGTCCTTCACGTTCAAACTACCCATCGTCAAATCAGCCATGATGTTTCTCCTCGTTAGGCGTGTGAGGGGGAGCACCGCAAGGCTCAGACCAGGTGTTGTCTTTTGGAGTAAGTGTCTGAAACGAAAGTAGAAAATGCTGAGGACGACGGCTTGGCGCGGACACGCAACTCTTGCTCGATTGCGCAGACCTCGCGTGACAGCGTGCCCCTCGCCCACTCCAGTGCCGACTATTCGGCCTTTCGAGGCTTGCTCGTACCGGATGACCCACCGACGAGAGCGAGGACGACGGCGCCGATCGTGACGAGACAACCGATCGCGGCGAGGAGCCCCACGTGCTCGCCGAGCCAGAGCCAGCCGAGGAACGCGGAGCCGACGGGCTCTCCAACCGTGGCGATCCCCACGACGGTCGGTCGGGTGTGCCGGAGCGACCAGGTCAGAAGGCTGTGGCCGATGATCTGGGGGACGAGTGCGGCGAGGACGATATAGAAGAACGCGGCTTCACTCTCGAACGCGATCGGCACGCCGCCCACGAGCGCGATCGAGAGGAGCACGACGGCGCCCACAAAGGTCGCGACGCCGGTGAACGCCCAAACGTCCAGCTTCTCTCCCGCGTGCCGCGCAAGCAGCATGTAGACCGCCATCGAGGCCGCGCCGACAAATGCAAGCCCGTCGCCCACGAGGGCGCTGGGGTTGCCAGAGTCGGCGGACCCGATGAGCGAGACACCGATCAGCGCGAGCCCAACCGCAAACCAGTGATGCCGCGCCGGCTGATCTTTGCCCCGCACCACCGCGTACACCGCGAGCAATAGCGGAGTTGCGGTGACGAGGGTGACGCTCGCCGCGACCGTGGTGAGCGAGAGCGACCACACCCAGGTTCCGAAGTGCGCCGCGTAGGCCAGCCCGGCGAGCGCGGCCAATCGAAGCGCCCGCCCGTCGAACGTCTTTCGACGAAGTCCTCGAACCACCAGCGGCGAGAGGAGCACCGCCGCGATCAATAGCCGAATCCCTGCCGCCACGAGCGGATGGGTGCCTTCGCTTTTTCGAAAGAAGATCGCTGCAAAACTGATGGCGGTGACCGCGATCAGCAGCGCGAAGAAGACCCGCCGATCTTTCGTAGGTTGGCTACTCACCCGGTCGCAACCTTCGATCCTTTGGGGGTTCGTCCCCGCCATCATCTGTAAGAAGCGAAGAAGGATAGCCTGCTCGAGCGCGAAGGATCACGAGGACGAATCCAATCCCGGAGGCTCCGCCGGCGAACGTCGCCATCGGAACGACGGTGTACGCGGGCTTCGCGCCACGACCGAAGCCCTTCGGCCATCTCCGAAGGAGCCTGGCCGCAGACGAAGTATGATGGATCGATGGACTGGAACGACGTTCGATACTTCCTGGCCCTTGCCCGTCTTGGATCCGTGCGCGCCGCCGGGGAGGCGCTTGGGGTCAGTCATTCCACCGTGGCTCGGCGCGTCGAAGCGCTCGAAGCTCAGCTTGCCGCGCGCCTCTTCGATCGGAGCCGTGATGGCTACACCTTGACCGCCGCCGGGCACTCGATGATGCCTTGCGCGGAGCGAGTCGAGGGAGAGCTGGCCGCTCTCGAACGCGAGCTCGCGGGAAAAGACGAGCGGCTCGCCGGAACGGTTCGACTCACCTGCTGCGATGAGTTTGTCTCCGATATCCTGCTTCGGGAACTCACGGCGTTTTGCGGCACGTTTCCCCGCATCGAGCTTGGCATGACCACCGACAGCCGAAGCTACGATCTGTCGAAAGGCGAAGCCGACATCGCGATTCGGACGCTCCAAGTCTCGGCGGAACCCCCCGAGCACCTGATCGGGCGGAAGCTCACCGAGATTTACGTCGCCAACTACGTCGCCACGGCGCACACCGATCGTCGAGATCCGGAGGTAGAGGGGAGTCATCCGCGATGGCTTGCGTTTGAGACGCGGAAGTATATGGAGCAGATGATTGCCGCGGGCAGCTACCCCACAGTGCCTCCCTGGGGTTCGTTTTCGTCGATTGCCCTCCTGATGCAGGGAGCTCGCGAGGGGTTGGGCATTGCGATTCTGCCCTGCTATGCCGCAGACCGGGAGCCGTCGCTTCGCCGCCTCAGAAAACCGGACCTTCTTCACGTGGCCAATCTTTGGCTGGTGAGTCACCCCGACCTCCGAGACAACGCCCGCTTTCGCGCGGCGCGGGACTGTGTGGCCCAAGCCATCGCGAGCCAAGCTTCGCTCTTTCGGGGAGAGCAGCCGGTATCCGTCGGGCAACCGGCCGATTGAGCGCCGGCACACCGACGCACCCGGCCGTCCCAGATTCCGTCCATCGCCAATCCGACGCGCGAGCTTAGGTTGACCTCGTCAATGGCCAAGAAGAAAGAGAGTTATCCATGGCGAGTACCGTGACCCCTCCATCGGCAAGATTCTGGGACCGAATTGCGGAGCGCTACGCCAAAAAGCCCGTCCCCGACGAGGAGGTCTATCAACGAAAGCTCGAGATCACCCGCGGCTACTTTCGTCCGGACATGCGCGTGTTTGAGTTCGGCTGCGGCACCGGTTCCACCGCGATCGCCCACGCGCAACACGTGCGGCAGATCCGGGCGGTGGACATCTCGTCCAAGATGATCGCGATCGCACGCCGCAAAGCGGAACAGGCGGACGTCGACAATGTGATCTTTGAATGTGCAGAGATCGACCAGCTCGACATCGCTCCGGAAACGTACGACGTCGTGATGGGACACAGCATCCTTCACCTCCTCCGGGACAAAGAACGGGTATTGGAAAAGGTCCACGCCATGCTCAAGCCAGGCGGGGTGTTCGTGTCCAGCACCGCCTGCATCGGCGATCACATGCGCTGGTTTGCGTTCGTGGCGCCGATCGGCCACTTCTTTCGCGCCATTCCCTACGTGCAGGTGTTCACGCAGGCGGAACTGGTGCAATGCGTGGTCTCCGCGGGGTTCGAGATCGAGCAAGAATGGCGGCCGGGGAAGGACCGGGGCGTCTTTATCGTGGCGCGGAAAGTCGAAGTCACGGGTTGAAGCGCCGACGAAGGAGCGCGCGAACCGCATCCGTCGGCGCGAGGTCCATGGCGGTCTGTCGATGCCGGCGGGCCGCCGACTCGTTTCCGCTTCGTCGATGAAGATCCGCTAGAACCGCTGACCATTGATAGGAACCGGCGAGCCAGGTGGGAGGCTCGAAGCCTTCGAGGATCTCCAGCCCGGCCTGTGCCCCCTTCCACTCTGCGACTGCCACCGCACGGTTGAGCCGGTGCAGCGGGGAGGGTGCCATTTGTTCTAGAAGCGCATAGTACTCGACCACCTTCTCCCAGTTCGTCTCCGCAAAGGACGCGGCCAAACAGTGTTCGGCGGCGATCCCAGCCTCCGCGGCGTAACGTGAGAACACGTCGCCGCGCGCACTTCGCACCAACCACTCCAGGCCGATGTGAATCTCTCGCGGATCCCAGAGGCTTCGGTCCTGCTCTTCGAGGAGAAGGAGTCCTCCCGAAGCATCCTGACGGGCGCTCAGTCGGGCCGAGTGAAGGTGCATCAGCGCCATCAATGCACACGTCTCCGGGGTGTCGCCCACCGGGTGCCTTGCCAAGATCCCGCCGAGGCGAATCGCCTCATCGCAGAGCTCCCGACGGATCGCAGTGTCCGCGTGCGATGAAAGATACCCTTCGGTGAAGAGGAGATAGAGGATCTTGTGCACCGCCGGCAGGCGGTTCTCGTATTCCTCCGAGCTCAATGCGTCGGTCGACGGCCGAAGCTCTTCCGCAGGGTCAAGTCCTTCGGTCTTGGCCGCGTAGGACTCTCGCAACCGACGTCGAGCCCGCCCGAGGCGCTTGTAAACATTTGCGTCGGAGGTAAAGAGACGAACCGCGATCTCACGAACGCTGAACCCGCAAAGCGTTTTCAGCGCCATCACCAGCTGCGATTCGATGACGATCGCCGGATCGCAGCATACGAAGAGCATACGAAGAAGATCGTCTTCGACTTCTCCCCTTAGGTATGGCTCGGGTTCGTCGGGCGCGACGAGAGGTCCGGTGGCCTGTTCCTCGAGGAGGCGACGACGGCGGGATCCGCGGCGTAGCTCGCTGAGCAGTTCGTTGTGCGCGACACGAAACAGCCACGCCGACGGGTTTTCCGGAAGTTCGGAAGCTGTCCACGCCTCGAGGGCACGCATCAATGTGCCCTGGACAGCATCCTCCACCGCTTCGATGTGATGATGGCCGACCCGACGCGACAGCGTCGCCACGAGGCGGCCGTACTCGTGCCGAAAGAAGTGCTCGACCAGTCGAGCGGTGGTCACGGAGTTTGGATCTCGATCACCTCCACTCCCGAGCCGGGACGCACCAGCCCTGGACAACCACGGGCTACCTCGATCGCTTCATCCAACGTCTCGGCGGCCACGATCATGTAGCCGCCCACGAGCTCTTTCACCTCGACGAAGGGACCATCCGACGCCGACTCGGTGGCGACCAGCTTGCCCTCGCCGAGCTTGCCGCCCATGTCTACGAGGTTCGCCTTGAACTTCTCCTGCCACGCACCGAACTTGGCGTACATCTCCTGCATCTGGGCGGGGGAAGGCTTTTCGTCGTTTCCGCCGGGGAGGCTGCGCTGCATACAAAGGTACTTGGGCATGATTTCTCCTTTGGTTTCCGTCGGTCTCCGTGACCGATACCCTACGACGCCTGAGCCCGCCGGTCTTGGACACCCCCTTCGCTTTTTTCTGGGGCACACTCCGCAAATCTCCGCAGGGAGCCCGGACGCCATGGTTTTGAGCTTGTCCGTCGAAGAATCGGGGACGCCATCTTCCCTCACTTCGTGCCAGCCACGGGCCCAACGTCGACGGCGCCAGTATGCCATCCGGTGTGGAGACCCGAGACGCAGCCGACGTAGAGCGGTGGTACGGCCGCTGCCGCACGTTCACTTTCCACGGCCACGGCGTTGTCTACCGTGACCAAGGGCAGGCCGTGCTTGAGCTCTACCGCGGGTTCCGCACCTTGGTCGCTCGCTCTCTTCCGCCCCGGAGAACAGCGTCTGGGACAGAAGAGGGGTTGCGTGATGGCTGATGCGTCTCGCCTCACCTCGTTGGCGCTCCTTCGCTGGGCTCTTGGTGTGCAGTCCGTTGCCGCGGCCGTGTTCAGCTTGGCTCAATGGAAAAGCACCGTTGCTTTCAACACCGCGATCACCGGACAGGCGGGCGCACCGCTCGGATCCGCGGTCGCGGTGGCACTGCTCCTCGCCGGCGGCGTCTCGCTGCTGACGAACCGGTGGGTTCGGGCGGGCTCGGCCTGTCTGCTCGTGTTCTTAGTAGTCGCAACGGTCCGCCACGGCCTGGTCGCCGCCGACATCTCTGCAGTGGAACCCCTCGGTGCACTGGCCAAGCGAGGGCAACTCGCAAGTCTCGCGAAGAACGTTCCTCTGATCGCAGCTGTCGTCACCATACTTCTTCAGGCAAACGAACGGCTGCGCTCCGCACGAACGTCCGGCTCCGCTCCCAAAGCCCCCGAGTGATTGCCCCGTCGGCGCTTCGTGCTTAGCCTGCACGACATGCCTCAGCGAGGGATGGCGGTGACCTGGGCGCTGCAGCATGGCATCGCCCCTGAGGTACTTGCTGCGACGTTGGGGATCGGGGTCGGTGAACTTGCTACTTGTTCGCTGGATGACCGTCAGGTAGCGCGCGTGTGGGAGCTCCTTGAGGAAGCCAGTGGAGATCCGGCCATCGGCCTGAGTTGTGGGATTGCCTTTCGGGCAGATCAAATGGGCCCTATCGGTTCTGCGGTCGCCCATGCCGGCACCACCGGGGAGGCGCTCCAGGTTCTTGCCGGGCTTTTTCCGCTGCTGATGCGGCACGCGCAAGCAGACTTCGTACACAGTGCAACCATGGGCGGCATTGCCTACCGTTCGTCGCCGGCTGCCTCGAAGCATGGCGCGGCGGCGGTGCTTGCGGCAGCCCTGTCTGTGCTTCGCGACGGAGTGTCCGGAGCGCTTACGCCCCAGGAAGTCTGCTTCGGTGCTTCGGAGCCTGCCGACGTAGAGCCCTACATGACGTTCTTTGGGGCGGCTCCTCGCTGGGGCTCGCCGCAGAACGCACTCATGCTGGCTGAGGACGATCTAGTCCGCCCCATGCGAGGGGCCTCGCCTGCGGTCTCCGAGCTGCTGGCCAACCACGCGCCGTTGTTGATGGACATGGACCGCGGCAGATCGAGCGTGGAGTACCGGGTCGAGATCGCATTCTGGGCAGCCCTCGAGCGAGAGGGAGCCAGCCTTCCGACGGTCGCGGCAGAGATGAGCCTAAGCCCACGAACTCTCCAGCGCCAGCTTTCCGAACTGGGCCTCACATTTGCCAAGGTTCGAGAGCGAATCATGAAGAAACGTGCCTACGAGCTCCTCTGCTCCGGCCAGGCCACGATCGACGCGATCGCCCACGAGCTGGGCTACTCCAACCGGACCAACTTCGAGCGGGCATTCTTTCGCTGGTACCAACTAAGTCCCGCCGCAGCGCGATCCAAATGGAGCCCGGGGACGAGGTAGCTTTTGCCAATGACGTCATGGATTCCCCTCCTAGATTATGATGCGTCCAACTGCGGTTGCAGCCCGACCCAGAGCCAAACACCATCGATAACAGAAGTACGAACATGGGGATGGCGGTGATCCTTCCAACGGCCCACCTTGGACGAAGGGCTTCGGAGATGGACGCGCACTGGTCTTATGATGGATGAATCCCGACTAGTTGACGCGATTTTAGATGGCAACGTCGAGGATGCCCGTGCACTTCTTGGGGAGCGGAGTCCGGACCTCCCAACCCCGGGTGGGCCGACCTTGGAGCCCATGGACATCGCCCTTCCTGGGATGCCTGCGCGTGACGTCGCCTGGAACGCGTATGCCGCCAGACTGACGGAAGTCGGCTGGCGGCTCGCGCATGAGCTGGGAGCCACGATCCTCGCTTCGGACCTGAGGCGCCTCGTCAATCGGGCGCCGCTGGGTTGGGAGGGCGTGCTCTTTCTGGTGGAGCAGCTCGACACGCACCGCCTTTTGGCCGAGGCGGAGTTCAGGACCGAAGTGCTTTCCGGTGTCGACCGGGAGGGGCTCGATCGCGCGGCGAAGCTGGTGGAGGATTGGGGGAAGCCAGACCTCACCGAGCTGACTCCGGACGTCTTGGTCGGTACGTGGCGGGCCTTCGCCTCGAGCGGCTACCTTATCGGCCAAACAGACATCGAGGATGGGTTCTGTCACACCCTCAAGATCGACGCCGATGGGAGCTTCGAACTCACAATGGACCACGACCCATTTGTCTTCTGTCGGACGGGGAACTGGCGAATCGCACCGACCTTCGAGTTGAAGGGCAAAACGCGCGGCTGGACCATCGACGAAGACGCGGGCGAGGTGCGGGTTCCGTACGAGGCCGTCCTCAAACCGGACTGGTTCTCAAGCATCCCTGCCATGACTCTGTTCCTGGAGGATGTGGGTTGCATCGCATTTGCCCGCGACGAGCGGGTGCGATCGCTGCGGGCGCTCGCGCCGTGATCCGCCGGACGGTCGCGAGCTCGAAGAAGGGTTCTACAGCGGTGCTCGCCTTGGTGATCGGTTCAGAGGTCGACAGCGAAGTGCTCGTACCGCTCCAATAGACTTCGGTACACCCGCATGTTCGGCCGGTAGCGGTCGAAGAACCGGGTGTCATCGCCCAGGAGAGCCTTGGAAAGGAAACCGGCTCGCGAGTTTTTCGTTCGAGGCGATCTGCTCCGCATAGAATCTCAGCGCACTGGTTGGACCGCGTCGAAGTTGGTCCAACGCTTCGAGGAACTTTGAGAGCTCTTCATGAAAGTTGCCGGTGCGCATTCGAAGTCCGACGGCGGCTTCCGCCTCGAGTCGGTCGCTTGGTTGGCCCCGGGTGGCCGCGATTCGATGGACGCCCTGACCTTTCTTCCGAGGCTGCTCCCACAGGGGATCGACCAGGAAGGTGACTACGGCTTCGAAGCCCCAGCGTTCGCGAGCCGAGCGAATCATCCATGCCTCGTCGATCCACCATGGAAGCTCGGCGACGTGGATCTGGTGTCGTTCCCAGCCATGGTGGCTTAGTCCACGAAGAAGCTCAGTCCTGTAAGAGGCCATGACGCCTGACCACGGAGTGACACGATTCGTGGTGGAACGCTCGCTTTGCAGCTGTGATGCGAAGTCGCATACGCACCTTGGTGAATATGGCAATGATTTCAGTGTAACCTAGGTTGGCATAAAACTGGCCACATAGCCGGTAATGGCTCTTTCGATGTCGATGACCGGACTGTTGGTGATGGTGCCGACGGCGTTTGTGCTCGCAGGACTCGTCGCTCTTTGGCGGACTCGTCGCCGTACCTCTGGGTCGGGCACCATGCCGATGACGGTGTTGAAGCCGCTCTGCGGCACCGACCCGAACCTCGAGGCGAACCTCCGGTCGTTCTTCGAACAGACGCATCCGCGCTTCGAGCTGGTGTTCGGCGTGCAGGGCGCCGACGACCCGTCGCTTGCGGTGGTGAAGGCGCTTCGCGATCGCCATCCCAACGTCCGATGCCGAATCGTGGTGCACGGCGGAGGCCGTGGAGTGAATCCGAAGGTCGACAATCTTCGAGCGATGCTGCCAGTGGCGTCCCACGACTTATTGGTCATCAGCGATTCGAACGTCCGGGTGCATCCGGGCTATCTCGAGGAGCTGGCGGCTGAGTTTGATGAAGACACCGGCGTGGTGAGTAGTTTGTTCTACCTTCGCGAGACCCCAACCGTGGGAGCGGTCCTGGAGAGCTTCTCGCTCGCTGGCGACATCGCGCCGTCGGTGGCGCTGACCACATCGCTCGGACATCCCATTGTGGTTGGGAAATCGATGGCATTTCGACGCCAAACGTTCGAGGCGCTCGGGGGCTTTTCTGCGGTCGCCAACGTGCTCGCCGAAGACTATGTGATCGGGCGGATGTTCCACGAAGCCGGCTACCGCATCGTGGTCTGTCCGACGCCGGTCGAAAACGTGGCCGGCCCGTTGACGGTCCAGGGCTTCTTTCGGCGGCATCTTCGGTGGAACATGATCCGGCTTCGTCTTCAGCCGATGGCCTGGTTCCTCGAACCCCTAAGTCGGCCCGTGTTCGTCGCGTGCGGGTTGCTCCTCGTGGGCGCCGACCCGCTCGTGAGCGTGCTGTGGGCGCTCGGCTTGATCGCAGTTCGTGACGGCGGTGCCAGTCTTCTCCTGCGTGGCGATATCCCCACGCTCCTTCACGCCGCGGCGTGGATTCCTTTCGGCATCCTGCGCGACGTCGTGCTCCTCGCGGCATGGGTCCGGGCCCCCTTCCACCGTCATGTGACCTGGCGGGGCCACCGGGTGCGGGTGTCGGCGGGTACTCGCCTCTATGCGAACCGACCTGCGCCCGAGACAGCGGCGGTCGAGGTGTAGGGGAAGTGCCGTGGGGAGAGGTGTGCGCGCCGGCTCGTAGATAGCGTCAGATGGTCGCCCTCCCCAACGAAGAGACCCTGAAGATTCCAGAGTCCTGGCGTCCTCATCTGGAGGGCCGGGCACATGGCCCCCTCGATCTCGCCGAAGTGGAAAAGCTTGTATCTGGTGAGTGGGATTTTGGAGCCGTCAGCGACTTTCAGCGCTTTCACGAAGACCTGGTCGATGCACCTTATGTACTCGTGGAGTACTACGGCGAAGCCGCACTGGAGCCTCTGACCGAGGCGCTTGCCGCGATTGGGGGATACGTCGAGCCGGATGTGCAGCGCGCAGCCGCGGAAGCGATCAGCATCATCCCCACGGATGACGCGTATCGGGCGCTCCTCGAGCGGGCCACCCAAAGCGTCGCACACGCGAATCCTCACCTCGCTCGCTTCGAGCCCTATTACGGCGGCGCGTTGCGCGAGGCTTCGAATCGGTTTCCGCGTCGCGCCATTCGGCTTCTTGCCGAGACCGCCGCGACGAGCGGCGCCGAACGCTACGAGACGCTGCTTGGCCGGGTGGTGCGCCAGCATCTCGACGTGGCGACTGAAGTTGTTTCTACGCTCGCGGAACCAGCGCGAGATCGCGTGGAAAGCGCGATCGCAGGGGCCGCGCAGCCGAAGGCGTCGCTCGATGAACTGCCCGAAGTGCTCGCATCACCGCCCTGGACCCGACCCAAACCCAAGAAGAAAAAGCCGAAGGCGCTCACGCTCGAGCCGCTTCCCGTCGAAACCGCAATGGCCTGGCGGCCCGACGAGCGAGAAGCGTGGGCCAAGCAGCGCGGTGGATGGAGTCCCGCCGTCTTCTCGGAACAAGACTTCCTCGCGTTGAAGACCACCGACGACTGGGCGGCGTTGGGAAAGAAACGCGCGAAGGGATTTCAGAGCTATGGGGCGACCTCGGTCGAGCAAGTCGCCCGAAAGTGGGGCCGTCGGGCGGCGGAAGGAGCCATGCGCAGCCTGGTCGCCCGCTTCGAGCTTGGTGCACTCGATTTCGCGATCAGCTTCGCCTATGAGTCGCCGAAAGACGGCTACGCCCACCTCGGCCCGTTCGTGGGACCGGAGGTCGCCAATGCAGTGGCGTTTGGGCTGTCGAAACACAAGTCGGCCAAGGCGGCGAGCGAGAAGTGGCTTCGTCGACATCCCGAAGCGGCGGCGAAGGTCTTCATTCCGCAGGCGCTCGGCGCCGATCGGGGTGTCGCGGGACGGGCGTGCCTGGCCCTTCGCTATCTGTACGAGGGCGACCATCGGCCCATCGTCGAGGCGGTGGCGGAACGCTACGGTCCGAGCGTTCCGGCGGCCACCGCGGCGCTCTTCGGTGGCGACGAGCTCATGAGGCTCCCGCGAAAGCTCCCCGCGTTTCCTGCATTCTGGGCTGCTGAAGCGATGATCGCACCCACGCTCTTGGCGTCGCGAAAGTCTCTTCCTCCGCCGGCGATCGACAGCCTCGCCACGATGCTCGCGATCAGTAAGCCCGGCGCGGTGTATGCGGGCGTGCGGCAGGTGCAGGCCGCGTGCGATCCCGCATCGATGGCTCGGTTTGCCTGGAGTCTCTTTGAAGCGTGGTTGGCGGGCGGGGCGCCGCCGAAGGAGAAGTGGGCGTTCTATCAGCTCGGCTGGTTGGGTGATGATGACGTGGCCTATCGGCTCGCTCGTCTGATGGAGGGCTGGCCGCGGCAAGGTGCGGCGAAGCGCGCGGAGCTTGGTCTGGACGTGCTCGCGGAAATGAAGCGCGATGTGGCGCTGGTGCTCGTGAGCCGGATGGCGCAGAAGTCGAGAGCTCGGTCCCTTCGCAAGAACGCAAAGAAGAAGCTCACCGCAATCGCCGAGAGCCTCGACATCGGCGAAGACGATCTTGCGGACCGGCTGGTGCCCACGTTTGGCCTCGACGCGAAGGGCGGCCTCGATCTCGATTACGGGCCGCGGAGTTTTCGGATCGAGTTTGATGAAGCACTCAAACCGTTCATCTTGGAGGGTGAAAAGCGTCGCAAGAGTCTGCCCAAGCCCGGAAAAAACGACGACCCCGAGCTCGCCACAGCGAGCGAGGCTCGCTTCAAGCAGTTGAAGAAAAACGTCCGCACGGTGGCGCGAAGTGAGATCGGACGACTCGAGTCCGCGATGGGTCGGCGCCGCTGGTCGAGGGAGTCGTTTTCGAAGTACATCGCCGGTCACCCCCTGATGTCGATCTTCGCGCGCAGCCTTCTTTGGGCGGAGTTCGACGGGCCGAGCCGAGGGCGCCTCTTTTGCCTGCACGCCTCGAATGCAGGAGCCTCGAATACAGGAGCCTCGAATACAGGAGCCTCGAATACAGGAGCCTCGAATGCAGGAGCCCGGTATGTGAATGCTGAGGGGATGCCGCTCGAGTTGACCGGCGACGTGGGGCTTGTCCACCGGGTGGAGTTGAGCGAAGAAGAGACGAGCGTGTGGGGCGAAGTGTTTGCGCAGGGTCAGCGAACGCCGCCTTTTCTTCAGCTCGACCGACCGTTCTATGCGCCCGAGAACCGCGAGGAGTTGGTGATCGAGGTTCTCGACGATGAGGTGCCCGCGGGTGCCCTCGTGGGTCTGACTGGCCGCGGGTGGGAGCGGGGCGACGTGGGCGATGGTGCGCATATCGACCGGATGGTGCGTCGATTCGACGGCTTCCGCGTCGACCTTATCTTCGAGCCTGGGATCACCGCCGGACTCGTGGGCCAGGAGGGGTCCCAAGAGCTGTCATCGCTTCGAGTGTACGAAGGGGCCGAAGAAAGCTCGGTCGAGGCGCTCGAAGCGCCGATGTTCAGCGAGCTGATGCTGGACATCACTCGTCTGTCATAGCTGACCAGCAGTAAACGGAGGCGTGTGCGGCTACTCTTCGAAGCATCGCACCCGTAACAACTCATCGCAGAACCGGCTGCCGCTCCCGAACGCCCGTGGCCCAATGAACGACGCGAATCCGATCATGACGCTGTTTGGGTCGGTGGTGCTCGCAAAACTCATGCATTGATCCACGGAGACCTCGTTCGGCGATCCAAAGGTCCACACGATGGCGCTGACATAGTCGTTCGTCCCGAGCGTCTGGTTGAGCGGGGCCCGGAAGTTCCCCGATGCAAAGTCGGCCATATTGGCCGCGAGGGGGACGCCATCGAGTCGGTGCCACATCGGTCCGCTGAGATCGAGGCGTTCGATGGCGGGCTCGGGGCCGTCCGGAAGCAGGGCGATAAACGAGCCCCGGCGGCCGGCGATGTTGGCGTCCGTTTGGCATACCATGTCCGCTCGGGCGATTCCGTCGGGACCTGGACCGATGACCCCCGTGCTCAAGAATGCAAGCCGGGTCGGGCCCGTCGGTGGGTCGGGGGCGACCGGTGCATTGGCTTCGGTGCCGAAGCAATAGAGTCGACCCCTGTTGGAACATGGCCTCGACCGCTCGACCATCCACTGCATCGTGGTCGAAAGTGAGCTTCCGGTGGCGATCTCCCCGGTCGCGTCGAGAAAGTTGCCACAGTTGAGGGTGTCGGCATAGTTGCCTTCCCTCGTCGTGGCGGTGAGGACCGGCGAGTCTTGAAAGCCCGCTTCCTCGTCGATCGAGATGGGGTGGTAGAGGCGGCCTGCCACCAGATCCTCGACCCGGTCGGCCACCGGAAGGCCGTCGACGCGGACCCACCCGCGGGCTCCAGTCGCCATGAGCCTCGCTCGTGGGCCCCTTTCGGGGGTGCCGAGCCAGGCTATGTAGCGCCCGGGCAGCCCGGCCGCGGACGCCAACCGGTTGCACTCGCCGTCCGCGAACTCCCGCGAGAGCTCGGTTGGGAGGAACTCCCTGGAGGTGATGAATACGAAATTGGCGGAGATGCCGCCGCCGTCCTCTCCGCTGTCGGCGTCTCCCGTCGCGCCGTCGATGTCTGCATCGTTGATGTCTGCGTCGTTGATGTCGGCGTCCGATGCGTCCGCGTCAGGCATCGCATCGCGGTCGCCCAGGAAACACAGCCCTTCGCGACATGACTGGCCCGGCGGGCAGTCGGTGGTGTCGTCACAGCCGAAACGGCCCGAGGGCACGGCAAAGTCGCAGCTTGCGGTGAGCGCCACCGCCGCTGCCCATAGGGTCAAGTACCTCATCAGAACCATCCCCGAAGCGACAACGAGTCAGGCGCAAGACGGAACGCCACGGCGGGTTCCTCGTCGTCGGCGACGAGCGCCCAGGTAAGTCCGACCGCGGCGACGGCCAGTCCGATAGGGAGTGCGATCGCACCGGCAGTCAGCAATCCTGGCCCACGATCGAATGCGGTTTCCACATCCGCCCAACGCGCGCCGGTTTCTGGATCCTCGACAGTTGCCCGGTCGGCGAGCCCGATCGCAAGGAGCACTGTGCCCGCGATCGCGAGCGCACCCCCGCTTGCGACCAAGATCCACGGTGCGGGTCCGGGGCCCGAGGCTCGTTCTGTTTCCACACCGAGGCTACGAAGGAGGGCAATGCGCGTTTCCACCCGCTCCCGGTTTTCGGCCTCGGGGACTTGACGAAGGTATTCCTCGTAGGAACGGAGCGCCAGCGCGTCGTCGCGACTGCGTTCCGCCGCGGTACCGACGTTGTACAGCAGCTGATGCCGACCACTCAGCTCATAGCTCTGCTGAAAGTAGGCGACGGCCTCCTCAAAACGACCCGCGCTGTAGGCGGTGACTCCCGCTTCGAACAGTGACCGAGCCTCTCGGTCCAACGCTTCGTCGACGTCCTGGGCGAGAGCGGTCGAGGAAAAGAGCCAGACCATGAGCACCCATCTCACCCACTGAGCATGAGCGAACTGCGGGATAAAGAGAAGGCTGGCGGTCGCGTATCGCCCCGCGGAGCGATCCATGGGTCACGACTTCTCAGTACGTTTTTCGGTTCAGTGGCCTTCGCATGCTCTGCAGACCCGAATGCACCGGACGATTTCGGTACCGTTCCCACCCGGATCCCGGCGGTCCTTTCGGTCGCCGCGAAGACGATAGGTCCGCTCGGGGTAGGTGCGTGCGCGGGTCTCGACGACCCGCTCGGCGCTCTTGGCTCCCACCTTCGAGACTTCTCCGCAGGATGCGCAGCGAAACATATCAGCGAAGAAGCGCGGCGACCTCCGCGAGCTTGAGTCGGAGCATGGGTTTCCCGTCGGTGCTGCTTCGGGGGCGACGACGAAGGTCGTGGCGGGGGTAGACGGTGAGCTCGATCGGATTCGCGCGGTCGAGGCGAAGGTGAAGATACTCGTGCCAGCCATCGGGTCGGCGAATCAGCACGTCATCTCGCTCGTAGGTCCAGCCGAGTGCTTGCAGCGCGCCCTCGGGGGCGTCGCGATCTTCCGCGAAGAGCTGAATATCGATGTCGCTTCCGCGGCGAATGTGCCCAGTAGCAACCGAGCCGATGAGCCGCGGTTCGAAGCGTTCGAGCGGCTCCATGATGTCGAAGGCGAGCTGTCGCATCTCTCGGAGTCGGATGAAGCGCTGGTCGCCTTCGACCAGATCCGCGAGGGCGAGAAGAGCCTCCTGGATCTCGCCGTTGGACGGGAGATCGGCCGGCCGAAACCGCATCTTGCGTCCGCCTGCGCGGCCAAAGAGGCGCTTTGCCGCCATTCGTTTGGCGACGAAGTACTGTGCGACCTCTTCTTCGTACATGAGTCGCGCCGCTTCCTGCGCCAGCTGACGCCGGAGCTTCACGTTGCCTCGCCTCATGACTCCTCGCTGGCGTCGATGGAACGCGGTGCGAAGTCGGCGAGCGGGCCGCGTAGTCGACGAAGCGCGCCACCGATCGAGCGTCCGTTTCGTCGAACCCCAAAGATGCGCTTGTGGACGACCTGTTGGCGAATGCCGAGGCGGGTTGCGATCTCCGATTGAGACAATCCCTCAAAGAAGTAGGCTTCGACGACCTCGCGCTGCTTCGGACTCAGATGCTCCGCGACCGCGCGACGGACTCGTCGGTCGCGGCCGGGCTCTCCTTCGGAGGGGTGGATCGGGGCGGCGAGCCGATCCACGTCGGCGAAAAGTACCTCGCGCCGCTTCACGCCTCCGGAATATGCTGAGGGTGAAGCCAGTGCTCGGCCACGCCGGGTTCGAGCAGGTGACCAAGGGCCCGCTCAAGCGGCGTGACCCGAATGTTGCGCCGGCGTCCCGCGTCGTCGTGCGCCCGGAGGCGCTCGAGATCGTCGAGCACCGGATCGTGGCGGAGTGCTTGCCGGGTACCGCGCCGGTCGCGAAGAAGATCCATGTGGTGACCCACGAGCCAAAGGGTTTCGTCGTTCGCGATCGGCGCCAGGACCTCAACGCCCAGCATCTCGTGTGCACCGTCGGGAATCGCCTTGCCAATGTCGTGAAAGAGGGCTGCGGCGAGCATGTGGGGAGGTTCGTCGGCCGCGCACGCCCGGTCGAAAACCTGGAGCGAATGATAGAGCGCGTCGCCCTCCGGGTGATAGCGAGGGTCCTGCCGAACCCGCGCCAACGGCTCCATCAGCGAAAGAAGCGTGTCGTAAATGTCGTCGTACATCCCAAATAACGTGAGAGGGGAAAGATAGCTCTCACCCTAGTGCACGCCCACACCCACTGAACCCACTTCAAACTCGATGTATCGAAAATACCCAATAGCCTACGTTGTGGATTGACAGTTGGTCTGCGCACGCCAACTCATAAGTAGCGCCGTAGGAGAACACCTACATGCGCGAATAAGGGGTTAGGGAACAAGGGGTCGGGAAATGCTAGATACAAGCTTGTGGTCTCCACATGCAGGGTTCACTGCACTCGCGGTGATTATCGCTGCGCCGCTGCTCACCGCGGCCAACTGTAGTCCAACGGAACGGTCTTGTGGGCAAGCGGGTGAGCCTCCTTGCGAAGAGGAGACGGAGTACCCAGCTTGCATCGATTTCTGCGTTCCACGCCTGGATGCGGACCTTGCGGAAGGAGAGCTTTGCGCGCTTGACCCGTGCGAGTTACCGAGCATTCCCGGAGCCTTTCTTTGCCCAACCGGATTTCGCTGCGTTTCGAGCGATCCAGCGGATCCCACGGCTACGACGGGGACCTGCACATCAGGGCCTCAATACGGTTCCGATTGCAATCCTGACGAGACTGAGAATGGTCAGGTTTCCTGTGCAACCGGGCTGTACTGCCAGGCGTTTCAAGATGCCACGAACGAGACTCTTCAGTGTCCAGGCATCAGTCGGCCGGCCTGGATTGACGCCAGCGCGGGGGACGGTGTGTGTGTTCTTCCGATTCGAGAAGGCGGTGCCTGCGACTCCAACTGGGGGGAACCGGGATGCCTGACCTGCGAGCCTGGAACGCAATGCCAGCCAGACCCCACGCGAAGTAACACTCCGCGTTGCCAGCGCCCCTGTACGGAGGCGTCGGACTGCCCTTGTGGGGTCGGTTGTCGAGAAGACGGGTTCTGCGACGTTTGCATTAGCAACCTAAACGCATGCACGGTTCGGGCGTCCGATCCGCAGATGGATGAGTTCTGTGCTGAGTGTCCGACATGCGCTGGCTGCGAAGAGTGGCTGGCCGAGGAGCCGTATGCGTGCTGTGATGAGCAAGCGAGTTGTGAGGCAGTAGATCCTGCGATTGCTCCCGAGTTTGCCGATATGCTCAACGATGCCCGCGTTTGTTGCCGCGACATGGGGTCCTCGTGCGACGGCGAAGGCGAATGCTGTCCAGGTTCTGAATGCACGTCGGAGGGGACCTGCGTGGAGTGCGGAAGGTTCAATCAAGAGCCCAACTCAGAGGTGGGGTGCTGTCCGGGCCTGTTCGAGGTTGGCGGCGAATGCACCCAGTGTGACCCTGCGCAGATCGGTCGAACCTGCGACCGGGGATGTGGCGAGACTGTCCAGTACACCTGCCAGAATGGGCGCTTGTTCTGTCCGGATCTGCCGAGCAGTGGAGACCCAGAAACGTGCAACGGTGAAGACGATGACTGCGACGGCCGTACGGATGAAGGGTTGGGAGGCGCGTCCTGCACCGGTCCGGCGGAAGGTGGTCGCTGTCCCGGAGAAACGTTTCCGGGAAAGCAGCAGTGCCGAGGCGGCATGATGCGATGCGTACCAGAACCCGGCGTAGACTACTGCGGCCGCAACGGAAACGCGTGGTTCGCAATCAGCCCCTCATGTACGTCGAACCTGTTCCAGGGTGCACTTTGCGATGCGTTCGGCGACGACGAATTCAACGATGACGATTGTGGCGTTTTCGAGTCGTGTGAAGTGCCACTAGAAGGGATCGTTGACTGCCTCTCATCGCCCTCCGGAAAGTGTGGCCGATGTCGTTCGCTTGACTGTGGAGGAGATCTCTGCTGGCAGCCAGGTGCGGCCCCGGAGCACGAGTGTCCATAGTCAACCTACTTGGGGGAATCGTCCTGATATTCCTCTCGGCGTTTGGCTGCTCAAGCAGCCGGGAGCGCGACCGTCCAGACATCGATGGTGCGAAGCTCCTCGTCGAACTTTCGGACGCTGAGCGCGTGGAACTCTGTGAATGGCGGTTCGAGATCTCGCTCGCATCCTCTGGAACCGACTTTGGGTGTGGTGAGGTCGTCGCGGAAGGAGACCTAGAGGAGTGCGTGATGGGCTACCTCGACCTTGCGCCAACCTGCAGCTGGACGGTTGAAGAGAACGCCCTCTGTGTGAGTACTCCAAATCGCCCACCGTGCGATGAAGTTGCGGTGGAATGTGTGGTGCCTCGAGACTGCTTCTAGCCGCCCTTCACGATCGCTTGCGGATGTCGACAAGAACCTGGGTGCAACTATCGTCTTCGGTGCGATTCCTGTTTGTCATTCATTCGCTCTCATGCTGTGTGGGAGCGTGCGCGCTCAGCCGAACGGAGTCGGAGTCGGAGCCGAGCGTTGATCAGTCCAAGCGCGTAGTAGACCTGACGCTTGATGAGCGCCTGGAGTACTGCGAGTGGCTGCGGGTCAATCCAAACCTTCGTCCGGACGCGGGATGCGGAGAACCCGACCTCGAGCCTTTCGACCCCGCGGAACTTCCTCAGTGTGCGAGCGTGCTCATCGAGCGGCTACCGGACACATGCAGTTGGACAGTTGGTGACCATCTTCTGTGTCTGCGGACCCCGCTTCTTCCGCCATGCAACGAAGTTCCTCGAGAGTGTATTTGGTCGGATGATTGCTTTTGCGACGGTGAGATTTGCCCATCAAGAGACATGTGATGCACGGCTCGGTCTGGCTCTCCCATTCGACGTGCGCACTTTTCATGGCTGCTTGCGTGTCGAGCCGCACCGATTCGAACCCAAATGTCGACCTCTCCAAGCGTCTCGTGGATCTAACGCTCGATGAACGCTTGGAATACTGCGAATGGGTGCGGGTCACCCCAAATCTGAGGCCTGATGAAGGCTGTGGGGCCCCGGACCTCGAACCGTTTGACCCGTCGGAACTCCCTGAATGCGCGCAGGGCCTCGTCGACCGACTGCCGGACACGTGCAGTTTTACTGTTGGTGATCAGGTGCGTTGTCGACACACGCCCGTACTTCCGCCGTGTGACGCACTGCCGCAGGAGTGCGATTTGCCGGACGACTGTCTCTGCGACGGTGAGATATGCCCTCGAGACATTTGAGCGACTGAACCCAGCGCTTGCAATCTCAGGCCTCCGTGTATCGAAGCCCAATGTGGATCAGGTCAAGCACGATGGGGAGCTTGGTATGACATCCGAGTCTATTTAGTATGAAAGCCACGACCGAGTTGTGCGGAGTCGTTGCTCTATGCACCACTTTGTGTGTGCTTGGCTGCGCCAGCAGCCGTTCACGTGATCTGCCGGAGGTGGATGGGACGAAACTGTTGGTGGAGCTGTCCGATGCCGAGCGCCTTGAACTTTGCGCATGGCGACTCGAGCTCCGATCGACATGGGTCGGTCAGGACTTTGGGTGTGGTGAAGTTGAGGTGGATGGAAGGGTCGAAGGAAGAGTGGAGGAGCCCAAGAATCGCTCACACGAGCGGAGGCTATAGTCGGTGATAATCAACATCAAGTAGGCCGACTGGGTGGTCGATCGCGATCTTCTCTAAGGTGGGCCTGCGCTTGGAGAGGAAGCGGCTCCATCACTGCTCAGCGGAGCATCATGCGGGGGTTGGCGCATCCCCAGGCTTCGATGTCGAGGGTGACGCGGCGCGACGAACCGACGGGATCGTGGAACTGGTCGACGGTCCAGCGCCGTCCGTTGGTCAGCTCATAGAGTGCGTTTCGGCTGATCGTTTGCTGGACGTCGAGCCAGGGATCGTCGCCCACATTGCGAATCGCCGATGAGGCCACATCGGCGGCGGCGCCGCCGGCGGTGAATACCCAGCCGTACCCGGTTCCGGTGAGCGCGCCACCCACGGCGGAGACGCCGTCGCCGATTGCGGAGACCAGGGACCGTTGACTTTCCCGGTCCCGCTGTCGATAGCAGCGAAAGTTGATCGAGAGGTTGGAGTTGGAGCGGACGAGATCGTCCTGACCCCAGAACACGCCTTCGGTGAGGGTGAAGTTGATGTCGACGTCTCGCCCGGCCGCCTCTCGTGGGTCGGTCACGAGCAGTTCGGACCGTTCGCCATCCTCCGCGAGGACCACGCAATAGACGTCGCGACGTGAGGGCAAGCCGGTGCGGTCAATGCGGAGACGTCGAATCCGGAGCCGGAGTTGGGCGTCGAGGCAATCGTGTTCACCGACGCTGATGTTGGCGCCGCATGAAAAGCTGCTCCGCTCGTTGCCATTGCATCGCGAAAAGGCCTGCGCACTGTCCGGCACGGCGCCCGCGCCACTGCAGGTGGGAGCGAGGTCACACACGGGACATTCGCCGCAGTCGGTTGGGCAGGTCTCGCAGGTTTCTTCTTCGGAACAGATCTGATCATTGCACTCCGGCGGAGGCGGAGGCGGTGGGTCGTTGGTGACCTCTCGGTCCGGCACGTTGCCATCCACCCAAGCGTCAGGGGCCACTGGGTCGACCACTTCCATCGGCATGCCATTCGCCGCGCAGTGACAGAGCATGAGAGTGAGCGCCAAGTAACCGCCAAGTTTCGTCATCCGTGCCTCCAAGGGACAGCATCCCAGCGTTGGGAGCTGACACCACTTGCGGCGGTTTGGGGTGCAAGGTGCTGAAACTAAGTGGGATCTTGGCGCCGTTGGTTTCGCCGCTCGCGCTGTTCGTCGCCCTACGGGCACTCCAGCGGCGTTTCGGAAACCGCGAAGGCATCGACAAACGCACGCGTCTTTAGGCCTGCCGGGCGATGTGGGGCGGAGACCCTGCTTGGGTTCGCGCCTTGCCTGAGCGGCGGAGGTGTTCCGCGATCACGGTGCGGCTCGTCCCTTCCTGCTCAAGCCACGCTGCGGCGAGCCGATGCCCCATGCGTAGATCGCTCGGGGTGAGCATCTCGTACGCCGCGTCGCGCAGAAGCGAGTGACGAAACGAGTATTCCTGGCTGTGCGATACGATGATCTTTCGGCGGACCAGTTCTCGAAATCCGGCCAGTGTCATCTCTCGATGAGACGAGTCCAGCAGGGCATGCACCCCATCGAGGGTAAATGTCTCTCCATAGATGCTCGCGGCGCGCAGAATCTGCCGAAGACCGGGTGGAAGTGTAGACAACCGCGATCCGATCATCGCCAAGACGGTGGGTGGGGGCTCTCCTTGGCCATGCCTCACGGCGCGAACGAGCTCCTCGAGATAAAGGACGTTGCCGCCCGCTCTGGAAACGACCCAGTCTACCTGCTCGGGGGAGAGGCAATCGCCGGCGACGGTTCGGACAAGCTGAGCACTTGCCTTCGAGGACAGTGCGCGAAGTTGGTGCACCGCAATGGCATCGTGGCTAAATGCTTGAGGCCGGCTTCGTAGCGCTTCGGGGCGTCCGGTGGCGGTGATGAGGATCGGTGCGTCCGAGGCGTGGCTCAGCACGTGAGTAAGAAACTCCACGGTGGGTGTGTCGACCCAGTGGATGTCCTCAAGTGCCAGTACGATCGGGTGGCGGTCCGCTTCTGCGATGAGCCATCGAAGTGCCGCATCCTGAATCCGTTCCCTCATCAACTCTGGATCGGAGCGGGCGGCGGTGAGTGCCAACGACGGAATGGGAGGGGCCACCCCGATCAGTTCCCCAAGGAAACCGGCGGTGTCCCGGCACTTCTTTCCCAAGCGCCCGCTGACCCGATGATGAAGATCGGTGAACTTGTTTCCGGCAGCGTGTCCCAGCGAACCGCGGATCAACGAGGCAAGGACCGAAAACGGCGCTCGACGGGCGATGGGATCTCCGCTTGCCGTCCAGATCTGCGGTGACGGGAGCGAATCGAGCAGCTCTCGAAGAAGTCGAGACTTGCCGGAACCCGCGGGGCTGACCAAAACCAACATCCGGGCAACCGATTCGTCGACGACAGACTGATAGGTCGCCGTGAACGTCGCGAGTTCCAGGGATCGGCCCACACACGGTGTGTCCGAGCGGGAACCAGGTTTCGCTGGAAGCCCGTCCCTTGGGGAGGTGACCTGAACACCCGACCGAGACGGCGCTCCGTCGAAGCGCCCCTCGACGAGGCCCCAGGTCAACTCATCGACAAGCACCGAATCAGACTCCGCATTCTTCAGGAGCGACGCGGCCCGCTCGAGCACCTCTCCCATCGGTAGCTCACCGGCCAGTTCCGCACGCCCCGTGACCACGGCCGCACAGCGATTCCGAAGAGTTCCTTTCATCTCAAGGGCCAGGCGCGCTGCGTGGTAGGCCTGGTCTCGAGCCACGCCGGCGCCAAGCGTGGCGATCATGGACCCGTCCGCGAGCACTTCCAGCGCCGCACCATATCGAGCGGCGAGGTCTCGTGCCGTCGTGGCGTCTTGATGTTCGCTTCGATGAGTTGCGGTTGCGTCGCCGCGTCCAAGCGCGCGCCTTGCCACCGCTACGACGGAGAGGAGCTGGCGCTCGCGTCGACTGAGCGGCTGGGGAACGACGCTAGGCAGCGCGGAGCCGTTGCTCGCGACCGCACCCACGCTTCGGAGAATGGACAAAGCCTCCCCACCGTCCCGCGGACGAGAAGACGGCTCCTTGAGCAGCATCGCTTGGATGGCTTGCTCCAGCTCCAGCGGCATCGCTGGGAGGAGTTTGCGAATCGGCAGCGGATCGTCGAAGAGGACGCGACCGAGCACCGCAAGAGCATGGTCCGCAGCGAAGGGCGTTTCGCCGACCAAACACTCATATAGGACAACCCCCAAGGCGAAGATGTCGGCCGCGGGTTCCACGGTCCCGGTTCCTCGGGCTTGCTCGGGGGCCATGTAGGCGGGGGTTCCGATGGGGGCTCCCGGTTGCGTGAGAAGCGTTTCGCTCCCGTTCACTCGTGCGACGCCGAAATCCAGAACCTTCAACCCAGAGATCTCTTCCCCCTCCAGGAAGATGTTCCGGGGCTTGATGTCCCGGTGCACAATGCCCCGTTCGTGAGCCGCGGCGAGCGCTTCGGACAGATTGCACGCCAGTCGCAGTGCGTCGTTGGGGCTCAGCGGCCCTTGCAGAAGGCGCGTCGCAAGATCGCAGCCGTCCAACCACTCCATCGCGATGAAGGATGTGCTGTGCTCGTGAATACCCGCATCGACGAATCGAACCACGTGCCGATGCACCAGCTGTGACATCACGGCCGCCTCGCGACGAAAGCGGTGCATGTGGTCGGCCGATTCGGCCACCATCAGCTTAAGGGCCACCGGCTGAGCGGTGAGCTCATCGTGCGCCTGATAAACCACGCCCATCCCCCCCTCGCCGGCGATTCGCTGAACCACGAAGCGGTCGGCAATGCGGGTTCCGCGTGTTGGCAGAGAGTTCATTTGCTGCGCGCCATCGCGATTTTCTCTACCGCGTTTGCCACGGCCTTGACCCGTGGCACTTCACCCAACGCTTGCGGCACGACCATGTGGGTAAAGAACGTCCGTCCCACTTTTTCCTCCAATACAATCTCCGACTCGAACCGCATGTCGGGATAGGGCGGTACCGGTGCGTACACCATGAACTCGTCGTGAGAGGCCAGGTAGAAAAGGAACCGTTCATTGGCGCTCACCGTGAGTGGTTCGATGGACCAGCTCGTCCCGTCGGTGACGTGCAGATGGGTGAGCGGGCCGCTTGGTGAGCGCCACACCGCAATGCGGTGTTCTCGCAACTCGGGCAATGTCGATGGGCGGCCGTACTTCTCCAAGTACCCCTTAGACGCCACCAGCTGACACTGCACCGGGAGGATGGGAGTGATCACGCAGTCCACGACCTCCAACGTGTCGTCGATCGTGAACGCGATCTCTGCATCGTGAGGCAACAGCTCGAGTGGGTTTTCGGCGATCCGGATTTCCACTCGCACGTCTGGAAACTGCCGTTGCATCGCGTTCCAGCCGATGTGAGCTGGCAGGTAGGGAAACCCCGGTGGGATGGCGAGTCGAATCAATCCGGACGGGGCGTCTGCCATCTCGCGGGTGTGCGCGATCAGCAGGGCGACGTCCCGCAGGATCCGGCGCGAGCCTTCAACGAGCGCTGTACCCTCGGGGGTCAGCGCAAGCCGTCCGTCCGTCCGCCTCGCGAGCACCACCCCCGTGCGTTGTTCAAGTGACTCCAGCTTGCGCCGAATCCGCGCTCGGGATGTCTGCAGGCGGGCTGCGGCATGCGAAACCGAATCCGACTCCATCAACGCCACAAGCACACGGAGCTCTTCGAGATCGGGGTGCTCGTTCACTGGACGAAAACGTACCACTAAAGGCCGTTATCGGTCGAAAATATTCCACTTGAGATGGAAAGGTTTGAATTTCGGGGGCCCCGAATCGACTACGGACGACACGCTCGATCACCCCGTAGGTTGCGGCGGGGGCCGCGTTTGGGGAGGTGGTGGACGGCATGGCGAGACCTTTGTCGAGGCGGGTCGGCAAACGAGGGTGATTCGGGTTTTCACGGTTTGTGAACGATCGCATAGGCCGATTCGAAGGAAGCGCGTAGAAAGATGTCGGTGGATGTGCGGTGCGGTGGCCGCATTCCCAATCTTGAGGTCAACATGCGGCGAACCTCCTTCACCTTCCTCGTCCTGTTCTTGGCTTGCGGAGACGACAGTCCCGAGCCCTCGGATGCGGCGGTCACGCCGGACGCGACGCCGGATGCGGTTCCGGATGGCATGGTTCCCGATCCGTCGGTCGAAGACTGCATCCCGATCGGAGCGGCGAACGAGCTTGCCCCTAGCGACCCCAACTACGCCGGGATGCTGCGGTTCTACTGCGATACCTGGGGTGGGGAGACCCGCGGCGGGTTTCCTCCGGTCGAGTTTCTTCTTCAGCTGATGGTCGATGAGCCCCAGGAATTCGGCAATCAGTTCGCTTCATTTGGGTTTCTCCCAGATCCGAATGACGATCTCCCGATCGGCCTCAAGCGGGGCATCGAAGACTCGACGCAGGTGGCGCAGACCTGTGCGCTTTGCCATGTGGCGGAACTTCCGGACGGGCGCCTTTGGCTTGGGCAGCCGAACGGCGCGCTTGACTTTGGGCGCTTTGAGGTCGAGGTGAACGCGCGTTGGGTCGCCGCCGGAAATCCGCCGCTTCGCACCGCGAATCAGCTCGAAAAGGCTGCCGCGCTCGGGCCGGGGCGGACGGGGGCCGAGACGGCGGACTACCCGAACGTGGTGCCCGCCGACTTCCCTGCCTACTACGGGCTCTCCGACCGAACTGCGCTCAACTATCTCGGGACCGGAACGAACATCCGCGTCGAGGTGTATCTCTCGGTGTTCTCAGCGATCGGTCGCGACGAGATGAAGTTCCCGAGCCCCACTCGAATCGATCCGTTTGTGGCCTTTATGGGCGGCATGCAGGCCCCGGCCGGACCGGCCCAAGACCCCGCCGAAGTCGCGATGGGCGAGATGGTGTTTCAGCGGGAGCGGTGCGGAGAGTGCCATCACGTCGGTTCGCCCGGCGACGACCCGATCGTGACCTACGATACCGCCGACGACCCACAGGAGCGGTTTCCCGGCGATGACCCGGAGTTTCCTGCTGGATCGATCCTGACGAGTCGGCTTCATCGCATCCTCGTAGACGGCGACGACAGCGGCATGGGTTCGCCCAACCCCGACGATCGGGTGGCGCTCGTGAACTTCATTATCTCGCAGGGACTCCGGGTCGAGATCAGCGATGGCTATCGCGCGGCGGACCTTCGGGGGATATGGGCGACGCCTCCGTATCTGCACAACGGGAGCGTTCCGACGCTGGAAGACCTTCTTCGCCCACCCGCGGAGCGCCCGACGTCTTTTGAGCGCCATGGATTTACCGTCGATACGACCACGCCGGGAAATGAAAACCGAGGGCACGAGTTCGGGACTGCCATCAGCGAAGACGAGCGCGCCGCCCTCGCCGCGTATCTCCGTACGCTCTGAGCGGCGTTTCGAGCGTTTCGCCTGCGGTGACCGCTACGGGCTTGGACCAGTGATTCAGGGAGGTTCGCGATCGACGTGAGGCAACCATGGACCTCGTCCCGGGTTTACAGGGACTGTAGATACGAGATGAGCGCGTCCCGCTGACCTTCATTGAGGAATGAGGTCATGCCGTGAGTATCGGACGGGTTTTCGGTGGTGATGACTTCGAGGAGGGTGTCGGCTCGGCCATCGTGAAGGTAGGGCGCGCGGTTTCGAATCGCGGCGAGTGGCGGCGTGTGCACCACGTCCATTTGCGCATCGGGGTCGGCGGATTGGGCAATCACCGAATGGGCGACGCCATCGACTCCCGTGCCGTTCACATGACAGGTGGCGCATCCCTGAGTTTCGAAGAGCGTTTGGCCTTCGGCTACGAGCATTGCGTCTTGGCCAGGGGATGGTGGGGGAAGCGGTACTTCCGCCATGTAAGTTGCCATCGCGCGAAGGTCGATGAGGAGACCGTCTCCCTCCATCAGTTCGCGGACGGTGGTTCCCGTGAGCAGCTCGGCGCTGTCGAATTCTCCGTCCCAATGAAACGGAAGGAACTCAGCCCGAGCTCCCCACGCTGGAGGCGTGCGTCGAAGCTTTCTCGCCACGCCTTCCGTGTGGAGAAACCACACGAGACCGTCGTCGCCCCCCGCAGGATGGCAGGTGGCGCAAGTCACCACGCCGCTCGGCGTCAGGTGAATGTCCTGCGCGTCGTGAAAGAGGCGCCGCCCGCGGAGCGCATCGGCGGAGAGGCGGCTGATCTCCACCTGGCGTCGCAGCGTTTCCGGTCGTCCACCCTGGCCGACCACGATTCGGCTCACCGCATGATCAAAGCCCACATCGACGAACACATCGCCGGAAGGCCCGAGCGCGAGGCCTCGCGGTCCGCCGCCTACCGGGACATTTTCGATGAGTTCGGCGAGTCCCCCGGTTACCTGAAGTCCGCCCCCGCTGCAGCGAAGCACCGCCACATTGTTCGTGTACTCATTGGCGACAAAGAGCCGGCCGCGCGTACCGTCGTAGAGCACGGCGCTCGGGCCGCTAAACACACGGTTGCCTCCGTCGAAGACCGCATAGCGGCCGCCGCAGGGCGCGATCAGTCGCGGTTCGATGCGAGGCTCGCCGTCGACCACCGACCCGTAGCCTCCCCGCGACGGATCCCGATTGCGGTCGCTGTCGTGGTCGACCCGCTGAAACACGCCGGTGACCGACCCGGTGTGTCCATCCGCGTGAAGGGCTCGGGTTTGCGAGGCCGCGAAGCCCGGCTCTTCGGTCAGCGGAAGCTCGGTCTCGATCTGTAGGCCCCCCTCCGAGAGACGGACCTGAAGGAGGGAGCCGCGCCGTAGGCTCACCGTGATCTGCCCATCGAGCACCGCGACGGCGAGCGGACCGCCCTCGGCCTCGAGTTGGCTCTGCAGCATCCCGTCGTTTCGAAGTTGGACCAGTCGATCGTCGTGCGGACACGCAACGACGACGCTTCCGTCGGAGAGCCCGGCGATCCCCGAAGTTCCCCCGCACGGCACGGGGTGCCGACTCCACGCGCCATTGGCAAATCGGGCGACCTCGCTGGCCTGGCCGAGGGTGGCGAGGAGGGCGGTGCCTACCACCGCCAGCCGCTCGGGCGCGCCCGGAACCGCGAACCGTTCCTCGGCAGCGAGCGTGTTCGGGGCGATGCGGACGATTTCATCGTCATCGGGTGACGTGAGCCACAGCGACCCTTCGTGATAGACGATCGTGCTGCCGCTCGAGGCAAACCCCGCCGGCTCGGGCGTGGAATCGTTGCAGCTGGTCAGCGCGAGGAGGGCGATCCAGCCCCAACGGGGGAGGCTATCGGCCTTCCGGAAGGAGAAGCGCAAACTCCACCACGATCGGTTGCTCCGCACACTTCAGAGTATAGGCACCGATGGGCAGCGTCACCGGGTCGTTCACGTCTGGTGAAGGCGCCGCCGGATCCGCGTTGCCATCGATGTCGAGGAACCCGAGTACTTGATACTCGCCGATCGGAAGCGTGGTCTCGATGAGAAACTCCATGCCCTCGCCCGGCACAGTGATGTCGACGTCGGCAAGGTCGATGTTGGCCACCGCGACCGCCCCATCGATCGGTCCGCTGAGCTGGACGTCCTCGGCTCGGTAGATACTGCCGTTGAAGCTTCCGCGAAGCGGGCCGTCGAGCGATGCGCTCTCCCGAACGGTGGGCGATGCATCGAAGCGAATGCGGAACTGACCCTCGATCGCGTCGGCGCTTCCCACTGCAGCGCAGCTATCGTCCGGCGGCTCAAGCGAGTTCGGGTCCGGCAGGTCGAGCACCCCCTGGTAGGGAAGAAACGCGACGTCTTGGAGGCGCTGCCGCGGCGACTCCACCGCGTAAGCGATCTCGAAGATGCCGCCCTGGCCTTCGGCGATCACCTGCACAACGCCGCCGCCTTCCGGGTCGTCGTAATGGAACGGCACTTCGAAGCGCGTCGAGCTACCGGGGATGGCCGCCTCCGCATTGAGCATGTTGGTGACGGCGCGGAATACGTTTTCTCGGGACTGATCGCCCGCCAGAAGCGACGCCGGCGCCCGCGCGAACTGGACGCGATTGCCATCGAGGTCGACGACATCGAAGTTCACGTCGACCAGCTCGTCTTCGAGTCGCGGCGTCACGGTGAGTCGAAGCCAGTCGTGCGGAAGAAGCTGGAAGTCACTGAAGTTCTGGTCGGCGCCCGCGGTGATGCCGTAGGCGCGGGTGGAGAAGAAGTCGAACTGATCCCGGGTCAGCTCGAACCACACCGTGCCTCCGAGCACCTCGTAGGGTTCGCCGGTAAACGCGGGCGCGTTGACGAAACCGGGCTGGAGTGATGTCTCCGGGCTTTGGGTACCAATAACGAGCGAAGTTGCCCCGTTTTCGTGCTTCACCTGGACGCGGAAGACTCCGCCGTTTCGTGAAACACTCCGGTACTCCAGGAGGAAGGGGCGCATGCCATCGGGGTCCTCGGCGATCACCGCAAGGGCGCGCGCGGTGGCCACCTTGGCGGTGTCAATGAACACTCGCCCGTAGCCGAAGGATGCGGGAGCCTGAAGAATCGTCCGCCGGTCGCCACCCCCCACCGGCTCCATCTCGACCTGCACCACCGCCTGCTCGGGGGTGCGACTGTCGGGAAGCGAAGTGAGGAAAAGTCCGGGTTGAAGCGCGAAGTCGGTCATGGGGGCGCCGTCGCGAGCGGTCACCCCGAACAAGGGCTCCAACACTTCACTGAGCCCCTCGACGCTCGTGACCGGCTGTTCGACGGTGAACCCCACGAACTCGACCGGTTCGGAGCGGGGCCGAACTTCGCCGGCCGGCGCATCGGACGACGAAGAGTTGCTGTCATCGCAGGCGACCAGGGCCACCACCACCAACGCCAAAAGCCACAACTTCATACTCACGTTATCCGCCTCACAACCTGGGGTGTGCAATGGACGACCCCCGAGCCCGATGAGATAACGCACGCCGAAGACCGCACACCGTTCTTCTCCGCTCAGAGCACTCGGAAAAGTGCATCGCGTTTGGGGGAGCCTGAGCGCGGCGCGCGTCGAATCTGAACCCTGTTTCGCAACAAGTTTCGCGTGCGGTTGCTCGACGGTCGTCGAAATACGGATGGGACCGGCGCTCATGCGTTCGGGTTTCGCTCGTCGGCTGGTGTCCACTCCATCGGCGGGATCTGCTGTGGCGGACTCGACGAATTCCCACCGGGTATGGGACGCTTGCGGTATGGCCGATGACCTCGACGAGCCCGAGGATGCGGACCGCGAGGCGATCCTTCGGCGCCGCAACAAGTTCCTTGCGGTCGCGCTGGCCAGCGTAGCCGGGTCTGCCGCGTGTGGTGACAGCACACCGACGCCGTGCCTAAGCCCGATGGTGTGCCTCGAAGCGCCTCCGATCGAGGTCGAGCCCGATCCCAACCAAGAGGGCCTCGACCTTCCCGATCCAAACGGTCCAGTGGATCCCGGCACCGAACCGACGATGGTGGAGCCCCAGGCGTGCTTGGAGTACGTTCCGCCCGACGACGACGAGCCCCCGACGATGGGTTGACGCGCCGTCTGCTTAAGTAAACTGCGCCTTGCGTCGTCGTTGCCGCTTCGTCTCAGGTCGTCCGAAGCTTTAGCTCCGCCAACTGATCGGCGTCGACCGGGCCGGGTGCACCGGTCATGAGATCGTTGGCGCGCTGGGTCTTCGGGAACGCCACCACATCGCGGATCGACTCCGAGTTGCACGCAAGGAGCGCAACCCGGTCCATGCCGATGGCGACCCCGCCATGGGGAGGTGCGCCGTATTTCAGGGCGTCGAGGAGGAATCCGAACTTGTCGCGACCTTCCTCTTCGGAGAGGCCGATCACTTCGAACACCTTCTTCTGCACCGCCGGATCATGAAGGCGGATCGAGCCGCCCGCGACTTCGAACCCGTTGAGGACCAGGTCGTAGCGATAGCAGAGGACCTTGCCCGGGTCGGAGTCGAGGAGGTCGATGCATTCGTCGTGGGGACGGGTGAATACGTGGTGGGCGGCGGCCCAGCTCCCGTCGTCGTTCTCTTCGAAGAGCGGTGGGTCCACGATCCAGAGGAAGTTCCAGTCTCCGTCGGTGCCGCTTCCCGGAATCAGCCCGAGCTTTCGCCCGAGGTGGAGCCGGAGATTGGCCATCACCGTGTGAACCTGCGCCGTCTTTCCGAACTGGAAGAGGATCACGTCGCCCGGGTTGGCGCCCACCGCCTCGTTGACCGCGTTTCGAAACGCTTCCGTTACGGTCTTCGCCATCGGACTCTGGGTCCAGGCGCCGCCTTCGTTGACTTTGGCTCGCGCGAGGCCCTTCGAGCCCATCTGCTTGACGAAAGACTCGAGCTTGTCGGTTTCGGTGCGCGACATGCCGGCGCTCGCCGGGACCACCAGGGCCTTCACGATCTCCGGCGGAAGATCCCGTCGATAGGTGCCGTCCGCGTACTTCTTGGCGATCGGTTCGAGGAGGGGAATGCCGCCGCCTCCGTGTTCGATCGTAAGGTCCGTCAGATCGGTATGCTCCATGCCGAAGCGAAGGTCGGGCTTGTCGTTGCCGAAGCGACGCATCGACTCTTCGAAGGTCATTCGCGGAAAAGCGCCGTCCTTGTAGCGTTCGAGAAGATCGACTTCGAGACCGTCTTTCCAGAGCTGGATGAACAGGCCTTCGATGTTCGAAAAAAGATCGTCCTGATTGATGAAGCTCATCTCGATATCGATTTGGGTGAACTCGAGTTGCCGATCGAGCCGGAGATCTTCATCGCGAAAGCAGCGGACGATCTGAAAGTACTTGTCGAAGCCCGCGACCATGAGGAGCTGCTTGTAGATCTGCGGGCTCTCGGCAAGGGCGTAGAACGATCCCGGGTGAAGCCTTGCCGGCACGAGGAAGTTCCGCGCTCCGCCGGGCGTGTACTTCACCATGAAGGGCGTTTCGACTTCGATGAAGCCGCGTTCCGCGAGGAAGTTTCGCGTCGACTGGTTGAGCTTGTGGCGGCGAATGAAGTTCTGCTGAAGCTCGCGTCGTCGAAGGTCGAGATAGCGATATTCGAGCCGCTTGTCTTCGTTGGTGTCGATGCCGTCGTCGATCTCAAACGGGGGCGTCTCGCTCTCGTTGAACACCGTGGCTTCCGCGACGACTACCTCGACCGCACCGGTGGGAAGACGATCGTTTCGCTGAGTTCCGCGGTCTCGTACCTTGCCCCGAATTCCAAGCACCCACTCCGATCGGGCCCGCTTGCCAAGGTCGAAGGCCTCCTGATTGACGTGCTCCTCGAAGACCACCTGGGTTAGGCCCTCGCGATCTCGAAGATCGATAAACACACCCTTGCCGTGATCGCGATAGCTCTGCACCCACCCGAAGAGGACCACCTCTTCATCGATGTGGGTCTCCCGCAGCTCTCCGCAGTTGTGGGTTCGTTTCAGCTCATCAATGAACCGGGCCACGTTCAGTCCTTTCCGCCGCTCTCGGGCACAGGCGGGGGAGTCTGTGCGAGATTTTGGGTTTTCGAAAGGTCGGCGACGGTTTTCGCCACCCCGCGATCCGGCACGTCTGGGGGTAGTCGTGGAATCTCTTCTCCGATCGAGGCAGCCTGTGCGTATGTTGTCGCATCGACCGAGGCCCCGCGTGGGCATCATCGATGAAGATCCCGACTTCCGGCTCCTCGTAGTCGAGCTGGTCGAAGAGGTTGGAGGCGAGGCGGTGGCCCTCTCGGCCGACGATCTGGAGCACCGGATCCTCGAAGACCAGCTTGCGGGCCTCGTCATCGATTGGTCCGCGGCCTCTCGAGGCGAGGTGATCGATATCGCGCTTCGGAACGACGTCCCGTATGCGATCTCGGCGGTGCTCGACACCCTCTTTCGATGCCACGAGGTGCTGAGCCAGCAGCCGCATACCGTACTGCGGAAGTCGCGCCCTGCGTCCGAGGTGCTCGATGCGCTTGGACTCTTCGTGTCGATGCTTCGAAGTCGGCTCGTGGTGTCGATCCTCGAGGAAGGCTTCGACCAGTCGAACCAGCTGGTGGAGCGGTTGGTGGGGAGTTCCCCCGCGATCCATCGGATCGTGCGACGCCTTCCGCGAATCGCGCTCTCGAGTTCGTTTGTTTGCATCAGCGGCCCTCGCGGATCTGGCAAGTCGCTCGTTCGAAAGCTTCTTCACGCCCTTGGGCCTCGCTCCGCAGAGCCGCTTCACCGGTTGACGGCGCGCGGAAAGGATCTTCCGGACGACGGGCTCCTGTTGCCGGCGCTTCGGGAAGCCGACGGCGGGATCGTCGAAATCGGTGATGTGGAGGAGCTCTCCCTCGGTGATCAAGCGAAGCTCGTGGACCATCTTCGGCGACTCCGCACGAATGAAGCGGTCTTCGACACGCGGGTGTACGCCACGAGCACCGCCCAGCTTTCGGCGGCGGCCCAGGCGGGGGTGCTTCGTCCGGACCTGTATACCTTCGTGGAGGAAACGAGGATCGATCTTCCACCGTTGGAGCTACGGCGAGGAGACATTCCGTACCTTGCGCAGTTCTTCCTCGAGGAAGCGATTGCCCGCGGACCCACCAGTGCCCGAGCGTTTACTCCGGAGGCACTCGAGGCGCTCACCGCGTCGCGTTGGGACGATCACGTCGCGGGGCTTCGACGCCAAGTGTTTCGTGGGGTCGACAACGCTCGCTCTGCCCTGGTCGGTTTGGATGCATTGGGCCTCGAACCACCGCTCGCCCCTGACGAGTCCGCGCTGCCCTTCCACGACCGAAAAGGCGAAGCGATCGCACGCTTCGAACGAGCGTATGTGCGAGACCTCATTCGGAGACACCAGGGAAATGTAGCCGCGGCAGCACGTTCTGCGGGCCTCGATCGACGAAGCCTTAGCCGGCTGCTCGCTCGCCATGGCCTGTCGGTCGGAGACCTGCTTTCCTAGCGTGTCCACGATGTCCATCGATCCGCGGCGCGCTCGGGTACAGGCCCGGCTCGAGTCATTGAAGGCCCGTTACCGGGGTCGGCTCCGGGAACGCCTTCAGGAGCTCATGGACGCGATGGCCAAGATCTCGGGCGACGGTCCCGAGGTCGAGGTGGCGCGGGTGCTTGCACATCGACTGCGAGGCACCGCGGGGACCTACGGCTTCGACGAAGTGAGCGCGATCGCTGCGGAGGTCGAAGCGACGCTTCGGATCGGCGGGGATTTCGAACTGGCTGCGCTCGCCCTCGCCGACGTGGCCGCGGCCCTCGACGGCGCAGAGGAACGCGTGACGCCGAAGGCGGAGCCGCGCCCTCGGAGTCCCGTTCGACTTCTATTTTGTGGGGGCAATGTATCGGAGCGGAGCCGGGTCGACGAAATCTGTCACTCCCTCAAGATTCGCTTGCAGCACAGCCGGTCGCCTGGCGAGGCCATGGAGCGTGCGCGGGACGAGCCGCCGGATATTTTGGTGGTGGGCATGGACGGGGACATGGAGTCGTCGGCCAAACTGGCTCGGCAGATCAAGGCGCTGGCGGGCCGGCTCCTTCCCGTAGTGTTCCTCGGCGATCCCGCCTTCGATCGGCGAACGACGCCGACGCAGCGAGCGACGATCGTCAGAGCCGAAGCGTCGCGGCCCGCGATTCGAGCGCTCGTGCCGTTCGCGCAGCGACCGGTGGTGTTGGTGATCGACGACGACCCGGACTTCGCCGGGGCAGTGACCGAGCTCCTCGACACGCACGGCTACGGCACGCGCTACGAGCCGGATGTGACCCAGGCGCTTCAAACCATTCGCGAAGTGGACCCCGCAGTCATTCTTCTGGACGTAGCGATGCGTTCGTTGAGTGGGCTCGACGTGTGTCGGGCGATTCGTGCGTCGACCCATCGCCGGGTTCCGGTGTTGTTCTGCACCGCATTGGTCGATCCACAGATCCAGATCGATTGCTATCGGGCTGGCGGGGACGGCTGGATGGCGAAGCCGCTCCGCTCCGAGCTGCTGCGCGTACGTGTCGATGCTCTGGTTCGTCGCGCCCGAAAGCCGGATTTCGGAATATTGCCCGCGGATGCGTTTCTTCTCCACGGCCATCGGGTCTTCGAAGAAACCTCCCCCCATGTGCTGCTGGTCGAGGTGAGTGGCCTCCACCATGTGCTGCGAGCGGATGGGTTCGAGGCGGTCGATGTGACGTTGGACGGCGCCGCCCGCCTCATCGCCAAGAACCTACGAGGCGACGATATGATCGGGCGGCTCGACACCACGGGCTTCGTCGTGCTGGCTCAGGGCGAAGCGGATCCGATTGCGCGCCGACTCGAAGAGCTCGGAGGAAACCAGCTCGGCGATGTCCGCCTCCAGGTAGGCACCGCCGCGCCCCGGGAGGGAACGACGCTGGCGGAGTTGGTCGCGGACTGCCGCGCGCAAATCCACCGCTGACGGCGTTGACGCCGTTTTTGGAGTTCACACAACTCGAACTGCGCCCGGCCGATAAGTGGGGCATGACGCACGCATCCACGTTTCCGGCCCCATTCTCACCCCAGACGCTCTCCATGGGGATGGACGCCGAAGCCCCGGGCTCTTCAATCGGGCGCCTAGCCCATGGCCCCGGAGCCTCGAGTGCGCCCGTGAGCTGTCCTCGCTGCAAGGTCTTTCAACCGCTTCACAGCGGCGAAGCCCAGCACTGTTTTGCATGTGGAGCGCCGCTGATCGTCTCCGAGCGCGATGCCCGCCGGGCCC
>JBCCZL010000006.1:0-46000 GCA_039187775.1 Myxococcota bacterium
CTTGCCTTGGGTGAAGCTCTTAGGGGGCCAGGGGGCTACTACGGTGCATCGCTTGATTCATTGGCCGACTGCACCTGTGGGGGCTTTGGTCCGGTGCCTCCGTTCGTCGTTGAGCTTCGAGGGTTGGAGGGCGACATCGCTGCAATGAAGGGCCAGCTCGACATGTTGCGCGAGCGGTGTGTGGAAGTAATCATCCACGCGGCTCACGGCTGAGGGTGTCGTCCGTGTCGTCCGGGGCGGTGAGGTTCGAACGCCGCTCGAAGGAGGAGCCGCGAGGCAACGAACGATGTCAAATCCGAAGGGAAGTGCCGTGGCGACCGAGAACGTGCTTGAGGTCGATGACTGACGGGGAGGACATGATTCTGGCGCTGAAGCAGGAGCTCGACTCGGAGGGCCTTTCAGAACTATGTGCTCTTTCCAAAGGGTTTGCGGCAGGCGGAGTCCATATCTCGCGACGCTCGCCCACGGAATCTCGCTACGTTCGTCTATGGGCGATAGAGGAGCCAGGAGATTGGGAGTTCTTTGTGCGGGGTGGGCGCTATCAGGGCACGAGCTCCGCAAGGGACTTTGATGCCAAGCAAGGAGGGTCATGGTCCCACGTGACGCTTCTCATCAGCATGTGGCTTCTCGATCTCCAACCGGAGAGCGAGGTGTGGTCACCCTCCGCTTATCACCAGATTCGAGAAGCGACAAAGAGCTATCCGCCGGACGTCAACGGAGCAGAGGGTTCGTTGAACTGCGTCGGGAATGCATCGGAGCGTCCCCTTGGTTGAATCCCTGCCGACTTCTCACGTTGGCAGCCATGACCGTCGAGCTTCTTAGAATCTGCTGCTTCGTGCTGGGCACCTGGGGCGTTGTCCTCGGTGTGCCGGTGGTTGCGATGCTTTCCCTGAGGATGTGGCTACCACTGGAGGTCGCGGTTTCCATCGGTCTTGTGCTTCTTGTCGTGGGTGTCTTGTTCGGCGAGTGGCTCGCCCGAGGGATGAACTGGGTGCTCGGACGTCGGTTCGGTCGAGATTCTTCGATGGAAAAGACTAGGTCGTTCCGATGAGCAACTTCGCGGCTGATTCACTCGTCCATGCGTGGCGCACGTTCATGAATGGCGCCCGGCCGAACGTAGATGGGATAGCGGCTTGGGCCCTTGAACTCGCTGCAGTTCACCGCTCCGTATCGGTTCGGACGCTGTCGTCGACCTACCTCACGGTCAGCGTGGGCGAGGAGCGAGCGGCGTTGTCCGACGCTCACGCGCGTGGCCAACTCCGGATGGCGTGCGCGCGTCTGATCGTGTTGTTCACCGATCAGGATATGACGCCGCCGCTTTATGGCGGCGAGCTGGTGTCCGAGTTCATCGTCGGGAGTCGTGCGCTTTGCTTTCACTTGACGTGCGAAAACACCCTTGGCTCGGCCCATTTTCGACTCGAAGCACGGTAGGGCTTGGGTTGACGCTGGCGCGTTGTTCGGTGACCACGGTGAAGAAGTCGTCCCGGTTGCTTTGGCCGGTGGGTGGCGCTCGTCCGCTAGTCCCCTGGAGTGCGGGGGGCCGAGTGCTGCGACAAGGACTCTTGACCTGGGTCGCGCAGGTCGACTTGAGCGACGATGATGTAGCTTTGGTTCTGCCTAAGGCCCCGCGCAGGAGCAGATTAGCAGGCTGTTGCAAAAGGCCCGTGGGTGGATTCAGCTTCGCGACGGTGGCGGTCGCGCCCGTGAGCCGACGAGGAATAACCGAGCTACTTTGAGGAGGCAGGCCGAAGGCCGGTCGCGGGTGCGAGCGGTGCCCGCGCTGGAGGCGCGTGCGGAGTTTTGCAACAGCCTGCTCGGCCGGCTGGGAGAATTGCCCGGGCTCCGGTCTTCGGTTTGCTGACCATTTCTACAGATTCCGTGGCGGTAGGCCACCTTCAGTTTGGCCGCATTCGTGCATCGTTGGTTGCTGTGTCTCCAGTGCTCGTTCGATGTCGACGATGTGGGTTCTTTCACCGAGAGAGGGCGCGGGTTTGTCCGACCTGCGAGGCGGGGGGCTCGCTTCAATGGGCGAACGCGCCATCGACCGAGGCAGTCCTCCAGGTGGACGTATGCCGTACCTGCGGTGCCCGTTTGCCGATCGACCGAGGCCCGAGCGCACTGTGCAAGCACTGTGGTTCGTTATCGGGACCTACGGAGCTGACGGACAAGCTCGTGGCGCATCAGGCGCGCGCAGCGGAGGCGGACGAGGCGCTCGTTCGGACGTGGTACGCGATCGAGTTGCGTCGGCTGGGGGAAGGACCTCCGCTCGTCGAGTTTGCGGCGGCGCTCTTTGGGTTCTCGGCGGCGCTGGGGTTTGCGAAGCTGTTCCGGACGCCGGGCGCCGAAGAGGTGGGGGCGTTGGTGGGTGTCGGCGTGCTCGTTGGCTCGATCATTGCGCTTCGCTTCCTGGCTCGACGCTTGGCGCGTGGACGGACGGTGTCCGAGCGGCCTGCGGGTTCCGCGAGCTGTGCGGAGTGTGGGGCGAAGTCGGAGGTGTTCGTTGGAAACGCGGCGTTGTGTCGCCACTGCGACGCTCCGCAGTTCGGGGTGGTGCATCAGCTGGAGCAGGCGATGCGCGAGCCCCATGAGCGTGCGAAGGCGATCGAGAGAGCCGAACGCGGCCGGGGGGAATGGGACGCGCAGCGACGAGCCGACCGCACGGTGTCATGGTTGTGGGTGCTCTATGTTCTGTTTGCGACTAGCGTCCTTGCGGTGTGGGTGTTTGGGTAAGCGAAGGAGCGGCCCCCCGCACGGCCGCGCGGCTCCTTGGGAATCCTTGCCGATTCGATTTACGGCGATGGAGCGATCAGGGTTGTGTTCGCCAAGGACTCGACGCAGTGGCGATCGTGAACCGGTGATGAACGTTGTTGCGTCGATGTCCAATGATTCGTTCCGCTGGGATGCGGTATGCTCGCCGAGGCCGTTCGGTCGCATGGAGCTATGGATGGACGAGAGCTTCCCACGGCCGTGGATTCCGCCCGTCGGGATCCGTCGATGACGTCCTCGAAGACCTGCGCCGGATGCGCGTCGTACTTCGAGACCGGGATGACACACTGCATGAGCGGCGGGAGGCGAGGCTACTGCAAGCACTGGACTCGTCGACAAAGATCGGTGGTAGTCGTGGAGCGCTCGCACTCCTGTCGGGACTTTCGACGGCGAAGGTGGATCCTTGAGAAACTTGGGCGTCTAAGTGTGTTCCACGTTCCCGAGGTGATGCTCATGCGACTTCAGGGCGCGTGGAACTTCGGAGCCACATCGACCCCATCTCCGCCTCCTGGCGAAGGCGAATCCTAGCTTCTCGTCGGAGCGTGAACGTGCGGCGAATCAGCCCTTGCGTGGAGGTATTTTACGACACATATTGTGTCGTATGTCATCAAGGCCAGCGCGGGAATTAATAGAGCTCGTCTCCACACTCCTTGGGGCCGCTCCGCGGCTGGAGCACGTCATCTGCGGCCTCCCCCTCGGGCTCGAACCTACTCGGCATTCCTCGCCTCGCGGACGCACCACTTCGCCCACTCCTTTCCACCGAGACTTCAAGGAGTGTGGAGATGAGCTCTAGAAAAACGAAGATCCCTTCTTTTGTGGGGTTTGGTACCGACGCAATGGGCTTCTTTGAAGCACTGGAGGCAAACAACTCCAAGGCGACGTTCACGGAGTGGCGGTCGGTGTACGAGACGCAAGTTCGAGGACCCCTTGAGGCACTGCTCACCGACGTGGCGACCGAGCGTCGCGGCACGGTGCGCCTCTTCCGTCCGCACAATAACCGCCGCTTTCAGAAGAATGCGCCGCCCTACAAGACGACTTGCTACGGAGTAGTTCACTCGGTGCGGGGAACTTCGGTGGGCTACTACGCAGAACTCTCCCTTCAGGGCCTCTATGTGGCACGTGGTTTTCACGACATGGCGAAGGACCAGCTCGGCCGCTTTCGCGAAGCGGTCGCCGATGCGCGAAAGGGGAGTGCGCTCGAGCAGGCCCTTGCCAAAGCCAAGGCAAGCAAGCTGTCTGTCGGCGGCGAAGCGTTGAAGTCGGCACCTCGGGGGGTCGCTGCCGATCACCCACGGGTCCGGCTCCTCCGTCAAAGGGCCCTCGTCGTTGGCCGTACGTTCGCGCCAGGCCGAACGCTCCGTACCCGAAGAGTCGCGGCGCTCGCGCGACAAGCATGGGAAGGGGCGGAACCGGTCGCACGGTGGCTTCATCGGCATGTCGGCGAAACCACGATCCCTCCCGAAGTGCGCTACGGACCCAAATCGACGCGCAGATAACCGCCCGCGAATTATGTCCAAAACTCGAGGGCTTCGGGGCCGACCGGCCTCTTCGGTACTCTCTCGCGGCCGAACCGGGTAGGGTTAGTCGGTGCGAGCCGTCCCTGCCTTTTCGGTGGTGTTCATCCTGTTTGGCTCTCTTCTCGGATGCGGCTCCGAGACCTTTCCCTGGGAGATCCGCATGCCGGCGTCGGTCCGCGACCAGGCTGCGTCGGTAGAGGCATCGATCGCGGAGGGCAGCTGCGCGACTCCAGGCAATGTGGTGTACCGCGTGTCGCTTCGCCGCGGCGAAGGCGCCGACCCACCCCAGAATCTTGCCGAGGGAAGCTTTGCTTTTTTTGCGCGGGTGCTGGATGACTCCTGCAATGTGATCGCCGAAGGATGTGTGAGTCGCTCACTCCCCATCGAGGAGCTGGTGGTCGATGCGGCTTCGGTGACGGCAAGTCCCCAATGCGGCGCCGCCGCCTGCGATCGCGGCGTGTGCACCACGGTGACTCCGTCGACGTGCGCGGCCGAAGGCTGTATCGGGGTCGTGCAGGCGGTTTCCGCGGGCCGCAATCACACCTGCGCGATCAACGCCGCCGCCGAACTGTGGTGCTGGGGACGAAACGCCGAGGGCCAGCTCGGGATCGAAGAATCCGGCGAACTCTGGACCGTGCCTCGCCGCGTGAACCTGACGTCGGTCGATAGCGTCGCGGCGGGAGGAGCCACCGACGCAACTTCGGGCCACACGTGCGCGATCTCCGCGGGCGAGCTCTCCTGCTGGGGCGACAACACCTTCGGCCAGCTGGGCACGATGGACGCGCGAACGCCCACTGTGGTCGCCGGGTTGCCCGGACCGGTGATCGCGGTCGCGGCGGGAGGGCGACACAGCTGCGCGATCGTCGACGGCGGTGAGCTCCATTGCTTCGGCGACAATCGTGAAGGACAGTTGGATGGAGAACCGAGCGCCTCCACAGGACCAGTCCTCGTCCCCGCCGAGGTGCCCGTGACATCGGTGGCCCTCGGCGACATGCACTCGTGTTCGCATGGCGAGTCGACGGAATGCTGGGGCAGCAACGAAAGCGGGCGGGTGGGCCGAAACGTCGCGGGCCCGGTCACCGGAGTGTCTTCGGTCAACAGTGCTCGGGAGACGGGCCTTCTCGCAGTGGGCGGTGGTCATGCGATCACTTTGGCGACGAATGGGATCGTGCGCTGCTGGGGCAACAATGAGAACGGCCAGTGCACTGGAGGTGAGAACGGCTTCGCTCGCGCGAGCGCAGTCGATGGGATCGAACAGAACACCGTCGTCGACGTGGCGGCGGGAGGCGCGCATTCGTGCGCCGTTCGTACGGACCGCACGCTCATCTGCTGGGGCCAGAACCAGGCGGGCCAGCTCGGCGTCGGCGGGGAGGTGCTCGAGGCTCGGACGCCCGAGCTGGTCGAGAGCGTTCTCGGCGTGGCGGCGGTGTCAACGGGGGGCGAGCACAGCTGTGCCATCGACACTCAAGGAACGCTCTTTTGCTGGGGCCAAAACCGGAGTGGGCAACTCGGGATCGGGACGGAAGCGGAGGCACTCACGCCGATGCGGGTGATGGGTTCCGGGCCGCAGTAGAGGTCAGAACGTCGGCGATGCCGAAGTCGGACGGCCGAGCTCGGCCCTGCGGATCCGGCCAAGATCCGGCTGGGCTAGGTTTCGATCTTATCGTTGTCTCGCTGCATCCGCGGGATGGCTTCGGGCAGCCGCTTGATGCCGTGAATCATTTGCTGCGGGTGCCATTTGGGATCGGTCTCTGCGCTGATGAGCACGGTCGCGCAGCTTGTTTCTCGAGCGATCTTCAGTGAAATCGCCCCGAAGAAGCGACGCCCGCCTTGCTCCTGAAGTCCGAGCACGGTCAAGTCGTGCTGCTTGGCTTCCTCTGAAACCGCCCCCGCAACATCGTCGCTTCGCACCACGCAGGCCACCGCTTTGCCCGGAACCTCCTCCGCCGCAAACTGAGCGAGCGACTTCTTGGCGCTCTCCAGTTCTCGGTCGCTCGCGTCGGCCTGAAGAACGGCGAGGAAGGTCACTTCGCGGTCGCCGGTTCGCCAGAGGCTTCCCAGTAGCCTCGCGCGCAGCTCGTGGTGCCTTCCTCGACCGCCGACGGGAACCAAGATCCGTCGGACCGATTCGATGCTCCACTCCTCGGGAGCGGTCAGTACGGCGACGTTGGATGGCACTTTGTTGATCAGTGTTTCGAGGGCGCTCTGCGCGTCGGTGCCGGCCCGCCCGCTCAGGCCGAGAAGTAGGGTGTCGCAAGTGTGAGTCCGCGCGACGCGTTCGATTTCGCGCATCGGGGACGACGCGATGGTCACGAGGGCTTCCGGGGCCTGACCTTCGCGGATCGATTCGCTCAGCGCGCCTTTGAGCACGGCGAGCGACGATTCGAGCGCAGTCGCAGGGTCGGCGTCGTCGTTGCCGATATCCTCTTCGGGCTTTCGGGTGACGGCGAGGAGGAGCACGCGGCCGACGGTGGTGGGGACGAGGGCGGTGGCGAGCGTAATCAGCGCGGCGGCATGTTTAGGGTTGGCGATGGGCACCAACACCAGAGGGTTTTGACCCCGAAGCCGGAGCAGGGCGGGGTCCTGGCCTTCGGCGAAGGCGTCAACGGTCTCGGCCTTGGTGGCAAACAGCGCCATGTAGAGGATGACGCCGAGGCCAAGCCACACGAGGACGACATAACCGGCCGAAGGAACGACGGTGCCCTGGAACACGGCAAGGCCCGCACAGGCAAGTCCCCCAACCACGGGAACGAGAGGAAAGAACGGGGTGCGAAAGGGCTTGGTGGGTTCGTCGCCGGGGAGCAGCGACACCCGTGTTCCTAAGCGATGTCGAGCAAGGAACGCGGTGACGTGGGACAGCGCAAAGGAGATCAGGAAGATCAGGCTCGCCGCCGCACCGGCGGCGGCGAGGTCCGGCACCATCAGCATGATCGCGCCGAGAGCAAGCGCGCTTCCATACACCGCGATGACCGGTTCGCCGTTGGCACCCGCCTGGGCAAACACGCGTGGAAGGGTGCGGTCGGTGGCCATGGTGAGAGCGACGCGCGATGCCGCAAGCAGGTTCGCGGAGAGCGCCGACAGCGTTGAGAGGATTGCGGCGATCATGGTGAGCCAGTACCCCGGCGCACCAAGGTAGTTCCGGACCGCAAGGGCCATGAAAGTGTCGGGGTTCGCGTCGCTCAGCTCAGCGACCGATTCCCCGGCGTCGACGCCCACGGTCGGAACCAAAAAGAGGAGCGGGAGATAGATGAAGAGTGCGGCCCCGAGGGAGTACAGCATGGCGCGAGGAATCACCCTCTGCGGGGTTTTTACTTCGCCGGCCACCGCCGCGATCAGATCGAATCCCTGGAGTGCAATGAACGTGAACCCCATCGCCGAGAGAAGCCCAGTCGTGCCCGCAGGAAGAAACGGAGTCATCGACGTTTTGACCTCGTCGACGCTGCGGTCGGTGAGGAGGACAAATGATCCCGCAAGGATCAGGAAGATAAAGAGGACGACTTTGCCTACGGTCTCCCACTGCCCTCCGCCTCCGCTGCTTCGAACCAGCCGCACTGCATAAAATATGGTGGCGGCCAGAGCGAGGGTCAGAACGGTGGCCCGGTCGCTGACCCACGCCGGCGCTTCGCTGCCGAACTCCGCAAACAGCGTTGTGACGATCGCGACAAAGTAGGACGCGAATCCAAGGGCGTAGAGCACGCCCGCCACGATGTACGCGAACCAGAGGATCCAACCCACGGCGAACGCAGCGCGCACCGAGAGCACTTTCTTGGCGAAGGTGTAGGCGCCGCCGGACTCGGGAAACGCCGTCGACATCTCGGCGAAACTCAACGCGGTGAGAATCGCCACCACGCCGTTGATCGCGAACGCGAGGAGTGCGCCGGGGCCGGTTTCGCGGAAGGCGACACCGCCGAGCACAAGGATTCCACCGCCGACAATGGCGCCGACTCCGACCCCCGTCGCCCCGAGAAGACCAATCGTTCGCTTCCCGTCCTCGGCCATCGCTGCCCGAGGATACCGTCAGCCGCCCAAGAGCAGTGAGGCTCGACTTCATCAAACCGCCTGGTTGTGAGGCAACGCAGCGTCGACGTGCGCAGCATGAACGACGACGGCGGCGGGTCGTTTCTTCCCGCCGCGGGTTCTGGTCGGATCGCTTAGGGTTGGCCGCGCGTCAGCACATGCCCGTGCCGCCGGAGCTAAGCTCGGTGAGTGGTCCCTGGCTGTTCCGCGCCATCGGAGCGAAGCGATCCGGGCAAACGCCGAGCGAGTCGCAACAGGTGCGCCAGAAGTCGACCATGCCCTTCGAGCGAAGGTCATACGAAATGTAGCGTCCGTCGAGGTTCATGCCGGGGGGGCGTCCTCCGACGAGCACTGGGTACCGTCCGCCGTTGGCGATCGGAACGTGGTGGGTGTCGTTCCCCGTGCGAATCCCGCGGGCGCAGGTCATCGCGACCAACGTTCCGTCGAGCGCGGTCCCGTTGCCTTCTGGTGTCGCCTCGAGTTCGTCCATCGCGTTGGCCACGAGCTCGCAGTTGTAGTTCCAGATCGCACGAATCGGATTGTAGTGCTGGCGCTCGACGTTCACGCCCGAATCGGTCCCGTGAACGATGAACTTGTCATGGAACGAGTAGTGCGGCATGTGCTCGTTGTGATTGCTGGTGGCGCCGCAGTTGACCGCGACCACATTGGTGAGCCCGCACTTGAGGGCGAGCGTTCCCATCGCCATCATGTCGCGCATCTCTTCATCCTGGTTGCCGCGCATCGGTCGCATGGGCGCTTCGCAGCTCAGCGAGGCGCCGAGGTCCCGTCGCATGTCGAACTCCTCGAACGCGAGCTGGTAGCTTTCGAGTCGCTCCCGCTCCGGCGCCGCAAGTCGGCTTCGCAGCCGTTCGATGTCCTGATGAAGGATGTCGGTCAATCGCTGCTCCCGAAGCGCAAGCGCTTCCGCATCGCTCGTGCCGCTCGCGTCCGCGCCGCCGAAGAGCCGCTCGAACAGCACCGAAGCCTTGATGACATGCGGAAGCGCTTCGTCCGGGCCCCGGGCGAAGATGTTGAGCTCTTCGTCGAAGTTCCGCTTGTAGCCATGGCCGCTGATCCCAAAGAGAACCGACTTCCGGGGCGCGTCAGTACTGATCGTGTCGGCGAGGTACTGGTCGATGGTGATGGCGTTCGGCGGGCCGAGGTCCTTCGGTGAACCGTCGGGGCGAATGCACGAGAGAAATCCGTAGCCAAGGCCGTGGTTGATCTCGAAGTCGTTCCCCGCCGTCTCGTTGATGTCGTTGTGCAGATTGTCGAGGATGACCATCTCGTTGCGCCGACTCACGAGTCCCCCGAGCGCAGCCGGCCAGTCGTAGCTCATCAGAGTCTGCGCGTCGGTCGAATAGCGCATCGCTCCCGGCGCCCAGAGGGTGTAGTTCATCACGCCGTTCACAAAGATCAGGGCACGGCGCTTGTTGACCGTCTGCCCGTCGGCCTCGTTGATCAGCGTGCGCGCGATCGGATGCAGGACCGAGGCGCCAAGGCCCAGGCCAAGGGACTGAAGAAAGCGTCGTCGCATCAACCGGCTCATCGGGACTCCTCTCGGATGCGGAACGCATCGGACGAAAAGAACGTAGCCACGAGGCCTACGAGATCCTGATTGGTTTCGAAGCGCTGGTCGGCACCAACCATCGCGCAACCTACGCGCTGGTCGGGCACGAGTCCGATCCAGTACTCGAACGCGTGGGAAATAAAGCACTGACGCACCATCGGTGACTCCGCGAGTCGGCGCACCATCTGGGTCGGGCCCTCGACGGGACCGTCGGTGTCCGGTCCGCTCGCAACGATGCCTCCGGTAGTCACCACCGGCCGGCCCTGCTCCATCGTGCGAAAGCGACCCAGGTGATCGAACTGTTCGAAGGGGAGGCCGAGCGGGTCCATTCGGTCGTGACACTCGGCGCACGCGGGGTTTGCGCGATGCATCTCCAAGGTCTCGCGCAGGGTTTGGTTTTCCCCGGGAGCGAGCGGCTCGATGTCTGGAATGGGAAGTGCCGGCAAGTCGTCACAAAGGAAGGTCTCCCGAATGAACTTGCCGCGCTGAATCGGCTGGTTCTTGTCGGGTTCGGAGAAGGACACCAGCCAGCTCGGCTGAAGGAGAATGCCGATCCGCTCGTTGGCAACCGAGATTTCCTGCGCGCCGTTGCCGCCGGCCATCTCGAGGCCGTAGGACCAGGCGGTGGAAGGGCGAGCAAACGCGGTCTCCGACGTCAGGAGCGCATTCAGAAAATCGAGCCGCCCGTTCGTCTCCAATACCGAGCGAACGAAACGGTCGGTGTCCTGAACAAGGCCCTGCGGGTCGTGCTCCGGGAACTCGGTGTCGCTCTTCCCGGCGTCAGGCGCGTAGTTGTAGTGAATGTACTCCTCGATGAACCGCTGCGTGGCGCCGTTGTTTTCCGGCCGGGCGAGGAGTCGTGATACGTGATTCTCGATTTCGACCGGGTCACTCAAGGTTCCTTGAGTGGCGCTTGCCCAGAGCTCCGTGTCGGGCGGACCATCGGTGATCGCGTAGCTAATCGCCGAGGCGAGCTCGTAGGTGGTGAGTTCAAGCTGCCCATTGTTCATCGCGCCGAGTTCGCTTCGAAAGAGAAACTGGGGCGCGCGAAGCATGGCCTCGATCGCCGTGGAGGCTGCAATCTCCCGATCGAGGCTCGCCGCATCGGCGGCGGCCGCTCCCACATAGGTAGTGATTTCTTCTTCGGTAAGAGGTCGGTGAAACAGCGTCTGGCCGCGCTCCTTGACTATGGTGCGCAGACAAGACTCGAACTCGCCGCCGCCCGCTAAACACGAGGCGTTGTTGCGGGATAAGCGGTGCACCGCGTCGCCGGCGATGCTGCGGGCGGCGGCGAGGACCGGCTCCACGTCGGCCTCCCCCACTCGATACGAGCGGGAGCGAGTACTAAATCGGTCGGCCTCGTTGACCAAACCGAACGGGAGGTTCGATAGCTCCATCGGATCCTCACCGTTGATGGCGAATGCCGCCTGAATCGTTGCTGCGTACTGGCGCTCCGAGAGCCGCACGAGGCGCGGAGGCAGTCGCGGCGCATTCTCATCGCACTGAAAGAGCGCGGTAAGCGTCGGGCGCTCCGGATCGGGCTCGGGGGTTTCGGTGGCGGGTTCCTCGGTCGAACCTGGACCCCCCATTCCCCCGTCGAAGGTTCCCTGGCAGCCGGCCAAAAGGGCCACCGAGGAGACCAGGCGGATTGCGACATTCATGGTGCGTCAGTGCCATCACCTCCGAAAAGCGGGCCACTAACGCGACCATTTCTTTGGACTTTCGCGATATTGTGGGCGCGTGTCGGCACCGTCTCACCCCCCGCGTGGTGCTCGAACTGGTACAAGCCCTCATGCCGGAGGAACCGGAAGACGCGGGCCGGGTATCCCTCGGTGCGGTGGGAGTGCGCTCGCTTCGGCGCGTTTATCTGGGCATCGGCGCGGTCGTCGCGCTGGTGGTGGCGATCATCGTCGCGGTCGTGGCGTTTCCTGGAGCAGCCCTCGAAGAGGAAGAAGGGGCGGCGCCGTCCGAAACTCCGCAACCCGTCGAAGGCGAGGACTCCACCGGGGTCTTTCGAACGATCGACATTGGGCTTCCGGTGGTCGTACGAGGAGAGGAACTGTCGTCGGAGCGGGCCGAGGCCACTGCACGCGAACTGGAGCCTACGTCTCCGGTGTCTGTTTCTCCGGCGTCTGTTTCTCCGGCGTCTGTTTCTCCGGCGGAAGCTCCCCGACGCGCTACGTCCACCACGATGTCGGCGCGCTCCACCAAGCGCGTCGGTTCCGCGCCACCGCCGGCGCCTGAGCCCGCACCGCCACCGGCGCCCGAGCGTTCGCAAACGGGCGCCCAGTACATGGCCGACGCGCGCCGCCACGTGGGCCGGACCTACCACGGCGAAGTGCAGGAGTGCTTTCGGGCGGGGATGCGAGTCGCTCCCGACCTCACGGGACGGGTCGTCATCGCGATGGTGATGCACGCTACGGGGCAAGTCGCATCGTCCCGAGTGGTGTCGAACTCGACGGGCGCCGTGTCGGTTGGGCAGTGCGTTGCGGACCGAGCTCGGGGGTGGCGTCTTCCCGAGCCGCCTCCGCGAACGCTCGAACTTCGCCTCGCGTTCTCCATCTGACGAGGTCCGCGGGTCCCACCGCCGTTCGTCCCAATGACGGGTTCGTACGACGACCGATTCCTGCAGTTGCCCCCGGTCCGTCGGGCGTCATCTTGTTGCCTACATCGAGCCTGATGTAGGTTTATGTCACGCCTCTGAGCCTCCAAGGCCAAAACGCCCCACCTTTGGCTCATGTCCTGGCCGATTCCGGCGCGGAAATCGACCCGAAGTCAGCCTTCGCTCAATGCAAACCTGAAGGCGAGGACCTTCTGCCGTATGGTGGTGGGTTCCTGCTCCCAGCCGGAGATCCGCATGGCCCGACCCAAAGATGCAGATTCCGCAGCAACGTTCGATTCGATCATCGTTGCGGCGCTCGAGGTCCTCGCCGAGGCGGACTCTCCCTCCAAACTGTCCGTTCGCAAGGTTGCCGCGCGGGCTGAGGTGAGCCTCGGAACCATCCAGTACTACTTTCCGACCAAGGATTCGCTCCTTGAGGCGTGCCTCGATGGCTACTACGAGCGGTTGGCGCTGCTCGGTCAGAAAATCGTGGCGGGGGCAACCAGTCCTGCCGCCGACAAGGCAGCTTACATCGAAGCGTCGGTTCGTGAACTCTACCGGTTCGTACGGCGGGAGCGCGTTGCGGTCGGGCTTCGCATGGCGACGAATACTACGAAGGGCCAGCTTCATCCCCAGCGCCAGGCCGAGTTCATGGGGAGCGCGATTCAAGCGGCCGCGACGGCTCTGACCCCGTTCGTCGATATCGAAGAGCTCGACGTCCGCCTGTCCATTCAAGCGATGGCCTCGATCCTCGTGCGCATGGCCTTGATGTCGGACACGGAGATTCAGCACCTCACCGATCTGGACGGGGAGGAAGCCCGGAACGCGATCGAAGATTACGTTGTTCGGGCCGCGAAGCGCCTTGTCGGGCTCGCCGCCTGACCTTGACCTCCACCGTACCGAAGGCCCAGCCGACCTGGCGGGCCGGACCGCGCGTTCCGTTGAGTGAGCTATCCTTCGTTCGGTGAGCTGGCCCGCCTATCTCGATACCTACCGGAGCGGCGAACTCCAGCGCCGCGTCGATGAAGCGCTCGCGGTTCTCAAGGCGTGCACGGTGTGCCCTCGGGACTGCGGCATCAACCGTTTGAAAGATGAAACCAAAGTCTGCCGGGTGGGCCGCCACGCGCGGGTGTCGACTCGCTTTGCCCATTTTGGCGAAGAAGACTGTCTCCGGGGCTGGGCAGGGAGCGGAACGATCTTCTTCAGCTGGTGCAATCTGAAGTGTGTCTTTTGCCAGAACTGGGAGACGTCGAACGAAGGTGCGGGAGAGCTCGTCGGCAAAGAGCGGCTCGCCGCGATGATGCTCGAGCTTCAAGGGCAGGGCTGCCACAACATCAACTTCGTCACGCCGGAGCATGTGGTTCCACAGCTCCTAGAAGCCCTGCCGCTCGCCATCGAAGGAGGTCTTCGGCTGCCGCTGGTCTACAACACCAGCGCGTACGACTCGCTTCATTCGCTTCGGCTCCTCGATGGGGTCGTCGACATCTACATGCCGGACTTCAAGTATTGGGATCCCGGTTTGAGCGCGCGGTTGATGAAGGCGCGGGACTATCCCGAAGTTGCTCGTGCCGCGGTACGCGAGATGCATCGTCAAGTCGGCGACCTCGTGGTCTCCGGTGGCCTTGCGAAGCGGGGCCTGATCGTTCGCCACCTTGTGATGCCGGATGGATTGTCCGAGACCGCGCAGATCCTTTCTTGGCTCGCCGATGAGATTTCGCCCGACACCTACGTCAACGTCATGGACCAGTACTATCCCGACGGCCGAGTGGTTCGTGAGCCGGGTCGGTTTCCCATGCTCGAGCGGCGCCTCCATCCTCAGGAGTATCGGCGGGCGCTGACGCTGGCCCGAGAAGCAGGGCTTCGACGGATCGATCGACGCCAGCCGCATCCGAAGCTTCGACGTCGGTAGCGCTCTCGGAAATTTCGGAAGGGCTTGGGTCGATTGGCGCTTGACCTCAGGAAAAGCGCGCCTATCTATAAAAGTGAACGTGTTCACTTTTGGAAAAAGGAGAGTGATCCCATGACCCGGCGAACAATCTGGCTTGAGCGATGGCGCCTGCCCGTCCGGCTTGGAACCGGGGTGGGTCTCGCGGTCGCGGCCGTGCTTATGGTGATGTTTGAGGTGGAGACCCTTGGGGGCGGCATGATCGGTGGTGCGGGGGGACTCCTGGCGATGGTCACCGCCACGGTGGGCCTTCAGTTTGCGGTTCGCGCACGCGGAACCGCCGAAGCCGTTGCGATCGTGTTGGCGTGGACGGTGATTCCGCCGATGACGCTCTTTCTCCCGACGGTCATCGGTCTCTTCTTCGCGCTTCCTGCCGGTCTCCTTACCTGCGCGATCCTCCTTCCTGCGGTGCTTTTTCGGCGGCACTGGGAACCCCTGGCGATGGAGCCCCGGCGTCGACGAGAAGGCGTGGTGGTCGGGGCGACCCTCATGGTCTTCACGGTGGTTGTCCTCGGGGTGGCCGCGACTGCTTTCGAACGCGTCCTCTTCGGAAACGAACCGTGGGCACCGGTGTGGCTCATCCCTGCGGCGCTCCTCGTCGCGCTGACCGGGATCCTGCTCGGGCTCGAGTTCCTTCGCGACTTGCGTGGTTGGTGGCGGCTTCGGGTTCTCGCGCACAAGCCCCGGACCGATTTCGTGGTGCGGCATGCAACGGGCGGTTGGGAAGTGCGCCGAGTGTTCGATGGCGGACCCGGCCCTCACCGAGACGGGCGCATCGAAGGCCCGGTGGCGTTCGATCAGACGGTAGGACGCACGCTCGTGCTGGCGGTCGTGCTCACGGTGCCGCTCCTTCTTACTGGGGTTGCGGCGTTTCGCCACATGTTGCTCCTCTGAACGGGCAGCCCCAAGCGGATGGCCACGAAAGACCTAAGCTCCAAGAGCCCGAGCGCCAAGGGCGAGCGAACGCGGCAGCGGATTCTCGACGCGGCGCTTTCGCTGTTTGCCGAACGCGGGTACGGGCAGACCACGGTCCGCGCCATTGCCGACCGCGCCGGCTGCGCGACGGGCCTCCTCTACCGCTATTTCCCTCGACGGGAAGCGCTGGTCCTCGCGCTCTACGAGCGCCTGTCCCTCGACCTTGTGAGCGACGTGGCGACCCTTCCACCCGGAACAGTCGCCGCGCGCTTTTCGTGGCTGATGCGGAAGAAGCTCGAAAAGCTCCAGCCGCATCGGGATGCCTTCGTGGGCCTCGCCGCAGCAGCGCTCGACCCCGCGAGCGAACTCCACGTGCTGAGCGAGGCGAGCGCCGGCACGAGAGCGCGCGTCGAAGCACTATTTCAAAAGGTCGTGGAGGGGAGCGAAGGCTCTGCTGATCCGGTGGCGCTCGGCCGCATGCTCTTCGTGCTCCACCTACTGGTACTGCTCGTGTGGACCCAGGACCCGAGCGACGGGCAGGCCCACACCTCCGAGCTTCTCGCGATCGCGGCCGAAGGACTGACGTTCGCGATTCCGATGATGGCCCTTCCCATGGCGAAGCCCGGGGTAGAGCGCCTCTATCGACTGGTGGGGGAGTTCTATCGGGGCGAAGCGGATACGGGCGAGGCTCCACCCGACGACGAAGTGCATTCCGGCGCTTGACCTCGCGCGGCCGACGCTCTTCGCTCCTCGCATGCGTCCGGACCTTTCGTCGCGCGGCCTTGCCTTTCGGGCCCTCCCCTTCGACGAGCAGCTGCGTCGTATTCGGTCCGCCAAGGACGATTTGCCGTCGCTCCTTTCGTTGGCCACCGAAGCCGGTGCGCTCGCGGATCCGGAGCCGCTCGGACATCTCATTGGTCTTGTCGCCGCGCACGACGCGCCGATCGATGAGCTCAGTGCGGTGCCCGATGAGCTTGCGGTGCTCGATGAACTCGGTGCGGTGCTCGAAGGACTCCCCGACCCCGGGCTCATGCACATCTTTCAAGAGACCCGAGGCGAGGCGACCGACGGGTTCCTGGTGGAACTTGCGGAGCGCGCCCTTCGGCGCCTTCCGGTGACCCGTCCGAGCGCGCTCGCGTTCCTTGTGCGCTGGCTTCGTCGACGCGCCCCCGAGACCGCGATGGCGTTTCTGCAGGAGGCCGAAGAGAAGTCGGGCACCGAAGGAGGGCGCTGGCTCCTTTTTGTGTCCGGCCGTCGGCTTGAGGCGCTGCGCAACGATCCGCGCCTCGCATCGTCCGTGGAAGCGACGATGGCGGAAGCGGTCGAGGCTCTCGCCCGGGCGCCCAAATCGATCTCCCAGGCCAATGCCGAGGATTTGCTGGCGCGCCGCGTGTACGCGGACCCGGGCCACTTTCTCTTCGAGCTCCTTCAGAATGCCGACGACGCCGGTGCTCGGCGCTTCGAAGCGGTGTTTCACTCGGACCGCGCGGTGATCTGCAACGATGGGGCCCCCTTTTCGTTTCTCGATCTCGTGGGTGTCCTGTCGATCGGCCAAACCACAAAAGCGGTCCAACAGATTGGCTTCTTCGGGGTGGGCTTCAAGAGCGTGTATGAAGTGTGCGAGCGGCCTCGGCTCCATTCCGGTGCATTCGATGTCGAGATCGCCCACGTATCCATTCCCCGACAGATCCAGGCCCTCTCCGGTCGCACCACCACAACTCTCGTCCTGCCGTTCAAATCGGGCATCGACGTGGCGCGGCTCTATCAACGCGCGTCGGCCATTCCACCGGAGACGCTGCTCACCCTTCCGCACCTCGAATCGCTCTCGATTGCAAACGAGGCCTCGTCTCTCACTTGGCACGAGCAATCGGCGGGCGATCTCATGGTTCTGGAAAGCGATGCCGGACATGTTCGCCGCTATCGCTTGACCGAACGCTCGCTCGCCTTCGAGGGACCTCGGGAAGAGGGGAGACCTCGGGACAGTCGAGTTCTGGTGGTTGCGTCGGTGGACGACGCGGGAGCGCCGGTTCCCGCCACCGGGCCAACCCTCTTTGCGTTTCTTCCGACCGGAGAGCGCACCGGCCTTCGGTTCATGGTGCATGCGCGGTTCGATGTGACCCTCGACCGAGAGCGGCTCGAGCTCGGATCGGATTGGAACACAGCGCTCCTTCGGGAAGCGGGTCTCGCGTTCGCCGACCTTGCCCTCGAGCTCGTCGCTGCGGAAGAGGCGCCGATCGCGCTCATGATCGACACCGAAGACGCATCGCCCGCCGTCGGTCCACTCCTCGATGTCATCCAGGAGACCCTGGAAGCGGCGCCCTGTCTTCGTGGTGCCGATGGACGCTGGGTGTCTCCGCGGCAAGGGCGACTGCTGCCGAAGGCCCTGGCTGCGGCCCTCGCTTCGCTCGACCTTGGCGTCGGTGCGAGAGCGCTCGGTCCACTCGGTGCGAGAGAGGAACGGGTGGCCCGGTGGCTCGGCGCGCGGAAGTTCACCGCCTCCGACCTCGTCACGTTTCTCGAAGGTGCTCTTCGCGCTGGCGGGCCGCCTCCGCGGTGGCTCGGTTCCGCGGTGTTCCACGGTCTCGAGGAGGTTTCGGACCTCCATCGACTCCGGGCGCTCCCGATCCTGGTGGATGCGGAGGGCGTTCTTCGCTCGGCCGCGGACGCCCAGCTTGCCCCGGCCGCGTGGGCAAGGCTCTATGCAGGCGTTCGACCGGTGGTGGCGACCGACGAACTTTCCAAGCTTCCCGAGTCCCTTCGGGAACGGCTCGCTCTCCGCCCCCTTTCGCCCTCCGTGCTCGTCGAGGATCTCCGTTCGGGTTCCGGGGTTCTGGAGCGCGAGCCGCTTCTCCTCCCAGTGCTTGCGGAGCTCGCCGAGTCGCATCTCCATCTTCTGACCGACGCACTGGCCGACATTCCGTTGCTTCGCGACCGAGCGGGCAACCGCCGTCCCGTGCGCGAGCTCTATCGTGGTTCGCCATCGATGCTCGCGCAGCTTCCGCGCCTTCCGCTGGAGGACGTGCATGTGGTCGATCCGCGGGTCGTCGAAGCTTACCCCGAGCTGATCGAGCGGTGGCTTGCTCCGTTTGGTCTTCCCGAGCTCGCCAACGCCCTCGACCGAACGGTGCTTGCCCTCGACCGGGAATCCGCCGCTGCGGTCGTGACGCTCGTGGAGGAGGAACTCGAAACCCTCGCGCTTCCTGTTTTGCAGCGCTTCGCCCGTCATCCCCTCTTCGAAGACATGCACGGGGTTCTCCGGCCCCTCGAAGGCGAGAGTCGAGCCCTCGTTGGCGAGCGAACCCTGCGAGAAGCTCTACCCTCCTGGCCCTGGCTCCGCGACTTGGAGCGATCGTTCGTGCGAACGTTGCGCCCTCCGCGGACCGGGGGCCTCGAGCTCGTGGCGATCCTGATCGGCGATGCGGTGGCTCCCGGTGAACTCGATCTCGCATCGATCCTTCCCTGGCTCTCCGACCGGGGCGCCGAGGTCCCGGGGGCGCTTGCCGATCGACTCGCCGACGCACCGATCTGGCTCGACCGCGAAGGCCGGTCTCGTCGGCTCGGGGAACTCCGGCGTGGCGCCGGGTCTGGAGCTTCGACGACCGCCATCGACGACTACTATCGGAGCGTGGCGGGCCGTTCGGTCGCTTCCGACAGCAGCCGCCGACTCGCCGAAGCGCTTCGCCTCGGGCATCACTTGCCCCGGACCGACCATGCGGCGGTGGTCGCGGATCTCCTTCGCGGGGCCGTGCCCGGAGACCGCGATCTGCTTGCCGCGGTGCTGAATGAAGCCGCATCCCTTCTTCCCTCCGGAGACCTTCGGCCAGTGTTGGGGCTTCCACTCTTTCGCGACGAGAGCGATGCGCCGTGCACCATAGCCGACTGGGGTGAGGCCGACTGGGGTGAGGCAGAGTGGGGTGAGGCAGAGTGGGGGCAGGCGGAGTGGGGTCAGACGGATCAGAAACCAGTGGCCTATCGCGCGGGTCCATTCCGAACATTCTTTGCGGGGGCTTCCGTCGCGATCGTGTCAGAGGAAGACGAGGCGCGGTTCTCCGCGCTCTTTCAGGCGACGGGGCCAGCGCCCGCACGAATCGCCGACCTGATCCGGGTGGCTGCACCTGCGCACGCCGACGCCGATGGGTTTCTTGAAGTGGTCGTCGATCGCGCTGCGGAGCTTGGGGAGGCGGAACGGGCGCGTCTTGGAGAACTCGCGGTATGGGAGGCACGTTCGGGGGAGCGTCAAGCGTCGAGCGCACTCGCGTCGAGCGCACCGTTTTCGGTGCTTCTCAAGAAAGGATGGGTCGGGCCGGACCTCGATGGGTGTCTGCTATCGGACAAGGCCGAGCGCATTACGGAGGTCCTTGGCACGCCTACCGCGGATCCCGAAGCACTGTTCCGTGACCGGATCGTTGCCCGTCTCCTCGTGGGCGAATCGCGCGCGAGCCAGCCGACTCCGTGGACCACCAACGAAGCGCTGTGGGCCTTGGCGGAGGTGGCCCGTCGCCTTTCCATCCCGCCCGCGAGCCTGCCTCTCGCGGTCGATTTCGAAGGACGGCTCGGAATAGGCCTGCGGTTCGACGCCACGCCGGCCGCTCAGCGGTTGGTGGCCGGGCTTCCCCAGGATGCGCTCCGGAAACGCCTCGCCGATCCGGCGTGGGCCGAAGGATCCGTGGCCGAGCTCCTCGAGCCCCTGCCGGCTCGCCGGCTCGCCGAAGCCCTTCGCGTGGCCTGCCCGGAGGAGGCGCCGATCGACGGCCATCCGGTTCTCCAGGATGTGGATTCGCTCTTTGCGTGGATTCGCGAAGAAGTGGACGCGCTCAGTGCGGAAGATGCCAAGCCGTCCTTCGCGGCTGCCGCAGTCCTGCCGAGCCAGAAGGGCACATTCCGCGCGGCGCGCGATCTAGTCCTCGATCCGACGATCCCGGACCTGGGTCTCGATTGGGGTCTCTCGGCAGAGGTTCCGCGCGACATCGCTCGGTGGCTTGCCGATACGTTTGAACTCGATCGAAACGCACGGCAAGCGATCGTCGACCACCTCCTTGACGGTCTGGATGCGGCCGCCAGCGATCAAGATGAAGAACGGGCCGCGTCGCTTCTCGCGTTTCTTGCGCACGCTCTCGGCGCGGGGAGGAGCAGCCTCGAGGGGTTGGAGCAGCGGGTGCGGCGTTCGAAAGTTCGGGCGCGCTTGAAGGTGCCCGTCGACTCGGTTCACGGCCAAGTCGAATGGGTGAAGCCTCGGTTTGCCTGGACGGCGAGCGACGAGCGCTCGGCCACGGCCGACACATTTGTCGCCGAACTGCCGCCGCGGATCCGCCTTCCGGCGGCATCGGGCGAACTGGATCGTCCGCTCCGCGATCTCCTGCGGGCCTGCGGGGCGCGGTCCGACCTCGACGATGCCACCGTCCGCGCGCTGCTCGATGGGACCGGTCTTCGTCCGGGACCGGAGGCGCGCATTGCGCTGGCTCGCTATGTGGCGGCGCGGGCTTCGGAGACCCCCGCGCGGATCGAACGGTGGCGTCTTCAGCAGCGGGCCTGGGTGCCCGACCAAACCGGAGTGTTGCGCCGCCCAAGAGAGCTCCTGTATCCCGACGAGCTCGCCGAGAATCTCTTCGGCGACGATCCGACTCGCTTTGCCGACGTGGCGATGCGCTTCGACCTCAGTGACGACGCGGCTGGGCGTCTTGGCCTGAGGCGGGCGGCGCTGCTTTCGCTCCGTGACGTCTCCGAAGTGCTCGATGGCCGCCTGGCGGAGCTCGCGCTTGTCGATTGGCTCGAAGACGGCCTTCGCGAAGGTCGCTTCGCTCCGGTGGAGGTTCGACGATCGCTTCGAGACAAGCTCCTCCTCCCCGACGAAGACGGCGTGGGACGGCCGGTCGCCCACCTCGCGCAGACCGACGCGCGACGCCTCTTCGGTTCGCTCCGCGGCAACTTTGCCGACTCGCTCGACCGGCCGAATCTGGTCCGGGCGTTCGCCATCCCCCGCTCGCCGGATGCTTCGATGATCGTCGCGTTTCTCGAAGAAACGGGAGAGGCGTTGAGCGCGATGGACCATCTGCGTCGGGCCGAGCTCACGCTCCGTCTCCCCGATTGCTACGAACGACTCAGCGAGCTCGCGGAGCGCGATCGCGGGATCGCGCTGCCTCGCGGCGGGTCCGTCGCGGCGTTTCGCAATGGGCGAGCCGAACTCGGGCGCCTTGGTCACCCATCGCTTCGCATGCTCGAGCCCGAAAGCCTCGCCGCGGAGCTTCCCGAATCGATCGCCGATGGGCTCCTCGATCCGCTGCCGAGTTTTCGGAGCGCCGCGCTCCGACGCATGCTGTGGGGAGCGGGAGTCGCCGATCTCTGGACGAGCTATCAACCGACGACGGTGATTCCTGGCCCTCGTCGCGATGACCTTGGGGCCGAAGCGGAGGCGCTCTTTTCGAAGCTTCGGCCGGCCCTCGGTGAGTCGTTGGGGAGCGAGGTGAAGATCGTCGATGGGATTCGAGTGGAAGGGCGGCTCGAACTCCAAAGCGACACCGACTACCGGACGAGTCCCGCCCTTGAGCTCCCGAGTGAAGCGGCCGCGATCGTGCATGACCAGACGCTCTGGCTCACCCCGGCCACGCTCGCCGACCCGACGCTGCTTGGGCCGGCCCTCGCGCGGGATCCGGTGCGTCGCGCAGCGATCGTCCGCTGGCTCGAGGCGGGCGAGTGGGACCGTGCACCCAAAAAGGCGCGGACCAAGAAAGAGCTTCCGAAGGCGACCCGCTCGAAAGGATGGTGGTCGAGGATCAAGGACGCCCTCTCGTTGGATGACGAGCGAGGACCCGGCTCCAAGAGCCGCTCCCGAGACAGAACCAATGACAGAGCCGATGACAAGCCCAAGAGCAAGTCCAGGAGGTCGAAGCCGATCCGTCCTGGATCCGTCGGAGACAACTACTTTCGGCCACAGAACGATCTTGGCCAGCAGCTCGAGCACGGGGGCAACTTCAGCGAAGACCGGCTTCTCGTGCCCGACTATGGGTTTGCCTTCAGTCCGGCGCGGCTTCCTTCGCCATGGCTGTATGCGCCAAAGCTGATCGCTTCTCGCTTCGAACGGCGAGGCCAACGTTGGCGACCGGCGAAGCTTCGTCGACCGAACGTTTCTGGCGAGGCAGGAGTGGTCGCAATGCGAGGTCGGCTTCCCCAAGGCGACGCGCTCCTTCCGCTCCCTCTCTACGGGCGGGTCGATGAAGTGCGCATCGATGAAGGAACCGCATCGACCGCGAGCGGACCGAGCGGAGGAACGGTGCTGCGCCTCGATCGGGGAGGCGACGTGCGATTGACGATCACCCTCGGCGCGGTTCCCGATCTCGAGCTAGCGCTTCCGGCCGAAGACGATGGGAGCAGCAGCTTCGTGCCTGACCGAGAGCTCCCGGAGGAAGTGCACGACTTCCTCGCAGATCTCGATCCCACCGACGCCCCGATCCACCGTGCGGTGGCGATTCGAGATTTTGTGCGCCGCCGCTATCGATACGACCCAGCGTACCTCGAAGATGCCGCGGTGGGACGCTGGCTGGCGAAGATTTCACGAGGCCGGGCCAATGTTCATGTGGCCGCGCTCCACGCGGGGGGAGACGCTCGCCATCTCGGTGCCGGCGTCTGCTACGAACTGAACACGCTCGTGTGCGAGCTCCTTCGACGCGGGGGCATCCCGTCGGCGATCGCGACCGGATGGGTGCTCGAGGATGGTTCGATCGCCGATCCCGATCATCTCTGGGCCATCGCGTTGCTCGCGGATCCGCTTGGCGAGCCGGTGTGGGTTCCAGTGGATGCCAGCACCACCGAGACGGGGCGTCCGCTCCGGGTGCCTCGCCGACCAGCGGGGCGGTTTCGGAAGCCGCGTGAGAAAGCGGGCCGGGCCCCACCAAGGACTCCGCCTCGCGATCGCTGGAAGCTCGAAGGCGCATCGCCAAGACGGGGTGCCCGAGGAGGCCGGGGAAGTCCGGCGAGCGGCGCCCGATCCGCAGGCTCGGCGGCAAAGACCAAGAAGCGTACTCCGCCGAAGGCCGAGCTTCGACGCCTGGTGCGCTACCTCGAGCGCGTGGGAGGACGATCCGTCGATGCCCGGGAACTCCGCGAGCTCGAAGCGCTTCTCGAGGATCGGCGAAGCGCCGCCGCGCTGCTCGAACGGATCCTCAAGTAGCGCACTCGAGCTGGGCAAAGACTGGAGCGAGCGGAGTGCGTCGAACAAGATGCCGATCGAGTAGGATCTCGGCGACCTGGTGGATGGATCCGCCGGTCTCCTGCTGCACGGCAATGATCCGGTTCGGATCGACGCGATAAAGGCTCACGGTGCCACCGGCATCGATCGAAAAGTGAACGATGGGGGTGAAGCCGTGAACAAGTACGATCTCGCCCTGCACGTAGGCTTCGAACAGCGCGACGTCGTGGGGATAGAAGCGGACCGCGTACGCGGCAAACTCCACCGGCTGACTTCCTCCCTGATCGGCTTGATAGAACCTTCCCAGCGACTCGAGCACCCCGAGTTCCAGGTCCTCATCGATGGATTCGGACTCGACTGCTTCCAACGGTTCGAGGGCGTGGTGGCCGCCGAGGGCGAGGAGAGGTGCGCGAGGCGGAGCTCGGAATCCTCGGTCGGGGCAGTCCGCGGCCTGCACGTCGAGGGTTCGCGCATCGTGATCGCACACGGCGATGGAAAGCGACTCGGCTTCGGTCGTGAGGCAGCCGGCAGCGCGATGCCCGGGAGCCCAGAAGGTAAAGTCTCGAAGCGTCGATTCGCCGCCGTCGAGACCCCGATCGTCGTCGTGCCCGAGACCCGGGACCGCCAAGAGGGGATGGTCGGCGGTGGACAGGACAGGAAACACTGCCAGGGGGTCCGGCGCCGGCGGTCGTTGCACCGAGTGAGTTTCGAGACTTGCCGCAGTGCGTCCGAGGCGGCATCCCCATCTGCCGTCGTGGGAACAGCGAAGCACTTCGGCATCGCGTTCGCCGGTATGCCGGTGCTCGAGTCGAAACCCGGACTCGCCATCCAATCGGAACTCGGCCGGAGAGGCGACGCGTGGGGTTTGTTCCGACCGCGGTTCGAGGGCTTCCGTCGGCATCGTCGCGAGATGACAAAACGCGGCGTTGGCGCGCTGCGCAACAAACCACTGCGAGGTGTCCATGGCCCCTGCACCGAAGTAACGCGTCTCAAAGACGACGACTTCGCCGCCGGGAAAGGCGAGGCGGGGCTCTTCCAGAAGGCGACAGTCGAGAGACCAGTAATCCTCCGCTCGGGCCACTTGTCGACAGAACTCTTCTTCGGTGGCCAGGACCTCCCGGTCGGCGCAGGCCACCGGCGGAGGTGACGCCACGACCGTAGGAGGCGGCGCGGTGCCGGCACAGCCGGCGAGGCGGAACGTGAACATAAAGATAAGGAGCGTACTGACCCGCATGGGAACCTCGCGAGCACGAGAAAAGGCGTGTGTTGATAAACTACGCCGCGGTGGGCGTCTCTCCACTCGCGACCCCCGCGCATGAAGAGTCCGGACATCGCTAGCTTAATCGAAGCTCCGTCCGTACGCCCTCGTACAGTCCTGACCCGTCGTACAGTCCTGAGCCGTCGAGGCTCAGAACGGGAGATGCTCGACAGGATCGACAACCGGATCCGCCGTGCTATGGCACGCCGATGCGATGCGTGTGGTTTCTTTTCCTACTTGCGGGCCCGGCGTGCGGAGACGACGGCCGCACTTCGACGCCGGTGGACGCGAGCGTTGCCGACCGAAGTCTTTCCGATGCGAACGTTGGGGATGCGACGGCTGACCGATCGGTGAACGATGCCGACGCGGCCACCTCCGACGCCATGGAAGACTCGAGCGATCGCGTGGCTCCGATGGGGAGATCGCCGGCCGAGCGTGGCACATTCTCCGTGACCGTGCAGCGCGACACGGTCGAGCGAAACGGCCGAGTCATTCCGGTGGCGGCGCACGTTTCCGACGCCATGGCGGCTCGGCCACTGCTGGTGCTGTTGCCGGGGTTCCAGGTCAGCTCGGACCGCTACACCGCGCTTGCCGACTATGTCGCGAGTCATGGGTTTACCGTGGTTCGGGCCGACCCGCCGGCGAGTCTCTTTGACGTCAGCCATGTCGAGATGGGCGAAGACACGATTGCCGTCTTGGATTGGGCTACCGCGAACCTCACCGTATCCGGAGAGATTGCGGTCGCGGGCCACAGCCTCGGCGGGAAGGTCGCGGTGATGGCTGCGGGGAACGATGCGCGTATTCGCGCAGTGTTCGGCATCGACCCAGTGAACGGCGGCGACCCGTTCCTTGGCTACTCGGCCCGTCTTCCCGACATTGTGCCCGAAGTCACGTCGACATTGACGGTGCCCGTCGGGTATCTCGGCGAGACGACCAACGGGATGGGTGGGGGCTTTCAGATGCCCTGTGCACCGACGGATCAGAACTACGCGACATTCTACGAGGGGTCGACGGCGGCGAGCTGGGCCACGGAGTGGACATACGCAGGGGCCGACCACTTTGACTTTGTTCCCGACGTCGCGGGTTGCGGCTTCGTGTGCGCGGCCTGCACCGAAGGGACCGCCGACGCCGCGGCGGTGGTCGCGGCGACCTCCACGCTCCTGACCGCATTTCTTCGGCACCACCTCGAAGCCGACGCCGCGATGGAAACGTTCCTCCGCGGAGGCAGCGTGCCCACCGACGTCTCGGTCCGCTCGCGCTAACCCGAAAAATCACCACTCGGCGCGCTTCAAAAGCACCGAAGTCCCCCCGCCGTCTCCTTCCGAGGCTCGTCCCCGTATGTCGAGCACGCCTGCGGCCCTCTCCAGTCCGAGGTCCCGAGGATTCAGGGACTTTCGAACATCGCCTCCGGTGATTTTTCCGGGCCAACGCCGCCATTTCGCGTGCCCACGCCTGCATTGGCGGATGGCCGATCGAATGGTCGGCGTGCGGCCGGAGCTCCGGCTACCCAAAACGCCGTTCCGACGGGATTTCGCAGGGAATGCGGTGCGGCCGGGCCCCACAGAGGCGGCCACTCGAGCTGCCGGTGGGTGACCGATTCTCTTCGGTTTTGCGCGGCACGCATCGTGCTCAGCGGGCCCCGTCACTCGAACATGGGCTCGCGACCGGGTCCGACGATACGAGGCATGATATGCGCTATTTTCTAGTTCTGCTTCTCGCCCTTGGGGGCTGCGCAGTGAGCGACGAAGCATCGGTCTGCGATCAGGCGGCCGTTCATGTGGCGGAGTGTTACGGCGTCGAAGCCACGGCTCCGACAAGCTGTGACCCCGGAGCGGCGGCGGAGGTGCTCGGAACCGAATGCTCGGCGCTCGATCAGGGCAAGGCCGACGGCTGGTGGTGCATTTGGAATCCTTTCCTTCCTGGTTGCGGCGGTGGCGACCGCTCGACCACCCACGACCTCCGAGGAGGCGTGGACTTCGCGTGGGACGCGTTTGGATCGCAAATCAGCAGCATCAGCTGCGCCGAGGTGGTCCTTGAGAACGCCGACGGCGAGGAGGTCGGCCGCGCCTCGACCAACGTTCACGGCTCCTTCCTCTTCGAGGACCTCGAGGAGGGCGACTATGTGATTCGCGTTCTTGACCGTGAGGGAGACACCGCGAAGCGCCTAGGCGGCGACGATGCGGTCACTGCGGTGACCTTGGAGGCGGACCTTCGGGTCGACATGATCCTAGGCTACTACGCGGACGGAGAAGAGGCCGCCTTCGGTTCGGGTCTCACGAGCGAAGAGGCGGTCGGCCGTTGCGCCCGCGTGGACATGAAACTCAATCTCGAAAACCGCTGCGGAGAGGCCGTCCCGGCCTACTTCGAGGTGCGCCGGGATTGGGTCCTCGTGCTCGAAAACGAGGACCGGGCCTACTACTCGACGCCGCTCTGCCAGCCCGCGGATGGCGACCACTGGAACTGGGACGGCTGCGGGCCCGAGGACGTGGTGCTCAACACCTTCATCAACGTCTCGCCCGGGAGCTACACCCTGAGCGCGTTCCGAGCCGATCTGCCCGACCGGAACAACCTCGACCTTGAGCGTGAGCTCCGCATTCGCAGCACTGACCCGGGCGAGCTGAGCGAGACCGAGGTCGAAGTGGAGATCGGCACCGACGTGTCGATGGGGGTCGGCCTGGTCGACCCGCGTAGCGACTGCTGAGTTTCGCGAGGCTCAAGTTGCATGGCGCCGCTCTCCCGGGGGTGGCGCCAAACTGGGTTAAGCTGGTGGTTGAGATGACGATCGGCGCCAACGTGACGGGCAAGCTCGTCATGACGGCCCGGAAGTCCTTTCAAGAGGACACCGGCGGCATCGTTGGCAGCGTGCCGAGTGCGTCTCAAGCGGTGCGTCGGCCTGCCGTTTCATCTTGGAGTACGCGATCTCGTCCCCAGTGAAGTCGGCCCTTTTGCCGGCCGCGATCGTGGTGGGGGTCTCCGTCCAGTGATCGAGCCGAAGCTCCGGGGAGCGATCCTCCTCGACCAAATCCATCAGATCGAGCGGCTCTACGGACCGGCGGTGATCGAACGCGCCCTCGCGCGTCTCGATCTCCAGGAACGGGAGGCGATCGAAGGCGCGGTGACGGTGTCCTGGCTTTCGGTCCATACAGCACAGGTGTTCAAGGTGCACGTGGCAGAAGAGCTCGATATGGATCCCCTCGATCTGCAGCGCCAGATTGTTCGCCTCGCCATTGGTGAGACAATCCACAACTTTTGGCGAGTCCTTCTCCGTCAGCTCTGGGATTCCGCGATCGTACGACGCACGCCCATCCTCTACTCGAAGACCTTCGACCGGGGTGAGCTTCGAATGGAAGACATCGGAAAGGGGCGGGCGACCTTCGTGCTGACCGGTTGGCCTACGATGCCCGAATACGACCTGATCGGTCTGGCGGTCGGCATCGAGACGCTCCTCGAGTTCTCGGGTCGCCACGATGCCCGACTGACTTGGCGGCGAGAGCCCCCGACGATCGTGTTGAACGCGGTCTGGCGGTAGCGCCCCGGAGCGGCCGATCCTCCGGCGCGCGTTCGTGCGAGAACCGGACTCGGTTGGGATCAGCTCCGCAAGGACGGATGTAGTGTGGTTCTGTTGACTACATCGAGCTTATCGAGGACATTGGGGAAGTCCTTGCAGACCTGTGCGGTTCCTGCAGCGCCGTTGGCCCCCGCTATCCTTCGAACCATGGGATGGGCGACGGGGCATATCGAAGCACTCAAACGCGGAGAGACGGTTCGGTTTCGACCGCGGGGACACAGCATGAAGGGGAAGGTCAACGACGGTGACCTCTGCACGGTAGAGCCGGTTGGAGACCACGCCCTGGAGGCGGGCACCATCGTCCTCTGCAAGGTTCGAGGTGCGCAATACCTTCACTTGATCAAGGCCGTCCGGGGGAAGCAGTTTCAGATCGGCAACAACCGGGGTGGCATCAACGGCTGGATCTCGCGAGCCAGCATCTTCGGTGTCCTTACGAACGTCGCGCCCGATTGAGTTGAAGAGCTTCGCCGTTTCCTACGCATCGAGGCTAGCGTGAAGCTGGGCCAAGTCGCTGATGAAGCCCGGGCTAGCGTTGGCGTCTTCGGATTCGCCGACATCGGGCGGCGAGATGTTGGCCCGTTCGACTCTGGTCTGGCACCGGGTGGCTCTGCCGGGGTCTCCTGACCGGGCAGGTGTGTTCCCTGTTTCCATCCGTGGGTTACAGTCGTGATGGCGGGTCCCTGGGAATCGGGCTGGCATGAAGCTCGCGAAGGCGGGGGCATGGCTGGTTTGAAACCTACGGTTCAGAAGCGAAGCGGGGGGCTTCTGTGCGCATATGTAAGACAAGGTGAGAAGTCGCGCGGGCCGCGTCTTTGCCCCGCATCGCTTTCTCTGCTCGCCCTCTGTTTGCCCGCCCTCTGTTTGCCCGTGTTTTCGGTGGGCTGCGCGGCGGAGATGGCCGACGAAATCGATGTCTTGGCAACAAACAAAGCGAAGCTTACGTCTGCCCAGCGGCAGGCGCGTTCCGAGCTGATCCGAGAGGTGCTTGCCGACGCCGGAATTCAGAACCCACTCCCCTTCGCAGGTCTGGCCAGTGCAGAGACCAACATGGCGCACTGCTGGTCAGAGGCCACCTGGGCGTGCAAGGGCCCGAATTCGGTGGACTGCGGTGGGGGCCCGGTCATCGCTGGGTCGGGCGATGGGCCTTGTCGAAACAAGCAGGGAGGCCTCGGCCTCTTTCAGTTTGACGCGGGAACTCATACCCAGACTCTTAAGCGGGAAGGAAACCGCATCCTGGAGCTTCGAGGGAACATTGCGGCGGCCGGTGACTTCGTGGTCAACATGGTCAAGAACTCGACCTATATCTCCGGCGTCTCGACCGATGCGGAGGCCATCGCTTGGATCAATGCGTTTCGTCCCAGCGCGGACAGCGATTGGATCAAGACGGTGGTCCATTACTACAACGGCTGTGTGCCGGGCTGCAGCGTCTACTCGCAGCGCACAGGCCATTACCGAAGCCATCTTCGCGACCGGTACAACGAGTTTGGTCATGACTTCTGGTATCCCCCAGCGGGGGCCACTCCCACGCCGAGTGCATCCGCCAACTGTACCGACACCTGTAGCTACGCCGGCGACGGCGAGTGCGACGATGGCGGGCCGGATTCTCAGTACGACGTTTGTGGGCTTGGAACCGACTGCATGGACTGCGGCCCGCGCACGGATTCGGGGACGCCGGTCGGGGGCACGCGGCCCCCAACGTCGGGCACGTGCGATGACAGCTGCCATTGGGCAAGAGACGGAGTGTGCGACGATGGTCGACCCGGCGCGGTGTCCGCGTCCTGCGCGCCCGGAACCGACTGCACCGACTGCCAGAATACCGGCGCGTCCGCCCCGATGTGCCGAGCGAAGGCACAGAGCTGCGGCGGAGCCTCGACCTGCTGTGGTGATTTGAGCTGCCGCCGAGGCGTGACCTTCTCCGCCCGCTGCTGCGTTGAGGCCGCCGATAGCTGCACCAGCAGCTCCGACTGCTGCGGCGCCATGTCGTGCAACGCCGGGCGCTGCCAATGCCGAAGCCTCGACCGAACCTGCGTAGCCGACGCCGACTGCTGCGAAGGCTTCTGTGACGCCGGCCGCTGCCGCTAACCCCCGGGGACGAGGTAACTATTTGCCTCACCACGATCGCCAACCCACCGAGATCATTGATCCACGCTACCCAGGCTCGATTTCTCGGAGGGCTATGAGCCTCCTCCACTCGGCACCACTCACGTCCGACCACCGCAGGGCCGACACCCACGGCAGGCGCACCACGGCGGGGCGCCGGCCAAGCCTGTAGGCTTCGGGCATCATGACGATACTTGGCGAAAGCCTCTTTCTCCCCCACGGACAGCGGCTCTCGAATCGGATCGCGAAGAGCGCCATGAGCGAGCGGATCGCAGACAAAAACGGCGCACCGAGTCAGGAGCTGATCCGCCTCTACCAGCGCTGGGCCACCGGAGGGGCAGGGCTTCTCATCACCGGCAACGTGATGATCGACGGTCGGTCACTTGGCGAGAGCGGAAACGTGATCGCCGAGGACCGGCGCTACCTTTCGGCATTCGAGGCATGGGCCAAGGCCGCGAAGGCGGGGGGCGCTCGGGTGTGGATGCAGATCAATCATCCGGGACGCCAGAGTCCTCGAAACCTGTCGCTGCATCCGGTGTCCGCGTCGTCGGTGCGCCTCGCCGGAGAAGGGCGGTTGATGTTCGCTCGGCCGCGGGCGCTCCGTCCGGAAGAGATCGGAGAGATCGTCCGTCGGTTTGCGACGACTGCGGCCATCGCCGAAGAAGCCGGCTTCGATGGCGTTCAGATTCACGCGGCCCACGGGTATCTCGTGAGTCAGTTCCTTTCGCCCCACACCAATCGTCGCGATGACAGCTGGGGCGGAGACCCGGTGCGACGACGACGTTTTCTCCTCGAAGTGATTCGCGCGGTGCGGGAACGCGTCTCCGGCACATTTGCGGTGGGGATCAAGCTGAACTCCGCCGACTTCCAGCGAGGCGGCTTTGACGATGAAGAGTCCGCCGAAGTGGTCGCCGCGCTCGACGAAGAGGGCCTCGACCTCATCGAGATCTCCGGAGGCACTTACGAGGCGGCCGCCATGTTTCAGGAAGCCTCGCAGGATCGCCCGCCGGTAAGAACGAGCACCCGACAGCGTGAGGCGTATTTTCAGGACTATATCGAGATGGTCCGCGGGCGCGTGAAGACTCCGCTGATGCTCACCGGGGGACTTCGGTCATTGCGCGGAATGGAGGACGCGCTCGCGTCGGGGGTCGACGTCCTCGGCCTGGCCCGGCCGCTGGCTTACGAACCCGATCTTCCGCGACGGCTCCTCGCGGGCGAAGCTACCGCGGCGATCCCGATTTCGCTTTCGACGGGGATCCGAAACCTCGATTCGGTGATTCAGGGCGCGTGGTACCAAGATCAGCTCGCCCGGATGGGCCAAGGACTCGAGCCCAGCCATCGAAGAAGTCGATTCCGTTCAGTGCTCGGCTATCTAAAGTCGCGCGAGGGCACGCCGTGGACTCCCGAATCCGCCGACTCGGCGTCGTCGACGGAGCCGGTGCTGGCCCATCGCTGACCGATTTTGCGCCAAGCGTTCTCCGGTCGTCCTTGCCCCCGGCAGTCACCTGAGAGACGGTTAGTTATGGTCGATGCGGTGCGCTTCCCCCGCCTAGCCCAGTATCTCGGACAGCTGCCTGATTCCCTCGCGTCTTATCCCGAGTGTCTGTCCAAGGCCATGCTGGCCCGTTCCTCGATCGAGGGGCACGATCTTTCGGAGCTGGATGAAGGCCTTCCGCCCGCGGTTCGCGACGCCATCTGGAACCCACCTCCCGCGGGGGTGTGGATGTCGGCGGTCCTCACCGATGCAGTGTTCCACGCCGTGTGCGACCGATTCTATCCGTCGCAGAAGGCGATCGAGGAATGGTCACTGCGAAGGACCCGAACCACGTCCACCAATCGGGTCTACCGCCGCCTGATCGGAGTGGCGGGCCCGGCGGTGTTCCTTCGGATCGCCGAGGAGTTTCACAATCGGCTCGTCCAGAAGGGGACAGTGGTCCGAATCGAAGTCGACAAGCGCGAGTCGCTGATTCACGTGACCCATCCTCCTTATCTCCACAACACCACAAAACACGCGACGAACGTGCCGATGCTGACAAGCCTTCTGGAGATCGTTGGTGGCAAGGATGTGATCGTCGAGATGCGAATCAGCGACCCGGACCGCGCGCAGTACCGGGCCACCTGGCGTTAGCCCGCGTTAGCCCGCATCGGTCACCAGAGGTGATGGATCGCGTTCGAAAGTGCTGCCTTCCCCTGGCCTTCTCCGCGGACCTCGGACGGGAAGACGCCGCAGCGGTACTCGACGTACCGCGATGACGGCTGGAGGGAGAAGGCCGGGGGAAGGCGGCGCTTTCGGGCGCGAGGCACGCCGACTGGTGACCGATGCGGGTTAGCTGTCCGTTGCCGCCGAACGGCACAGTCGGTCGACGCGCTTTAGCAACGTCGGGATCCGGTGCGGTCCGTGCATCGCCCTTAGCTGGGCCGCGGCGCGATGCAGATCGATTCCCGCGGTCGTGACAAAGAGCGGACGACGGCTCCGGCCCCGAAGCACCGGTGCCGCCGGTGCACCTCGGAACTCGGTCTTGGCGACTCCGACGATGGCGGGCCCTGGGAGCTCCCTCGCAAGGTGCGCTCCAAGCCCCTTCTTCCCTCCGCCGAGCCACACGTAACCATCCACGATGACGAGGGTTGGCAACACGTTGATTTTTCGCAGCACCGCGAGAACGCTTGGGAGTTCTCTTCGATAAAACTCCCCGGGTCGGTAGTTCGCGGGTGCGCTTCCAATGTGCACGAGTTCGCGTGCCGGTGCGTCGTCGGTCCACTCATGGAAGAGCACGCATCCCGCCGCCGCGGTGCGCGGCGTGTAGTGCACGTCGACGCACGCCAGCACTTCGGGTTACCGACAGGTCAGAAGCAGGGCCCGCACTTCTTGCAAACCGTTATCGCGGTTGAGCTGGCTGAAGGCGACGACGATGCTCCCTCCCGCCGGCGTGGCCGCGCCATCGATCGTAGGCACGTCAGAAAACTCTCGGGAGGTCGGCAAGACGATCTGCTCACCTCGAGGCTCGAGCTCCTCGTCGAGGAGAGCGACTTCGACAAGCCCCCCGCCAGGATCCAGATCGCCGAAGCCGAGGCTTGCCACCACGAGTCCGTTCGGGGTGGCGACCAGTGCCGGGGTGGTCTCGGCGCCCATATCAAAGCCGAGCGGTGGGCTCTCTCGCAGGAGTTCGCCACTCCCAAGATCGACCAGCGACACCGCAACGCCGCGGAAGGTCTGGGTCGCGATCGCCACCAGCTCGGGATCGAAGGGCCATGGCTCGATCGCGGGAGCCACGAATGCGGCATCCGATGTCTGCTCGATGCCCGCAGTTTGAAACTGCGGGCTCCGGTCCGGCAAGACCAACGCGTACTCGGTTTCACCAAGGCGTCTCGGACTACGGTTCACAAGGAAAATGCGATCCGCCCCCGCCCCCAGCCGCGCCGGCCCAAAGTCTGCCCGGCTCCCCGGGAACGGCATGAGGTTGAGCGTACCATCGGGCGCGTAGACGGTGACGAGACTCGCGTCGTTCCCGGGTTCACCGGTGGTGAAGGCGAAGCCGGCGTCGCTTCCAATGCCGTCGGTGCAGCCAGGTCCGAAGACTGGAGTGTCACTCACCGGCATGAAGCTCGAATCGAGGATGAGGAGCGGAGACTGTGGGGGACACACCGCAATGCGTTGGGCGGCGCGGCTGACGCCGAGGGCCAACGAGCCTCCCGGGCTAAAGCTGAGCCGAAGCGAAGATGCGAGGCCCGACCCCGCGAGGATGTTGGCCTCGACGAGGATCGGCTGCTCTCCGCCTGCCCCTACCGCGAAGCTCGCCGGCCCAAGGCTATGCACGCTGACCGTCTCGAAGCGCGTGGGCCCCTCGCCGATCAGGTGGTCGCTCACTTCGAGCGCAAGGTTGCAGTCCCGCGGAGCCACGTCGGGGACGTTCCGATCGACGTTGGCGTCCTCGCTCCCATCCGCCCGCCCTGCGTCCGCGTCGGGAACGCCCGTCTCCGGTCCTTCGGGTTCACCGAGCGGGGTTCGAGCCCCGCACGCCGCGCTCGAGAATAGGAGAAGCAAGAAGAACACTTCACGGCCAAGCACCACCCTAGATTACCGAGTCGCCAACGAAGCGCCAGCGCCTGCGGTGGACCGCCAGCCTCCATTGGACGAACCCAGGAGCGCCGAACGTCGTCGGACGAACCGCTTCGACGATCGTTCCCGTTCCTGTCAGAACAGCATGCAGGTGAGGTAGTCCACCCCTCGCGCAATCGCGTCCGCCTCCGAGGTGTCGACGAATCGCTCGAACGCCCGTTCCAGTTCTATTCGCCGGGCGGTGGAAAGAAGCCAGCTTCCAACCGTGGGATCGCGATGAAGCTCCGTCTCCTGGACCGCTTCGGCCAACGTCGCCGCATGGGCAGGGCTGGAGAGGGGGTCCCAGTGGTGAAGAAAAGCTCCAAGCTCGATTCCCGCGTTCCTGAGCCCGCGGAATACCTCGGTTGTGGCTCCCAACTCCGCCCGTCCGATAGAAGCGGCGAAGAGCGCGCCGAACCCGTCGTACACCGCGGCCTGCTCCGAAGATGGCCACTCCTTCCAGTTTCCGTATCGAAGCTTTGAACCCATCAGCCAAGGCGAAAGGCCGATGGGACACGCCGACGGTTCATCGCGAGCGAGCTCGAAGATGCGCGGAAGATAGTACTTGTAGTCGTCGACATCTCCCCACGTCGTCATTGCTTTGAACGCGAACCGGCCGAGCTGCTCGCTCGTTAAAGTGCGGAGGGTGCCTCGAAGCTGGCCCTGGTCCTGCGCGCTCACGCAGCAAGGGCAGCCGCTCGGCGCATCCGAACGCCGGTAGCGAGCGAATGTCCGGTACATCGCGTCGATGGCGTCCATGTGAGGTCCATAGCAGGTCTGCTGTCTCAGCTCTCAAAAAATTGGTTTGAAAGAAAATCAATTCAATTTGAACCGTTCGCTTGACCCAGACGTCGAAGGAGCTACAACAGTGCCGGGGGCGCCGAACTGCGCGATTCGCATCTCGCCGGTATCGAGTGGATGGGTCGCTCGGGTTTGGGTCGCTCGGTCTTCTGGGTCGCTCGGCCTCCCCGGGTGCAATGCCCACCGTGCTTCAAGAGTCTTGATTCGGAAACCAGAACGAACAGAGTTCGTTCTGCAACGAAACGCTCACCAGCAGTGGATCGCCGCTTGGACGGGCTCTCTTAGGACGCGCCTACGAGGCGGAGCTTGGCCACGAACTTGTCATCTGTTCGCAGAGCCTTGCCTTTCGGCTAATCAAATCGATTAGTGAGGATATACAGTAGGGCTTATCCAGAAGATCAAACCCTATTGATCGGGTTTGGGGCGTTCGTCGCACCCGTTTTTGGAGAGTAAACCGGTCGGGGACCGGGCTCGGTTGCTAGCCGAAGTGCAGTCAGTGCTGTGGGGTTCGAGACCTCTGCTCTCCGCCGGATGGGCGTCCGGGGCGTCAGTCAGAACGGCCGGGTTTCCGCAGCGTCGCCATTCGGCGTCCTCGCTCCGCGCGACCTCATCGCTTCCGCGGGAATGTCCCGCTCACCTCAACTCGTCTCGGCATTTCGCCGGGAAAGGAAGGTCTCCAATGGCACACAAGTCTCTATTCGGTAGCGCGGCGCGCGCTGTCCCTGGCGCCACGAGCCTCAACCACGAAGGTGCACCGGCCTACGCGCTCGATGCACGCACCGCCCTAGCGCAGCTTGCGGCAACCGGCACGTTTGGAAGCACGTTCTACGTGTCCGGTGCAGAGCAGCTCGACAAGGTCCTCGGATGTGCCGCCCAGTGCGATCCTGCCTTCGTAGCAAAGGTCGCGATCTACGCACGGGAGCGTGGCTTCATGAAGGACATGCCGGCGCTGCTCCTTGCCCATCTTGCAACGCGCGGCCCGCTTGGCCTCGCCATGATGAAGGCAGTGTTCCCTCGGGTGATCAGCAATGGCCGCATGCTTCGGAACTTCGTTCAGATCCTGCGTTCGGGCCAGCTCGGACGGAAGTCGCTCGGAACGGCCCCCAAGAAGGCGGTTCAGCGGTGGCTCGCATCGCGGTCGGCGATGCAGCTCTTTCGAGACTCGGTCGGAAACGATCCGTCCCTCGCGGACGTGATCAAGATGGTTCACCCACGTCCGGTGTCAGACGAGCAGCGGGCTATCTACGCTTACCTCATCGGCAAGCCCCACGATGTCGAGAAGCTTCCCCACACGGTACGAGGCTTCGAAGCATGGAAGCGAGGAGACACCAGTGGAGATCTTCCGAAGGTGCCTTTCCGCATGCTTGCCGGCCTTCCGCTGGGCACGCCGGAGTGGACTGAAATCGCGCGAAATGCGCGGTGGCAGGAGACCCGGATGAACCTCAACACCTACCAGCGCCATGGCGTGTTTAACGATAAGGCGATGGTGGAACTCGTCGCGAACCGCCTTCGGGACGAGAACGAGGTTCGCACTGCGAAGGCATTCCCCTACCAGCTGCTTGCGGCCTGGAAGTCGGCGGCCACTGTGCCCGCGAAGGTCCAGGACGCCCTGCAGGACGCGATGGAGCATTCGGTGTCGAACATCCCGGGCGTCGACGGCCGCCTCGTGATCTGCCCGGACGTCTCTTCGTCGATGAGTTCGCCGATCACCGGCTACCGGCGTGGGGCCACGAGTGCGATTCGTTGTGTGGATGTCGCGGGACTGATCGCGGCGGCGCTTCTTCGGAAGAACCCGTCCGCATCGGTCATCCCCTTCGAGCATCGGGTTCGCCCGGTGCGTCTCAATCCCCGGGATTCGGTGATGTCGATCGCCAACACGCTGGCGTCCATCGGCGGCGGTGGGACCGACTGTTCGGCCCCGCTTTCGCTCCTGAGCAAGGACCGGACGAAGGTCGACGTCGTCATCTACGTGTCCGACAACGAGTCGTGGGTCGATTCGCTCGGTCGGAGCGGCTACCGCCGAGGCACGGGGATGATGACGGAGTGGGAGGCGCTTCGCCGGCGGAACCCCAAGGCGAAGCTCATCTGCATCGACCTCACCCCCAACATCCATAAGCAGGCGATCGATCGCCCGGACATCCTCAACGTCGGGGGCTTCTCTGACGCGGTGTTCGACGTCGTCGCCCAGTTCGTCCAGGCGGACGGCGGAGCCCCGTGGGCTCACCTGATCGACCAGGTCGAACTGTAATCACCTCGAGGTGGTCTCGATTGGGGGCCACCTCACCCTGCCGGTGACTCCGGGAGCGGAGAGCCCGTTTCGTATGCGGGCCCCTGCGGGTGCAACTCCCGCCACCGGCTCCGAGGAACGCGAATACTTGAGGGACTACATCGTAACTATAGCGGTCCTAAGGTAGCGAACCCGCGCGAGCGGCTTAGCGATGGCGGTCGAAGACCCTCGAGGTTGACGGCTGCGGGGCGAACGGGTGGCGATGCGATTTCGCATGCTTCCAATGTGCCGGCCCTGGGCGCCTTCGGGTGTCTGGGATATGTCTCTCCACTCCTCGTCGCGATCCTCTTATTCCCACCGATAGGTACCGGGCGTCCGGTCGGAAGGAAGGCCGGGGCGTCATGCGAAGGACCCATCGAGGCTCGACCGGCGCGGAGACGCGTGCTATCTCCCATCCTGCCGAGGGGGCGGCGTCTGCCACTCCTTTTGTCGGCATGGGAGGGACGGCAATGGGCGCGAAGCCATGGTGGATGGAACCGGCCTCAACCGATCTTTCGGCGAAGCACCGGGCGGCGGCGTGGGGTTGGTGGTCCACATTGACCACGAAGGAACGATCGATGCTCTCGAAGTTCTGGGATCCGTGCGCCGAGGACCTGTCATTCGCTTCCGGCGAGGACGGCTGGGAGGGGTTGCCCCTGATCCTCCACGGGCACCAGGTCGATTCAGAGGACGTCGCCGACGACGAGCTCATGCACCGGGATCTCTTGGAGTTCATTTTGAATCATGAAGAGATCCAGTTCTTTCTGGTCGACCGTGAGTTTCATATCTGTCGGCGTCACTCGGCCGCGCGGTCGATCTTGCGTCGACGACTGATTCCTGGCGGCTTTCGCTGCCCGGTGGAGGGAGAAGGCTGCCCGTTCGGAGTGATTTCAAAGGCCGCGAGAGGTGCTGGCATCCGCATTCGCCTCCGCGTTCTCCCAAACAACCCGCGGGTCGACTGACGATCGGACGGAAACTCCGCGAGTGGCGATAGCGACCCGTGGGGAGCTCGGATGAACGGACGATCGTGCGGGGAAGCTGCCGTTCGGATCAGTTCGCGGATGCTCTCCGCTTGTCGCCTCGACGACCGGCGGTAAACCCGTTTCACGAAGCGCGGGACGACCATATTCCGGGCTCACGTTTCACTACGGCCCACCAAGTCAGGAGACTCTCATGCCTCGAAGTGCTGTCCTTCGCGGGTGCGTGGACGCGCGCGATCGAGCCAAGGCGCGTCGTCGCCGCGATCGGCGCCCCTCCGAAGTCATCGGCCCATACCATCGCCTCGATGCGTGGCTCGCGGCATCTCCTTATCGCGACCTTCGCGTGCATGACCTTCGGCGTCTGGATGTCGCTCTCTTTCTGCGAAGGACCGATGCGATCGAGCTCTTGCCCGCGGAGCGGCTTCGCCAGCTTGCGATCTTTCTCGAGGGCCGGCACTCATCTTTCGAAGCGGAAGCGGTCGACCGTGTCTACCAGGCGGCGCTTCGGCTGGCCCCGAAGGACCTCGTGGTTTGGCACTCGCGGGGCGTTACCGCAAAAGCGTTTGCCTATGGCCTTTCTTCGTCGCCGGCCCGTGAGAAACTGAAGCGGCGGGCGCGCCACTGTTTGGAACGCGCCTGGAACCTCGACCCCACCGACGCCTGGTCGGCCTATTCGCTAGGGAAGTGGCACTACGACTTTGCAAGCGACACGCTCGAGGCGCTTCGCTGGTTCGAGGAAGCCGTGCGGCTCGATCCAGCCTACGGCCTCGCCCGTCTCTTTTGCGCCCACGCCCTGCATGACTTGGAGCGCTGGGGGGACGCGGTCGACGCCTACGAGGCGGTTCCGCTCAATGCATTCGATGGCCCCAGGGTGTGGCGCATCGATCACCTTCTCGAATGCCTCGCGCACTGTCGACTTCGAGCCGGCGATCACGCAGGGGCCGCGCGCGATTTCCTGCGACTTCTCGACCGATTGGAAAAGGAGCCAAGGAAGGCCCACATGCTCAGCCTTCATATGCTCGAGGCGGCAGCCGAGGGACCCCTCTGGGCCTCGATCTGGCCCCGCTATCAAATCGTCGCGTCGGCCCCTGCGTTTCGCAAAGTCCGAGGCGGCTGACGCACCGGCGGAAGCGAGTCACCGATACACAGGTGAATTCAACGTCCGCTAATCTCCGTGACCGACACGCTATCGCGCTGAAACGCCAGAGGATAGAACGCAATGTTCCCCGCAAGGGTGAGCACACCACCGACAACGATCATGGGAAGGTTCGGGTCGGACGTGGATATTCCGAACTCATCCTCGGATTCAAACGCGAAGAGTCCGACCATGATTAGTGACACGCCGACGATGGACCCGCCCAGCAGGGCCAGCCAGCCAGCGGTGCGTTGGCTGGCTTTCGATGTATAGGATGCATGGAGGCGAGTCGGGCGCGTCAGGTCGATCGAGTCTTCCACGGGCAGTGGGATGTCGGTTCCGCGACCCACCCCGAACTGATGTCGACCTGCCTCCAGCGATACTTCGCAGGGCACACCGCAGAGCTGCTCAAACTCCCAACCAAGTGCGACGGCGTGAACGCCTCCCGCAACGCCGATGGCGGAGCTTCGTCGGGTGACTCTGTGAAGGGTGAGGTCGTTCGCACCCTCGACCGAAACGACGATACTCGGTGATTGCTCTGTGCTTGGGCCGTGGTCCGTGATGGAGAGGCCGACCTCCGGAGCTTCCTCGGTGCGCGTCTCGGTTGCGGAAATCGCCGGCTCCTGCGGGTCCGGTTGAGGTGGAGAGAGCTCCGTCGTAAGGCCGGTGCCCGTCGCGGGTACGGGAACGACCGGCTCTTGTGGGTCTGATTGAGGAGGAGACAGCTCCGTCGCAAGGCTTGATGCAAGTGCGCGTGATAGCGCGGTGCAGTCAGAGTTTCGAAGCACCCGCTGCGCCGACTCGATCTGGAGTGTCCCGATCCAGCCTGAGTCGCCGAACGGAGCGATCGAAACCCGCACTGAGGCGCCCGTGGAGGAGACGGGGTCGTGTCCGAGCTGGCTCGCCAGCTCTCCTCTGAATTGGCTCTCGTTGGGGCACCCTTGTGGACTGACGAACTCCAGCGACACGGATGGTGTTTGTGCGTTGGCTGTCCCAGCGAAGGTGAGAACACAGAACACAACTAAGTGCCCCCACAAGATGCTCCGGTTCATGCGCGCCGCCTTTCGCCATGGCGCTCCGAACGCGCCGCCTTTCGCCATGGCGCTCCGAACGCGCCCCCTCCGGCAACAGTACCGATTCTCGTCGTGTAGGAGAACCGGAATCGGTCCGATGGAGTCTCGTTTACTAGCGCAGCCGAGATCACGCTAGGTGACTGAACATGAGTCGAATCGAGGTCATCCGCCCGCGTTCGTAGGCCGCCCGGTGCTCAGCGTGAGGCCGGACGCATACTGTTCGACCCAGACGGCCGAACCCGGTTTGCATTGTTCCCACCCAGAGCGGATCGCGAAGCGAATCATCGCCTCCGCTTCCCGTCCGCTGGGGAACTCCTCCATCCGGTAATGAAGCAGCGGGCCTCCGGAAACCGCACGAATCGTCGCCAGGACGCCGCCATAGTCCACATCCCGAAGCGCGATATGCCAGAGATACTCTACCCCATCGACATAAAGGCGACGGGTCCCTCGGTTTGGGAAAGTCATCGCAGTTCCCGATCCGGCGAGCGGTGCACTACGCTCCACCCAGCTCCGAATCTCTAACCCGTGCAGCGAAGAGCCAATGGCTCGTAACCGGCTCTTCCCGGAGCCCTCCATCCAGCCGGATGATCGTATTGGCCCGAGGCCCTGCTGAGTCTGCGACGAGTGTTGTGGTGAGACCGACGTGCTAGATTCGGCTACCCGTGGACGAAGGAGACGTCGCTCGCACCCTCGAGAAGTTCTGGTCGGGCACGGTCACCTGGCAAGCCGATGCGAAGGTTGCGCTTTTTGATGTGGCTGGCGTCCCGATCGACGTCCCAGTCCTCGTCGCCCAAACGTCGGTGGGAGAAGAAGCTCGGGTGAAGGCGGAGTTCGAGGAGGACCCGGAGACCGTAGGCAACCATCGAGGACTCTACATTTCCGAAGCAGGCGTCCATGCCCAGGGTCGTGTGAGCCGGGCCCCCAGGGGAGCGACGCTTCTTGAAACCCATGTTGTACGTCCCGATCGGGCCTACCAAGAGCTGAGTTCGATCGTCCATCGACGGCTACGGCTCGGAACCTTCGTTGAAGAGCTCAGCGCCCGTGTTCTGGACGGTGACCGACCCTTCATCAACTGGCCCGCGCCGATGGCGATTCCTCCCGAACTCGGTCTTCAGGCCCGAATCCAATGGCTAGGCCAATTCCTCGTTGGGCGGCAGCGCGAGGGCGATGCATCGATTGCCAGAGCCGCTGCGCATTGCTCAGCCTGGATCGACGCCTTGGACAACCCCATGGCCCGACTGGCCGCCTTTCACTCCGTCGTCTGTAGTGCGGAGGAGGTTGGCGACGTGCCTCCTGAGTCCGCGGTGGCGCAGCTGCCCGCGTGGCTCGTCCTTCCCATATCCATGCGTGCGACAGAAATCCTAGAGAAGCGCGTCGAGGGAATCGGAGAGAGTTGGGCCCAATACCTTGAACCAGTCCTCACGGAGCTTGACTCCGTTGGCGCACCTCGAGTGATCAAACACCAGCTTTACGCGCTCTACCGGCAGCCCGAGGCGCCGCCACGATTCTGGAAAGTCGCCATGTGGACGAACGGCCCTGAGCAGGTGATCCGCGGCGCGCTCGATTCCCGCGTCGTCCCGGCACCCAATGTTTGGACGGAGCTCGTCGCCGACGCGCTTCCGCTCGTGGATGATCCATCGCTGACTGACGATGAAGCCTGGGCGGCGATTGAACGGTTGGAGTGGACTCGCGACCGCAGCTATGAAAATACACGGCGCCGATTTAGCGGCTCGGCCCAGGATGCGGCTCGAATTGCCGCCCGTATCGAGGTCTTCGTGAACGTCATGAAGTCAGCGATCGAGGGGGCGGAAAAGGAAGTCGGACAAATCGCCCGAGGCGATGATGGATTCTTGGACCTCTGCTTCGATATCGTGGGCGGTGGCCGAGCCGACTTCGAGCGTGTGTTGGCGGATCCGGGTTCTGCGCGCGATCGGCCCCTTCATGAGAGTTTCGCGTACGTTTTGCCGCCTTATCACTGGTCGAGCGAAGAGCTTGAAGCACGCTTGGCCGAGGGCGAGTCATTCGTTCGCGACGACCGGCTCGGCTGGGGGGTCCGCGTCGAGGGCGGCGTGGTGTACCGGGCCGGGATGATCCCCAACTAGACTCCTTCGGTGCCCGGGGTGAGGCCAGCGCTCGTCGGCTTGGCCAGAAGGGTTGATGTTCGAGGACGTCGGCCGACCGGCGCCATCGACATGAAGGCGGCGGGTTCCTCGCTCCGGGAAAGTCATGAGTGTGTTGGCTCCGCTGAGCGGTAGACGAGGGTCTGCTGGTCCGGGTCGGTACCGCACTTCTGCAGTGTGACCTCGACGCTTCGGGCCACGATGAAGTAACGCGGGCCATCGAGACCGAGCCCGTGTCTCGTCACCACGCAGTATGCCTCCGCGTTCTCCGGTACCGCGATGCGGTGTTCGTCGAGTTCCGTCGAGCTGGCAAACCGAAGCAGGGGGTTGTCGAGGTCCGAATCGTCGCTACACGGAAGAGTGTGCGTTGTGACCCCGCGGAAGCGAATCGTCCACACATCGCTGCACCAAGCGCAGCAGTCGAAGAGGCGAAGAACGAGCTCGTGGTCGCCGACCACGGTGTATTCGAGGTCGCTGGCGTGACTCGCTCCGAGTTCTTGAAGAGTCTTCCACTCGGTCCCTTGGGGCTGGCGCTGCCGCGTGAGGATGACCGAGGCGACGACATAGGTGTCGCCATGGGGCTCGAGGTGAACGGAGACCTCTTCCCCGATTCGGAAGTCCGTCGTGCCCATCGGGTTCTCTGTCGGCCCAAAAGGCCAGGGGCCAAAGTGAGGCGACGCGATCGTTCCCTTGCCGGTCTTCTCGGACCAGCTATGAATCTTCCAGGCCATGGCCGAACCCCTCCCTCTCGCTTGGCCATCGGAGGTTAGCCGACTGAATCCCTGGCGCCAGCCAACCCGCCCGAGGGGAACATGACGAGTAGCCGTCGTGCGCGAATCGCCGAGGAGATTGCGGCAGAGACGAAAGAACATGGCGAGCTTCTTCCTCCATGGGCTCGCCACCCCGAAATTCCCGCTGGAAGCATTGGTTGGCGCATGGGGTACGGGGAGAGCTACCAGATCACATTCGATGCGTGGTTCCGCCGAAAGCACTGGCGAAGAGAAGCAAAGATTCGCTACCTACGACGATACCCGGCTCCCAAGTCGTGGAAGCACTTTGTGGCCTCGTGCACTAAGCGTCGATGGAAGCCTGTGCCCACGGTTCGAGAGTTGGAAGGCCTGGGCTTGTTCGCTGACGACGTCTCCTTTCGCTACTGGACCGCACTCCACGGAGCGTCGCCGCCCAGGCCTTTTGGCTTTCCGGCTCGTCTGGGCAGCTATGCGAGTATGAACCCCCGTGAACTGACGTTCCTCGGGCGCTGGGCCGGAGAAGCTAGAACGTCGGCCCGCTTCGATCGCTGGCTTGCGATGGTACCGAAACCCCCAAAGGCATGGGTCGCGTTCTGGTCTGCCTTGTCCAGTGGCCAAGTTCCCTCCACTCTCCCATTGCCGCCCTGGGAACAGGTCGCGCTTCACCTGGCGGCTAGCGGTGAAGTTCCTCCACCTTGGACAGCTGGCCACGTGGCTCCCTCCGTGTCCGATCCTCGGAGCCTCGAAGGGAGCTTCGGCGAAGCGTGGCTCAGCTGGGTGTTGCGGGTGTTTGACGATCAACCCAGCTGGCGAGCTTATCTCCGAAGATATGGTGAAGTCCCCGCCGATTGGGGGCCGTTCCTCAAACCTCCAGCTGACTAGGACTCCCAACCGGGAGTGCGTTGCGTGCGTATCGACTCGATCGAATCCGAGGCCGACTCGTCGCGAAGAACGGAGTGCATCTGCTGGACGGCGATACTGTGACGGTCGACGGAGTCTCCTTCGGTGGGGTGGGCGAGATCATCGGCGATCCGAAAAAGCCCGGCCGAAGGTCGGAAGGGGATTTTCTTGCCGCGCTCGACCTGGTGGTCGAACAGTCGCCAGAGGTGATCGTCCTCCACATGGGTCCGAACGCGGAGGACGGGCAACGCGGAAGTCGCGAAGTACGCACTTCGCTCGCGCGTGCGCAGGGCCTCGTGGTGTGTGGCCATACGCACTGGAAGTCTCCGCTCGCGGCACTCACCCCAGCGCTTCAGGTTCTGAACGTCGACGCTCGAGCGGTGGTGCTGCGGGCGAAGTAAACTCGCCTAAATGGGAAAGCGGGCCTGCCATTCGAGTCGGGCGTCTGCGCCGGCGGAGAGTTTTTCCAGGATGGGGTCGAGGGCGGTTTCGACGTCCCAGAAGCCTTTGCCGGTGGTGTTCGCGATCGTGTGCGCGATGCGCTCCTCGAGCCCCCGAACCCGTTTGCCTTTCCATACTTTGTCGGCCGCGATCACGAGAAGGTCTTCGAGGCAGAGCTCGCGGGAGCTCGGCTCCCGGCCGTGGGTGCGAGCGAAGCGCGCGAGCTTCGCGTCGATGCCCTGCTCCCGGAGGAATGCCTCGCCTGCCGCTTCGTGAAGGTCGCCCGCACCGCTCAGCTCGTCGGGGTACATCGCCTTGCCGATATCGTGAATGGCGGCCCCAAACCGTACCGCCGCCGCGTCGATGCCCACCGTCGGAAAGGTGTCCACGACGTGAGACACGAGTCGAAGCGCCACGTCGTGGACGAGATGCAGGTGGGCGATCAACCGAGCCGACGCGCTTGCCTCTCGAAGGAGGACGTGAACTCCGCGAGGAAGCGATGCGAGACCGAAGGCTTCGGCGTCTTCGGCAATGTGAGAGACCGCGGAGGGAGAGGGCAGTTCGGTCACACGCTGACCGTCACCCAGGACCGCTCCCACCGCAAGACCTGGAACATGTAGGCCGAGGCAGCAGCTAGGCATATTTTGCGTAATGCGACGGAATGGCTCGGTGGTCTTGACGATTGGCCGCCGTAACTCCCGAGGACTTCCTCCGTGGTAGGAGGTCCATGGATTGCAGCCACTCGTGCGGAAACGAGCGTTGGGAGAGCGGGCGTGCACGAGCGTTACGAGTTTCGAGACAAGAAGTCGGCCAAGTTTTGGAGCTTTACCGTTGAGGGAGCCACGGTGACCACGCAGTGGGGCCGAATCGGCACCGACGGTCAAACCAAGTCGAGGGACTACGCAGATCACCAGGCCGCGCTTGCCGATGCCAAGAAGGCAGCGGCGAGCAAGACCAAAAAGTGCTACCAACGGGTCGAGTCGGACGCGGAGCCCCCCA